>CAITLA010000111.1 GCA_903893135.1 uncultured Syntrophaceae bacterium | reverse complement strand
TCAAAAAACAAACTTGATAAGCAGCCAAAAAGAAAGCCTTGATAGAAATCACGGTGCGGAGATCTGCACAACAGCTTTTCCCGTTTGAAGTGCAAGGACGACGGTAACGAGCATCAAAATGAAAGTATCATATAAAGCCGCGCTTCTATCCACATTCGTCTTTCCTGGCGTTGGCCATCTCCATTTAAAAAGGTATTGGAGGGGGCTGGTTATCATGTTTTTTGTCTTTACCGGATTAGGCTACATGATCTGGTCGGCCACGGTATCTGCACTCAATCGCCTTGACGACGTTATGGTTAAGGTGCAGGGTGGTACCACGAACCTGCAAGAGCTTTCAGACATTGTCGGATCAAAAATGTTAACCACAGATCCCTATCATGACGCTGTTTTCTACGTTATTGTTTGCTTTTGGATATTTGCTATCATAGATGCCTATAGGATCGGAAAGCAGAGAGAATTTCAGGACGAAGAGACTCCCCAATTGTAATTCCTTTCCCATCCAGTTGAATGATAATGGAGTTAAAATTTATTCGTCTGACTCCCTTTTTAGTTGTAGATTTCTTGTAGTAGGTGTATTGGTGCAGAAAGTTGCTGCTTCAGGCAGATCATAATTAATATCAAAAAGGAGGAGAAGGAATGAACAAAGTGGATATCATCAATGAAGTTGCAAAAGCTACCTGTAGCAAGGCGGAGGCTGGAAAGGCAGTAAAGGCCTTCCTTGAAACGATCAAGAAAGCGCTTAAAAAAGGGGACAAGGTTACTCTCATCGGTTTTGGAACTTTCTCTGTTGTGAAAAGATCTGCCAGAACGGGAAGAAATCCACAGACCGGCAAACCAATCAATATTAAGGCCAAAAAGGTCCCTAAATTTAAAGCTGGTAAGGCATTAAAAGCTTCCGTGAAGTAATTTATAGTAATGAGTTGCAAATAAACAAGAGAGGGTGGGAACAATTCACCATCCTTTCTTGTTTTGGAGAGTAGATGAATTTTATTAAAATCTTCCTTGTTATGTTGGTTTTCTATTTCAAAACATCTACTGAAGCTCTCCGCAGCAAGCTGCAGAGAATCTTCGATTCTTAAGGAACAGTATCGTTCGTCATTCGCTCGCTACCGAATTCAACATTCCAGCCCGCAATTCTTAAGCGATACCAAAATAAAAAAGGCAGAGCCATTTCTGGAACTGCCTTGTTTTTCCATCTTGCCTATTCCATACAACATTATTGGAGCTCTTGAATATTTATGGCTGTCTAATATTCACGATGCTTATCAGGTATAACACAAGACTCATCAGTGTCCGGTCTTCTCTTTCCTGCCAGAGATCAGGATAATGTTAACCCTACTTAGTATCTGCGACCTCCTCCGCTGTTTCCGCCTCTAAATCCTCCGCTTCGACCGGAATCTCGTCTCTGGCCTCCCTGCTCTCTTTTGGGTTTGGCCTCGTTGACAACAATTGTATTGCCGTCAAGCTTTCCACCGTTGAACATTTCGATGGCTTGACGCGCACCTTCCTCAGTTTCCATTTCCACGAATCCAAATCCCTTGGAGTGTTTTGTATAATTATCTTTGATAATTGTCACTGTAGCTACTTTCCCCGCGTTAGCAAAATTGTCCTTTATGACATCTTCGGTAACATTTACCGTGAGATTGCCTACATATAAATTTTTATTCATTTATTTTCCTCATTCCTAAAAGGTTAGTGGATCTTATGAACCCCACGTTAACTATCACCGGTACGCAGGATTATTGGTAAAAACAAAAAGGCACTCCCACTATTTTATGTCTGAGTGCCTCTTGCTTACTTCTTGTGAACTTATAATGGCTTCACATTTTCTGCTGCCGGGCCCTTCGGGCCCTGCGTAACATCAAAGCTGACACGCTGGCCTTCATTTAATGTCTTGAAGCCGCTGGTTTGTATGGCACTGTGATGAACAAACACATCGCCACCGTCATCCTTTTCGATGAAACCAAAGCCTTTACTCTCGTTAAACCACTTTACTTTACCTTCTGACATCGCTTTAATCCTCCTTTCCAAAAATTCTCTTAAGTCGGATTTTCACTATGACAGAAAGAAAAAAGCCACCGATACTCTAAAAAGTATGGTGGCCATCCTTTGCAATTCAAAATGTCTTAATCCAAACTTACTTAGTGAATATAGTATATGAAGTCTTTTATCAGAAGTCAAGGACAATTCTATTTGTTGACAACAGGACAAATCTATGTGGTCAAGATTTCCTTGATGCACAAAACCGTTCTTGTTACAAATCTAATGCACAGACGAAATAGTTTATCAAATTTTTTATGAGTGAAAATGGTTATGGAGGATTAAGCCCCTTGAAAAAAATAGGAGGTAAGAAAAGATGAAGAAGGTATTGGCGGTTGTAGTTGCTGGTCTGTTTGTTTTCGGTTTCACCGGGTTTGCGGTGGCCAAAGGTGGTAAGGCGCCTAAGGGGGAGATCGTCAAAGAGTGCAAGAAGGACGGGACAAAATGCACCGCTGACGAGTTGAAAGACAAAAAACTCAAGAAAGAGTGTAAACATCCTTGCCCATCACAGACCAAAGAATCGGAGCCACCTCCCGCTCCCCCCGCCGGGGACCCGGCAGCACCCCCAGCCGGAGGTAGTTGAGGGGAAATAGGGTGCGGTTCTATTTATTCATTCTGTTTTCATAGAAATTTGTGCATCTTCTTGTACAGCCGTGCGTAAGAATCTTATTTGTATTGCAAGAAGAAGAGCACAAAGAAAAATAGGGGCTACCATAAATTGATAGCCCCTTAAATTTTTCTGGCGTCCCCACCGGGATTCGAACCCGGGTTACCGGCGTGAAAGGGCATCTACGCCACCCCAATATACAGTTCCAAAATCTAATTAATTCGTTGTAATAAACGCATCGATGAGGCAACATAACATGTTGATATTGTACTGTTTTATTCTAAATGCGACCTATAATTAGTGAGGCATTTAAAGCGACTTAGATCAATAATAGCCTTATGTCTGCCATGCATTAGACTCAAGAAAGGCATAAAAAGACACTACGTTTTGTGTCCAGCCTTGTGTCCGCGGTCATGCGCTATGCCCACCACTACCCCAAGAACCTGCGTCCCGGCATCAAGCCCATAGACGAGGCACGGGAGGAGATTATCACAAATTTATCACAATGCTGCGATTGATACATATCTTCTGTCGGATAAGGCAGGAAGAGATGTTGAAAAACTCGTTTTTATGAAAGAGAGATTGACAATGTCGATGATCGATTATTCAGGCTTCAAATACAAATTCGCAGGTCGCTTTGTCAGAGAAGATCGTTGAATGCGAGATGAAACATGCTACTCCTTGGCAGCTTATTCCCCGCGGATGCAGCCTGCGGCTGCCTTCCTGAAGTCTTAATTTTTCTATTTTACTTTTTTATGTTACATTACGATTGGAAATAAATAGAAACGGCTCCCATAGGAGCCCTCATAAAGGCAGAACTTAGATTATGAATGTGGTACGTGTTCTGGGGGCAGGTCACCAACACATCGCCCGTAAACAAAAGTGAAAATTAATTTTCAACGGAGAGCGATGAGCTGAATTGAAAACGGGATATCCAATCTTTGTAAATACAAGTCGCCAGTTTCGACCACCGGACCAGAACATTGATAACGGGTAGAAAGATGTAACAAATAGCAATAACGCCAATGGGAGATAGGTAATTCGGGAGAAGGAAAGCAACGAAGGTGTTAATAAGACAGTTCAGAAGATGTAATCATGTTTTGTCAGAAGATGAGATAAAATAGAATTTGCCTTCTTCGGTTCCTATGTTGCCATTTCTAATTAATCGCTCCAGGTGCTTGATTATCATTCCCCGTTCGGCGAACTCAAAAAAATACCGGGGCTGAAGCTCTCTCTTGAAAATGATCCAGCGCTCGACAATCTCATGTACAGTTCTCGGTCTTTCCAAGAATTCCAATATCTTCTTTTCCCTCTGCGTAATAACATTAAGATACGTTTCGACCATCTCAGTAATATCGCCTCGAATTATACCAGTTTCGTGCGAGGTGATATAAATGTCTGCAGGGATTTCCAATAATCTGCGCATGGATTGTATGGTCTGATCAATGTCCGAAACCCTGTCTCCGTACCAGGGACCGAATCGGGAGAGGTCGAGATCACCCATGAATAATATTCCCTGATCGGGAAAATGAAAACTGCAATGTCCGATGGTATGGCCCGGGGTATGGATAACCCGCAATTTCGTATCGCCAAAAATTAAGAGATCCCCATCCCCAAACTCGACAGAGGGTGTGCGCTCCTCGAAATGAAATCTATTAAGAAAAAGATCGTCCCATTCCGCCCTGTATTTGGAATCGAGCAATCCACAGTAGTCCAGAAATGAATTGTAGGACTTGAAGCAGGTGCCTATGGCCTCGTGCACATAAAGTTCGGCTTCAGGAAAGAGGTAATTAAAGGCAATATGATCCTCGTGGTAATGGGAATTAATTATTATATCGACCTTTTTTCCCCTGGCAAGCTTCCTTAAATATGATTCGTCCGAAGCCGGATCGATGATTGCCTTTTTCTTATCATCGATATACAAAGAATTGCAAAAGGGGTACTTTCCGCAACCCATCCCTGGAATAAAAACTAAATTGCCAAACCTTGTCTCTTCCATTTTTATGCTGATTCCATACTGATGAAATGCAAGATGACGTAAGAAGCATCAATAAATGCAACGCGATTTAATTTGTGATGGCTTTTTCCACAGCTCCCCTTAGTGCACGCACAATTATTTACTCTGCCGCATGATTCTGTATTTCATTCAATTTCCGATATAATGTGCTTCTCGCTATTCCCAATTTCTTTGCAATCTCTCTCTTGGGGATATTCGATTTGATCATCTTCATTATTAATTCACGCTCTATTTTGTTTACCGGTTCAATTTTGTAAATGTCGTCACTTGACTTTGAATCCGTAATTTCTGACGGCAAGAGGTCAGCCGTAAGTATGTTCGTATGTGCAATATTGATCATTCTTTCCAAGACGTTTTGCAATTCTCTTACATTTCCCGGCCAATTGTAATTCATGAATCTCTCGAAGACCTCATCTTCGATTTTCTCGATTTTCTTCCCCATCGTTTTGCCAATATTACTGACAAAACACTCGACTAAAAGGGGGACATCATCCTTTTTTTCCCTAAGGGGTATGAGACGAATCGTGAATACGTTTGATCGATAATACAGGTCCTCGCGGAATTTGCCTTTTCGAACTTCTTCCTTCAGATTCTTATTGGTTGCCGCTATGATCCTCACGTCTATCGTTGTTACCCTGGCACCACCGATCCTGATTATAGATTTGTCTTCTATGACCCGCAGGAGGGCGGTCTGCAGCTCCAAGGGGGTTTCCCCTACTTCGTCCAAAAAGATTGTGCCACCGTCTGCGAGCTCAAATTTACCCGGGCTACCGCCTTTCCTTGATCCTGTAAATGCCCCCTCGGAATAGCCGAAAAGTTCGCTGGTTATCAGGTCGCGGGGAATCGTCGTGCAGTTAATGGCGAGGTATGGACCATCGCTGCGACCGCTGCTGTTGTGAATGGCCTGAGCGAAAACATCTTTCCCCGTACCGCTTTCTCCCAAGAGCAGCACATTGGATTTGATCTGGGATGCTATTTTGGCCTGCCTGACTGTTTCCAGAAAGTTCGCATTCTGACCAATGATATCCTCAAAGCGAAATTTCGCCTTTGCTCCCATCATTTTCGTTGCAAGCGTCCGGGCCCTCTTAATCTCATTCAGTATGATAACCTTTCCAATGATATCGTCCATTGACATTATAGGGTAACAGGACAAAGTGTAATCCCCCTGCACGCTCTTACAGGCGATTCTCACCTCTATATCCGTGAGAGAGTTGTTATTGTTTATCAGATTGAGCAGGTTCTTATTATAAGTGCTCCAGACTTCGGCCATGTTTTTCCCTAGAAATCTGTCTGAATCCTCTCCAAAGGCTTTTTTTGCGTTTTTATTCATCATCGAAATACATCCGTCATTATCCACAGTCATTATGATTTCGGGAATAGAGGATATGACCGTCTTTTGAAAGCTGTGCGCGATCCTGTATTCTGTCAATGCCTTTCGCAGCCGTATTTCATTCTCTATCGCATGTGCTGCGGCTGCGACCATCCCCAGCGTATGCGGATTGGCTTTTTGATATGGCCCTGTCATATCAATGACACCGATCAATTTGCCGTTTAAATCATGAACCGGAGCTCCTGAACAGGTCCACTTATGAGAGTTGATGCAATAATGTTCGCTAGCGTAGACCTGAAAAGCTTTCTCTAATTTTATTACTGTCCCTGCGCCATTGGTGCCTGCTACTTCTTCAGACCAGCAACTGCCCACAATGAAATTGCCCCGTTTCACCCTCTCCATCACATCATTATCCCCGACCAGCTTCAACATGTATCCGTCAGCATCGAAAAGGGCAACTAAGAAGCCGGACCCTACGACAAGACCATAGAGGTTCTTCATGAAGGGAAGGCTTATGTCTATAAGCTCTTCATTTTTTTTCAAAATTTCTGCCAGTTCATAATCATCAAGGACCACGGGAACCCTCGTTAGATAAGGGTTGACATTGTTTTCCCTACACCTGTCCCATGAATCCAGTATCGTAGAGGATATTATAAACTCGCTGACCGGCGTTCCGCTTATATATTTTTTCCATTCCGCATAAAGCACATCAAATTTTTCGACAAAGTCCATATCTCTTTCCGTGCCGCTCCTTTTTCGAGTTTTTTCTTGAAGACATCAGTTTCTTCCAACAAATGCTTTTCGGTTGAGACAAAAACTTAAATGTCTCACTATGTCTCACTGTGTCCCGCAATGTCCGATGTGACCTAATTTAGGACAACAAATTCAAAGCATGATTCCCTGATAATTGCAAGCTCATTTTAAGAATACACCACGATTTCGAATGATTGACCTATTATTTGATGATCTTTCTCGAAATGGCACAACGTCTGCTTTATCGTGTACAGTCTCTATAATGGAGACGAAAAGCATCAGCTTTTAATTGAAATAAAAGGAGTCGGACGATGCTGCGGACTAAAGATCAATACCATGAAGATATGTTCAAAATGAAACCAAATGTATTCATAGGTGGAGAAAAAGTTGGCAGAGATGACCATCGCCTCCGGCCAGGCATCAATGTTCTCGATGTTACTTTCGATCTGGCCCAGGAGTCTAAATGGAAAGGATTAATAACCACAACATCCTCCATAACTGGCGAGGAGATTAACAGATGGTCCCATTTGCCGCAGAACCCCTACGATCTCTTGCAGAAACAAAAAATGATCCGCTGTGTCGCACGCCGGGTCGGGGGCTGCATACAGAGGTGCATGGGACACGATGCTATTACTGCATTGGCAATCTGTACGAAAGAAATGGATGAGGCCAGAGGAACAGATTATCATAAAAGGTTTATGACCTACCTCCGGCTATATCAGATGAAGGATTGCGATGGCTGCTGTGCGCAGACGGACAGCAAGGGAGACCGCACGAAAAGGCCCAGCGAGCAGCCAAACCCTGATGCATATGTTCACATCGTGGAAGAGCATAAGGACGGGATTGTGGTTAGCGGTGTCAAGATGTCTATTACTCAGGTGGCCTATGCGGATGAGATATTCGTGCTGCCCACCCGGGCCTTGATGGAAGACGACCGTGACTTTGCCGTGGCTTTTGCAATCCCTGCAGATTGGGATGGAATCACATTGGTCACGCGCCCTGTGTGGCTGCGAGAAAAGGATGACCCGAGCGCACCGCCCTTCTGCAAATATGGGGTATCGGATTCGGTTGTCGTTTTCGACAATGTATTCGTCCCCAAAGAAAGGGTTTTCATGTGCCGGGAATGGGAATTTGGGCGTCGGCTTGCCCTTCTCTTTGCGGACTCCCACCGCCACAGCTACAGCGGGTGCAAACCCGGCATGTCGGACGTCCTGTGCGGTGCTGCCATGCTCGCGGCAGAGGCAAATAATATTCAAAAGATATCCCACATTCGCGAGAAGCTTTCAAGTTATGCCGGGGCTGCCGAACTTGCTTATGCAGCAGGCGTGGCTTCGGCCCTTTATGGGGAGTTAACCTCGAGCGGCGTTTTCTTCCCAAATAAGATTTACGCCAATGTTGGCCGGAGGCTTACAGGGGAGCTAATATATCACGAATACAACTTATTGACGGAAATCGCCGGAGGCATTGCAGTTACGCTTCCTTTTGAAGAGGATTTCCATGCGGAAAGTACGAAGAAATATCTGGAAAAATTCATTGTGAGGAATCCAAAACTGTCTCCGGAAACCTCTCTTAAAATCTGGAAATTTGTTGAGAACATCGGCGCATCGCCCATGTCGTCATGGTATGAAATTGCAGGCGTACATGGCGGAGGATCTCCCATCATGGAGACCATCGCGCTTAACCTGGATTATGATTTCGATGAGAAAAGGCGCCTTGGGAGATACCTGTCCGGAATTGATGAGACATTCGATGATGCGAAAGCCTTGGAGTTGGAGCCGACTTTCGGCACGAGTTTGGAGACTAATGATAGGCAGGATCTGAAAAAATGAGAACGCTAACTTTTCGAAGCAGAATAAAATGAAAAAGGGAGTATCACTAATGAAAGCAGAGGATACGAAAAAATCGTTGGACAAGCGGATGACTCTCAAAGAGGCGATTTCCAAATATGTGTTTGACGGATGTTCAATCGCCTTCAGCGGCATGGGCGGGGAGCAGGTTGTTGCTCCAACGTATGAGATCGTGAGGCAGGGACAGAAAAATTTAACGCTGATGGGGGACAGTCCCTGCGAGGTCGGGGATTATCTTGTCGGCACCGGTCAGATAAAGAGAGTCGAGGTCGCCTGGCTCGCCTTTGCAGTAGCCGGTGTCAGCCCGAGTTACAGGCGTGCCGTGGAAGAGGGTCTCCCGCATAAAATAGAGGTGCGCGAATTTTCGAACTATACCATGGGCCTTAGATTCTTGGCCGGCGCCATGGGTCTTCCGTTCATGGTGACAAGATCCCTCGCGGGGACCTCCGTTGAAAACTATAACGATATGATCAAGGTCATAGACGATCCGTACGGGGGCAAGAAGGTGGCGCTGGTACCCGCCGCAAGACCCGATGTCGCCATCATCCATGCCAACAGGGCCGACATATTGGGTAATACTCAATTCATCGGCTTTTCATCAAATGCGGAAAACATCGCCAGGGCGGCGACGAGGACAATCGTAACCTGCGAGAAGATAGTCTCAACCGACGAGATCAAGAAGGTTCCCACATTTACCACCGTGCCCCAGTATGTAGTGGACGCCGTCGTTGAGGTCCCGTTCTGCAGCCATCCGTGGAACATGCCCTATGCATACGCATACGATATACCCTTTCATATGAAGATGATGGCCGAGATAGATACGGCAGATGGCTTCAAGAAGTGGATGGATGAGTGGGCGTTCGGTTGTAAGGACCATGACGAGTATTGCAAAAAGGTGGGTTGGGCCCGGTTGAAAAAACTGGCGCAGATTGAACGCAAGTTCTGCAAGAGCATAGTGTGAGCGCAGATCCAATAGACGAATAGAACCGAACAGGGGAAGGGAACAATTTATGAGCACAAATGAAAAAAAATATGCTGAGGATTATACGCTTCAGGAGTTGCTGGTTGCTGCAGCCGGAAGAGAGATCAGGGACAGAGAGGTTGTCTTCGTTGGTGTCGGTATACCGTGCCTGGGAGCGCTTGTCGCCAAATTGACACATGCGCCGAATGTCATCCTGGCAGTGGAGTCGGGATGTATCGGCCCGACACCTTACCGCCTCATGCTTGGTATTGGAGATAATGCGTGCGGGGAAAACGCCATCTGCATAACTTCCCTGTGGAGGGCATTCTCCGACCAGCAGCGTGGATATTTCGATATGGGCATGCTGGGGGGCGCGCAGGTTGACAAATACGGGAACTTAAACAGTACCGCGATATTCGGCGCCGGCACCTACGAAAAGCCAAAAACACGGCTTCCCGGAAGCGGCGGCGCTAATGACATTGCGATATCAGCGAAAAGAACGTTGATCATGATGAACCAGCAGAAACGCCGGTTCCTGGAGAAGGTGGATTTTATTACCTCGCCGGGATACCTGGACGGTCCCGGTTGCCGGGAGAAATACGGATATCCGGGAGGCGGTCCCGCAGTCATCATTTCGAACATGGCGATCTTTAGATTTGATGAAAAAACGAAGGAGGCTTACCTTGATTCTGTGCATCCGGGAGTAACTGCCGAGGCTGTAAGAAAGGAAGTGTCATGGGACTTGAAGGTGTCCCCTGATTTAAAGACAACGCCGCCGCCGACAAAGGAGGAGGCGGATATAATCCGGACACTTGACTCTCAAAAGATTTACACCGGTGGTGGATTGAAAAATCTCACATTTGAAAACTACATCAAGATGCTGAATTCTTCGCATGCGAAAATTAAAGGGATGTTCGCGTGATATTGCCGTTGGATTGACGCGAACAGAAGCGTTTGTGGCGATAAGGAGCACGGGAGACAATATGACGAAAGATCTGGTTGAGAAACTTTTTTCCATACACGGGAAGACGGCCGTTATTACCGGCGGATACAGGGGGATAGGCTTGGCGATCGCGGAAACCTATGCCGAAGCGGGGGCAAACGTCGTATTAGTTGCACGAAATTTATCCGCATGCCAGGAGACGGCGGAAAAAATAAAAAAGAGGTTCGGTATCAAAACAGCCGGTAAATCCATGGACGTCCGCGACTCCAAATCCGTTGACCGAGTGATCCAGGAAATATTCGACGAATTTGGCCGGATTGATATCCTCGTGAACAGCGCCGGGATTCCGGGAAGCGAAAAGCCTGTTTTGAGAATGACCGATGAGGATCTGGACGAGGTCATGGGTGTGGATTTCCGGGGCACGTTCCTGGTTTCGAGAGCTGTCGGACAAATAATGGTCAAACAAAAGAGCGGCAGGATTATCAATGTCGCCTCCATCCTGGGGAAAATTTCCGCCCGCAACATGGCGGGATATTGTGCGAGCAAGGCTGCGGTCATTCAGCTGACGAGGGTGATGGCTCTGGAGTTGATGCGCGATAACGTGCAGGTTAATGCCCTCTGTCCCGGATATATCCTCACCGACTTTAATCGTGATTTCTTCGATTCGGAAGTGGGAAAAGGACTGGTCAAGAAGATGATTCCTTTGAACAGGGTGGGGAAATTAGATGAATTACAGTCAACAGCGCTTTATATGGCCACATGCCCTGCTTTCATGACGGGAGCGGAAATTTACATCGATGGTGGTCATACGATTGTTTAAAATTTGACGCGTAAATTACCATAGGGAGCAAAATGAAAATGAAGGACGTAGTGATGGTGAGTGCCTGCAGGACGGCGATTTTCTCGGCGCGCTGAAGGATGTACCGGCGAGGCATTTAGCGATGACTGCCGGAAAGGCTGCGATAGAAAGGGCGGGAATCCCTTCAGATATCATCGATGAGATCTGCATGGGGCAGCTTTATACGGCGATGCAGGGATCCTTGCCTGCGAGGCAGGTGGGCATGAGGATAGGCCTTCCCCATAGAAGCGGTGCTGTGAACGTTAATCAGAACTGTACTTCCGCGATGCGGGCTTTGGAGATCGCCTGCCACAATATCATGCTTGGCAAGACGGAGGTCGGCCTCGTTGTGGGTGTCGAGAGTATGACGAATGCGCCTTATCTGATCCCGAAGGCGAGAATGGGTTATCGCATGGGCCAGGGGACTATCGAAGACAGCATGCTGCATGATGGTTTAATCGATGAGCTCGTTCCCGGTCACATGGGCGTGACGGCAGAGAATGTTGCGGAGAAATATGGAATCACACGGAAGGAATGTGATGAGCATGCCTTGTTAAGCCATACACGGGCTGTCCATGCCATCGACGAAGGGAGATTTAAACGGGAAATCGTTCCTGTGGAGATAAAGACCAAAAAAGGCATTAAAGTTTTCGATACCGATGAGCATCCCATAAGGAATGCCAGTATGGAAACCATGGGGCAGTTGCCCACAGTTTTTAAGAAAGGCGGTGTCGTTACTGCCGCCAATGCCGCCGGTATCAATGACGGCGCCTCTGCTGCGGTAATCATGTCCAAGGATAAGGCGGCAAAACTGGGGATTAAACCTCTCATGAAGCTGATCAATATCTGCGGTGAGGGAGTGGACCCCGTATTTATGGGTCTTGGTCCTGCCGTGGCCGTTCCCAAGTGCCTCAAACAAGCAGGAATGAAATTCGCGGACATTGAATATTGGGAATTTCATGAGGCCTTTGCAGCACAGTGGCTGGGTGCCGGGAGGAAGTTGAAAGAGGATTTTGGGATAGTGCTGGATCTGGAAAAAGTTAACCATAACGGGTCGGGTATTGCTCTCGGACATCCGGTGGGCAGCACGGGGCTCCGCATTATCATTACCATGTACTATGAAATGGAGAGACTGGGCTTGACGGTGGGCGGCGCGTCCTTATGTGTCGGCGGTGGGCCGGCAATGGCCTCGTTGTGGACAAGAGAAATCTGAAAGACGGAGCTCGACAGGTATCAAGAGAGTGGCGTTAAAATATTGCGGAGGATGCAATCCGGGTTTCGACCGCGTCGCCTACGTAGAGAAGATAAAGTCTGCGGCAGGCCCTGATATAGAATGGGTTACAATGGATGAGGAGGGGTTCGATGCGGTATTGCTCGTTACTGGCTGCGACACGGCCTGCCCACGACGGAGTGTTGATTTCAGTGAGTATAAGCAAGCTTTATTGAGTAGAGATGATAAAGCGTCGCCGGAAGAATTAGTGAAAATTCTGTTAGAAAGTGAGGCAACAAATGAAGATTAGAACCAAAGAAGATTATGTAAAAAGTCTCAAAGAGCAAAAAGTGGTCATATATTACAATGGCGAGTTGGTTGAAGACCGTACGACTTCTCCGGCTTTCCTTCCCCACATAAATTCTGCTGCAAAAACTTATGAACTGGCGCTGCTGCCGGAAAGCGAGGACCTCTTAACTGCTACCAGCAACATCACCGGGAAAAAGATAAGCCGGTTCACCCATATTCATCAGTCTGTGGATGACCTGATAAAGAAGGTTCAGATGCTGAGGCTGATTGCACACGAAACTGCGAGCTGCTTTCAGCGCTGTGTCGGATTTGACGCTCTGAATTCCCTTTACATCACCACGTATGAAATGGACGAGAAACACAAGACGAAGTATTTCGAACGGTTCCTGGAATACCTCAAAAAGATCCAGGAAGAAAACTTTATGCTTGTCGGCGGGATGACCGATCCGAAAGGGGATCGCTCCAAGCGGCCCAGCCAGCAGGCCGATCCCGATCTATTCACTCGCGTCGTGGAAAAACGCAAGGACGGCGTGGTGGTAAGGGGGGCAAAGGCGCATCAGACGGGCGCTGTTAACAGCCACGAAATCATGATCATGCCTACCCAGGCTATGGGAGAGGGAGACGAGGCTTATGCCATAGTCGCCGCGATTCCCCTTGACGCCAAGGGCGTTACTTTGATCTTTGGCCGTCAGACGAACGAAGAGAGGAAATTTGAATGCGGCATAGATGCCGGCAATTGTGAATTTGGTATGGTTGGAGGGGAAGCGCTCGTTGTTTTGGAAGATGTATTTGTTCCCTGGGAAAGGGTATTCATGTGCGGTGAAATTGATTTTACGGGAATGCTTGTAGAGCGATTTGCCACTCTGCACCGCCAGAATTACGGGGGATGCAAGGGAGGCGTTTCGGATATCATCATCGGCGCAAGCGCGCTCGCAGCGCAATATCAGGGAACTTTAGATGCCTCACATATCAAAGATAAACTCGTGGAGATGCTGCATCTGGCGGAGACGGTTTATTCGGGCTCCGTAGCCTGTTCCGCAATGGGCTCGAAAACGAAAAGCGGAGCGTACTATCCTGATCCGCTGCTTGCCAATTGTACAAAGCACAATATCACGCGCTTCATTTACGATATCTCAAGGCTTGCTCATGACATCGGTGGGGGGATCATGGCGACCCTTCCCTTCGACAAGGATCTGAGGAGTCCGGTGGTGGGAAAGTACGTCAAAAAATATATGAAAGGTGTCGAGGGTGTTTCCACAGAGACAAGGATGAAGATTCTGAGACTCCTCGAGAACATGACTGGCGGCACTGCACTCGTGGAAAGTATGCACGGCGCGGGCTCGCCGCAGAGCCAGAGAATCATGTACCAGCGATTAGGAAAATTGGGCCAGAAAATGAAGATGGCGAAGAAGATTGCCAAGATAGACGAATAAGGTCTGCCTTTAACATCTGTATGAATTAGGCACGGCAGAGAATTTCAGGATTCGGACCATCACAACATGGAACATCGTACTTCAGAGGAGAGGGGGGATGTCGGGACTGGAAAGATCAGGAGAGCGCATATACAATCATAAAACCGGCTGCGTAAATTACGCCGGATATGATCCTGGTAGATGTCATTATGTTAAGTTGATAATGAAAAAATAAAGGGGGTATAAAAAATAATGAATGACGGTGTAAAAAAGGCATGGGGATATCGCCATGTGATATTGATTATCATCTGGTTTGTTTACCTAATTAATTACTTTGACCGGATTTCCGTATTAACATTTCTACCGTTCATCCAGAAGGATCTCATGTTGACGGCCGTTCAACTCGGATGGCTGGGTTCCATATTTTTCTTTGGATACTCTCTGGCCCAGTTTCTCGCAGGGTACCTGGCAGACAGGATCGGTCCTAAGAAAACGATGAACATTGCCGTCTGGGTCTTCACAATCGTCACGGGAATAACCGGATTTGTCCAGAATTTCTGGCAATTCATTGCCCTCCGTCTCAGCCTCGCCGTCGGCGAAGGGCAACATTTTGCACCATCCATGCGGATGATTGCAAACTGGTTCCCGCGGCAAGAAAAGGGAAGGGCGACCGGATTCTTTTCAACCACATGGGCTGTGGCCCCTGCCATAGTTCCTATTCTTGTTACCCAACTGGCGGCAGGCTTCTTCGACGGCGCCTGGCGTCCCGTATTCTTCGTCTTGGCAGTTCCGGGTATTCTGTGCGTCTGGTTGCTGAAGAAATATGTATCCGATTCTCCGAAGACCATGTTCGAAATGGGAAAAGTGACAAAAGAAGAGTACGACATGATCACATCCTCCATCGATGTGCAAGCAAGTGAACATGGAAAGACATACAGCAGTAAAATGTATGCGACGGATATTCAATTCTATCTTTACACAGCCGGCCTCGTGATCATGTTGATGATTTATTGGGGGATGACCACGTGGATCAGCACCTTCCTCGTCAAGCAGCATGGCATGAATCTGAAGACAATGGGATTTTATGCATCCCTGCCTTACGTCGTGGCCTTCTTTGCGATGTACATAGGCGGATGGATGGCGGACAAATGGTTCCACGGCAGACCCAAGGTCGTCACTATCATATCTTTCATCGGATGCATCCCGGCCCTTTACTTCATCGGGCACGTCTCCAAGGGCGATACGAATATGCTTCTGCTGGGGTTGGCCGTCGGCGGATTCTTTGTCAACCTGGCCTGGGGTATGATGTATTCCTTCCCGTCCCTGCGCTATCCCAAGGAAGTGGTTGGCCGGGCGGTTGGTGTATCCAACGGCGTTGGACAATTTGGGGCCTTTGTTTCTCCCATGATTGCCGGATACCTGGTTGTTACGCTTCCCGATAACACATACGATTTCGGCAATGTGTTCCTGTTCTGGTCAGTGCTTGCCTTCTTTGGGGCGATCGCCATCTCGTTCCTTAAAGAGAAATCGATCGTCGATTTCGGCAGTTTCGAATCGCAGAAGGGCGCTGCAATGGAGAAAAAATAGCATCCATTGAAACCGAAATGATGAAACAAGATTCCGGGGTTCGTTGGCAGACAGGAAAAAGGATTTGCGGTGCTGTGCAATCAGGCGCGTAAGAGACTGCAGATCCTTTTTTCTTTTTCTGTTTTTTATGCTATTGTCCGCGTGGTCGGGAACGCAATCATATATCAACGACCGTACAACACCTCAAAGGAAAGAGATCATGGATATAAGACAATTGGTGGATTCAATAGAGCAGACAGAGGTCGTACGTTTATGTCAGGAACTGATAAGAATTGTAAGCGTAAACCCTCCCGGAGATGAAATTCGGATCGCCGAATATGTGGGGAGGATACTGAGCAAGGCAGGTCTGGAAGTGGAAATAATCCATCACAGCCCGGCCAGGGCCAGTTTGCTCGCGGTACTGAAGAGCAGCCAACAGATCCCGCCGCTGCTCTATAGTGCACATTTTGACACGGTTCCACTGGGCGTTGAGAAATGGAGTCATGAGCCCTTTGACGCGGTTATATCGGAAGGGAGGATATGGGGCCGGGGAGCCGCGGATATGAAAGGAGGGATGGCCGCGCTGATCGTTGCAGCTATGGAACTGGCACGGTCCGGTTTACCCTTGCGGGGGGATCTCATTCTGGCGCTGACCGCCGGAGAAGAAGTTGATTCGCTCGGCGCGACTGCCATAGCATCACGGACTGAATTGGGGCCTGCTCAGGCGGTGGTTATCCCCGAACCAAGCGACAATGATGTCTATATAGCAGAAAAAGGCGCTCTGTGGTTGGAATTGAGCACCCATGGAAAGACCGCTCACGGGGCTATGCCGGAACTTGGTGATAATGCCGTCCTGATGATGGTGGACCTGATAACAGAACTGCAGAAGCTGCAAATCCCGTTTAAAGAGCACCCCATGCTGGGCGGTTTTAGTATGAGTGTGAATACGATACAGGGCGGGATGAAGACGAATGTGGTTCCCGATGGCTGTGTGGTGACGGTGGATATGCGCACGGTACCCGGTCAGAGTCACGAAGCAATCCTCGTGCGGATAAAGGAAATGATTGCCGCTTTGAGTCGACGAAATACCGCTTTCAGGGCATCGGTAAAAGTAACGAATGACCGCCCTCCTGTAGAGACCTCGCCTAAAGAGGTTGCTGTCAGACTGTTTGTAGGTATTGTTGAAGAGGTGCTGGGAGAGCGACCTACGCCAAAAGGCGTCAGATACTATACCGATGCAACAGCCCTAGTGCCGGCATTTAAGGCTCCGATGATAATTTGTGGGCCGGGTGATCCCAAACTTGCTCACCAGCCAAATGAAAATATTGTAATTGAAAAACTCGTTCAAGCCGTAAAAATCTATACCCTAACCGCCGGCCGATTTTTAATTTAGTTTTGTGCTGTGAAATGCGAACGTCTTGCGTCAGTCGTGGCTTTGTGGGTGGTTGGAGTTTTTCTTCAACCGCCTTTTCCTGTTTTGGGGAAGCGCTCGCTACCAGCATGAACAGGATTGAAAAATAATTCCTCTGATAGTCGATTCTTTTAACATGCCTACCTCCCGTTTGAGGGGTTGCGAAGAGAATAGTAATTTCCCTAAAATAGTTCAATGATTATATCGGAATTTCATTGATGAAACTTGATCTGACAGACAATAATGATATGGCATTGCTTTCTTCCTGTACTCAGCATTTGACATCCCTCGCAGTAATATGTAGATTTCAAGTCATATTCAGCAAAAAAGATGTGGGATAAATACATATTGGCAAATTAACTGGTATGGTATCCGCAGATTTGTCCCCAGAGTTTGTAGGTCTTGTCAGATTTTTGCAGGCGCTGATTGAGGATGCATCACAATGAAGAAGTCGTCAAAATCTTCACCTCCTGTGGTCTTTCCCTCGCAAACGGGTAAGGAATCCCAAACAAAATATGAACCCACTCGTCCCCGCGGCGGTTCATCGTGGCCCGTCGTTGCAGCCGTTATCCTTACGGTGCTTTTCGTTATCTACGGCATTGTTCATTATGTGATGAATTCTGAACCTTACAAACTCTCAGAGTCTTTCATCCGCCAGAATCAGGCCATCAAGGCTGAGATCGGAGAGGTGGACAAATGCGATCCGTGGTTCCCTATAGAAATGCCTCCCATCGGCCGCAAAGAGAATGCCATGTTTACCTTTGACGTCATTGGAAAAAGCAAACAGACAACAGAGGTTTCCGTGTATTTGCAAAAAATACAGAATCGGTGGCGTATAGTTTCTGCCTACTACAAAGACCGCCAGGGGTTTACGAAGCCTCTCGTGGTTGCGTGAGGGTGCTATGGACTGATTACTGAAACCCCGTTTCACAAAAGAGGCGGGCTTTTCTCCTGTGTAACGCATCCTTCCTGTACTGTTGTTTTTTAATTTTGGCCACTCAATGCGATATTTCAATCAGTAATATTCTAAGAATATGTAGAACTGTATATCAAAATGTGGTAGAAGTATCTAAGGGCAGGTCAGAAGAGCAATGCAAAAACGCTTAAGAATAATCCATTGTGTCGCGTGTGTCTTGATTATATTTTTGTCTTCAGGGTGTACCGGTTCGTTTTTTAAAAATTATGGTAGGATAACACCTGACGGTAATGTGACAAATGCTTTCGAAAAATATCAAGTCAACCCCAATTACAATTATTATATCAGTGGATCAGATGTCTATCCCCGTGCGATCATAGGCCTGGATAAGGCCTACGTACTCGATTTCGACCTGTGGAAGAAAGTTGATATGACGCCCGCGAAGCTCCGGGAGTTTGTCCAAGACATGAAGTTCTACGTGAATGGTTTGAGCTGGAATCTGGTTCTGAATGGATTTGCCATGTTCGATGACAAAGGCAAACAGATCGGTGTCTGGTATTCCGTCCTTGAAGCGAAAACATCAATTAATATAAAAGACGACCATACGGTTATAATCATTACACCGGACATCGACACTTATTTGAAATACGAAGATTGATGGCAATCATCATTCAAAATGAAAATAGTAGAGTGTCATGGCAAAGATAATGTAACTCCTCGCAATTATGACAGAGAGGAAATATCCATGGATCATCTGTTCACAAAAAACGGGGGCTGTGGCAATGGCGAAACTTTATATTATATTTCTTTTAGCAATCTTCAGAGATTCACTTTATAGAACTATTTAGTTTGTAAGTGTTATCGAGGATCTTTTTATCATCCCTTCCTTCCTGAAGTCCACAATTTAGATGCAATGAAAGTTATTCAAGCTTTCTTTTGGTAATGATCAACTCTATTGAGATCCCAATTTCTCTTGGGATGTCTAACTTCCAGTCATAATACGGAAAGGCAAAGCGGGACATAGCAAAACCTCTGTCAAGATTAGATCAAAAAGAGATGTTTGCAAAACCTCGTAAAATCGCTGAAGGCAATACCCTATAATCCGTCTGGATGTCTCATCACGGAACCTTCTCTTCTGGCCGCCATCATCCGATGCTAAATAGATGACATCGTGCGCCTATTTTGTCTTGACCGAAATGACCGATGAACATATTTACGTCCTATGCCAATCTCACTTCTTATTTATCACGGCTTTTATACCAATCGATAATGTTTTGGCTATACCCATTATCCCGCCAGAAAAATGTGCAGTGCATATTTCTCTGTAGTCCTTTGCGTCCATTACGGGAGCTGCTATTGCATCGCTGATTTCCTTGCTTATCACTCCATCCACTAAATCCATTCCAGCCTTTTTGATTAGATCGTATTTGTCGTCAAATAATTTAGGAACGTTTGATACTCCCGCTGCTGATATTAAAATTTCCCCGGCCCAGTGCCAATCCGATTCATCACATATTTTTTTAAAGTGCTGCCTGACAATATCAAAATTCTCAATCTCTGGAAATCCACAGGAAGATATAAGGACTGCCTTCGGGTGGCTGTCGAAGCGTTTAGGGTGCTCCGTGGTGCCTCTCGCAGATAGATATTGAGAAGGTTTCAACGTGATAAAGAATCGATCGATTACGTTCTTGACGGTAGCCGGGAAGCTGAAATAATAAAGAGGAAAAGCCCACAAAAAGTAGTCTGCTCTTTGATATACATCGAGGATCTCCTGAAAATCGTCTTTTTGAACGCATTCCCCGGGAGTTTTCTTACTCCAGCAAGCCCAACAACTTATACAAGGTCCGATATTCATTTTGTGGGGATAAAACTTTCTAATCTCGATGTTCTCACCCATTCCCTCAATACATAAATCCAGCATCTTCTCAGTAAACGAGGGGGATCTTAAGGAACCAGATATTGCCAGAATTGTTTTTTTACCCATAATTTTTATTTCCTATTTCCAAAAAATCGAGTGAATTAAGTTGTAAGCCATGACAACGATATGCTAATCTTCAGCTATTGGGGTGTGAAAATAGCTGTAAGAAAAGAAAATCAATAGGACGGATTGAAGTACCCACACCGGGATCATTCTTTCAACTCTGGCCATTCCTACGTATACTACAAAAACACCTGCCAATACCATCCCACTGATGACGGGAATTACCGTAATCAAAATTATCCCTTTCCGTTCCATAGGTTTTCTGTCAGCCCAAATAAGCAAAACAGTCCAACCAAGCATTAAAGATGCCCTGCCATATCAGGGCCACCTGTTTGTCTTCCTCTTCCGGCACCGAATCAATATCAAATTTATCTGTATACTTTTTATAATCGGAGAGGGCGTCGAATTGGACAAGTTTTTATTTTTCGATCAGGTTTTCCACGATTCTTCCATGACAACGCAGAAAGCGCCCATCAATAAGCACGATCTTATTTGCTGCTCTCGCGCATGCTGCCATAGCCGAGGGTATGTGCAGTGACACTATTCATGAATGATCGAAGATTATCCGCAGTTTACCTCGGAGAGTTTCAATCATTCGATTAGTTCTTTTTCGAGGTCTTTTTCTGCAATTACACTGGACGTATTACGAACGTGATAGAATACGAGACTTAGAATAGTGATAGGAACCACTTTTCTTTATGGTGCTTTAACAGCTGCTCGTCAGTATCAGTATCTGTGTCCGATCTGTCAAAATATTTTACTACTTTTCAAACAACTTTTTCTAATATTACGAAGAGAATCCCACTCTTTCTTATTTAAGAGTAAACGTCTTGGTTCCCACTTCCATAATTAGTAAATCAAAATACTTGCTGAAATAAAAAAGATTGATTGGCTTATATTAGGTTTCCAAATGCATAGAACAGCAAAATATATCCGCTTTGGTTATTTGTTCATATTAAAGCTCGTCACTGCGGGAGGTTGATAGTTTTCCAAAGGAACCGCCAAGCACGAAAGCGCCATACGAGGAGGGCGGGAAACCTTTAGCACGAAGCTCGTCGCGTGCGGTAAGCCAGGCCCTGCCCAAATTACCGTCACGGGACTGCTTGTGAAAAGTCTCCATGAACATGCGCGTTGCCTCGTCATCCACTGGCCATAAGCTCGATAAAATCGATGAGGCGCCTCCCAGATAAAAGCTGCGCGCCAATCCCAGCAGTTCGTCGCCGCTGACTATTTTGCCCATGCCAGTTTCACAGGCAGATAAAACAACCAACCGCGACTTCAACGGTTTGGCAAAAAGCGTTTCAGCGCTTAGAGGCATAGCTTTGGTTCCATCGCTCAGGACCAGCGCCGACTGGAGCGGATATACCGTATCAAACAAGGCATGCGTGGCAAAGTGCAGCACGTCAATGCTTTCGCCCACTTCTCTCCTCAATGCTGATTCAGTGGCCGTCTTACCAATCAAGGCGCTGCTTTCATAAAGTCG
The DNA here is from genome assembly GCA_903893135.1 of uncultured Syntrophaceae bacterium. GTDB lineage: Bacteria > Desulfobacterota > Syntrophia > Syntrophales > UBA2185 > Fen-1135. The sequence continues at coordinate 3,243 of CAITLA010000111.1, read as the reverse complement.
TGCCAGCAATTGCGCTTCTGCACGGGCACCTGGTAATTGCGGCAGCATGCCGCCAAACTCCGGATCACCGATTATGGCAGCATGCACCTGCGACGCATGCGCATGCGCCGCGCGTGTCACCCACCCGCCATTCGGTTCCACCGCGACGGAATAAGGAACATCCAGCGCTCCCCAGGGGATGAAATATGTCTGGCCGCTCGGTACGAAATACATGGCATCTGCCTTTGGCCAGGTACTAAGTTCCAGCGCCGTAGATATAGAGTTCAAGGCCACGAGCTGAGATTGGGCATTGCCCGAGTTGATCGTCGCATTAAACTTGTCGAGCAATTCCTTCAACTGCGAGCCATTGATCGATAGTTGGAGTAATGATGCATTATCGGGTGAGACGAATAACAGCGTCAGAGGGGATTTTTCCTGCTCGGGCAAGGTATAGACTAGGATGGTGTTTCGATTAAGCGACTTCTTCACCATGTCGAGATTCACCGCCGAAACCGCGAACACGTCGGCAAGATCTGGATTATCCTTCCTTAACTGTTCTACCAATGCGGCCCGCTCTTCAAGCAGCTTCTGTTCCCTACCGACATCTAATTCCTCCTGGCTTGAGAGTGCATTCTTTTTTTGTCGTTCGAGTTGGATCTTACGATCTATATTCCGGATTTGCGCCACAACTTGCTCATATTTACCGGAATGAACGGCCCGCGAAGCCAGTAACTGAACAAAAGAGCGGGCCCGGCCACGTTCCAGATCTTCGAATAGCCTCGCCATGTCATGTCTTTTCAGATCAATCCGTACCAGATCATGCATTATGCTTTCTTTACCTACACCAAAACGAACCTTATCATCGTTTGCTGCCATGGTACCGGCAAGCAGATCAACCACTGCCTGCGCATGGCGCAACGCCTGCTCTGCTTCATCTACACGTCCCAGTTCAAGGAACGCATGTCCTCGCACTGCTTCCAGCCGCCAGACATAGTCGAGCAAACCAAGTTGTTCTGCTTCCTGAATGCTAACAAGCGCCTGCTGAGCGGCTTGTTCAAACCGTCCAGTAGATGCAAAGGCCTGTGTCTTGAAGGTACCGATAAGGACCGGACCCGGTCGAAAACCGATTGCTTTAAAGAAATCCCTCGCATGTGCGAATGTTTCGGTTACACGTTCTGGGTTCTCATCAAGGGATAACAGAGCGGTGCCGAGCGCAACCAGAGACATAGCCCGTCCCCAGTAAATCTCGTCTGGTGGCCAGAAATATAAACCGTACAGAGGATGGTGCGCGACAAACATCACGTTATTCATGGTCTGGTTGCCAAGTTCCAGCCATGGCAAGGCCGCTTTTGGTTGCCCTTTCGCGATCAAGGCGAGACCAAGCACGATATTGGCGCGCGCTTGCGCGGTAGTGCAGCGAGCAAGTTCGGCTTGGTCAACTGGGGGGCCAGCGTATCTTGTTGGAAAGCGCCAAGTCCCGAACGCATTAATTACCGATACTGCATCGTCTATTGCACCTTCGATATCCCCGGCCCAGTATCGCACTTCGGCGCGCAATGCCCTTGATGTCTGGTTGGCCCGCTCGCCAATCGCCAAGCGTTCAAACTTCTCTGTCCGGGCTGTTTCAGCCTCGGCAAGGTCGGGCCTCCCCATCATGATGAGCACATTGACCCGCAGGTAGGAAGTTTGCCAAAGCAGCTTCTGATCATTCTTGCTGTTAGTCAAGATAATCTCGCATTGGGTAAGCGCCTCCTCACCCCGACCGGAGTGATAATCTGAAGTCGCTTTTTCAAATTCAGATGTTATAATGAAGTTATAATAATGCGAGTTACCCGTTTTGGGCTTCCAATAATGGCCGGGTGGAACATAATATTTAAGGATATCCATCTTTAGATCAGATGAAGGCAAGCTCTTGAGCAGTTCCTCATCAGTTTTTCGCTCAACTATAGCGATAGCGCGACCGCCGCGCGTAGCCAGAACAGCATTGCGTGAGCCACTCTTGCCATTCGCCAATGTCGCCTCCATCAAAGGCGTCTCTGCTTTCTCTGGTATTAGTTTGGTAGATGGCGCATAGGGGATAATTGGAAAGGGAATTATGGGAATGCCGGGGTCGAATGCGCAACCGGAAACTAAAATCAAACAAATCACCGCAAGTGATATGTTCAACCAATTTAAAATTCGACGGGGTCGGCGACTCATTAGGGTACCTCCTCTTAGAGCCATAGTTGGATTAACGCTTGCAAAGCATTGCTGTAGAAAAAACCCAGTTCTTCCTTGCTTTCAAGTTCAATTTTAGGTTTTGCTCTTAAGATATGGCAGGAATATTCTTGTCCATTACTCGTAGAACGGTGAATTATTAGAAAAGTACTTATTTATCAGTTTTCTGATAGGACTATGCTTCACGAAACACCCAAATGACGATCAGAAAAAATTGCCACTTTCAGCTCAATCATCGTTTAGGACAAAAATTTATCTGTTGATTTACCTGACAAAAATGCTTTTCTTTATAAACTTGAATAAAGAGAAATGTCAAGAACATTTATAACCTTGATTCTCAGCGTTCCGTTAGAAGACTCTGCCCTCAAATCCGGTGGGGGGTGCTAAGACCATCAAGTTAAGCATGGTTAAAGGATCAGTCTCGCAAAAGGGCAGGATTTACAAAAAAAAGGTGGGGAAGTTAATGAGAATTGAACCCATCAATGTAAGAGAGCTCACGTTCTACGGGAATTCTACTCCAAAATTCAGACGTTGCTCTCTTTCTCCCAGTAAGTGCGCCACGAGGCTGCACAAGAGATGAGGGTAGGTCCCTCGAAGTCGGCTTGCAGGAGCAGGCTTCAAACCACCTTAAGCTGCGATGGTAAAGAGCCATTGTGGTGAGCGTTAAGGAAAAGGCAGGGCACGACCCTGTCAGGTAAGGTTCAGGGAGGCGAGCGCAAGCGAACTACTCCTGAGGTGTCGAAATGAATTGGATGATGTCAGAACTGGGGGCTTACTGAACTCTAGGATAAGTCCAAGAGTTACCTGTTTACTGCTTGGGCAGGCATCCGGCATAAAGGTAGCGCGAACCTGATTCAGGCTCTTGTGGGGAACGTGGGAACCTGTCGTCCCGATGTTAAGGGAGAAATTCAAGTGGAGGACCCACGAGAATGGGTATATATATAGGTAACGTGTTGGTAATTAGTTGCCATTTTTAAAATTAATGTACCAAGCAAAGTAGTTCTGCCTATGGTTCTTTGACAGGCCTCTGTGCTTTCTGTAAATTTC
>CAITLA010000110.1 GCA_903893135.1 uncultured Syntrophaceae bacterium | reverse complement strand
GTTGTATGGAGATGTCCTTCGCTATAACTTTATGTCTAGTGATGGAAAAGGGATCGCCATCCCTGAAATTCTGCGGGACTCCATTGGACAGATTAGTTTGGGGATCAGCGAGCCAACGTTCTGCCCCCGAACCATCCGATTTCAGAATGAGAAAGATATACCCCGACGCCGGGGCATTTTTCGAGGTCTTGTTTTTCAGGAGAAACGAATAGCGGAATAATTTTCTTGAAAGGTCGCAGTTTGCTTCGAAATTTTCTATAGACAAGTTGTAAGATTGTGTAACGGCGATTACAGTTGCCGCATCGGCTGACACCGCATTCTTTCCTGCAGCGAGGGGTTTAGTGTGAGTTCCAATATTAGATGTGAGCTCTTCTTTAAAACCCCCCATCCGGTTGTGGAGGAGAACTGCGGCGAAGGAGATAATACACAGGCCAATGACTGTCACCAGGGAGACTGTTAAGAAGTTCATCGAAAGCTTAAAGGAACACAGTCGCCTCTCGTCTTGGATGATAATGATGGTAAACTTCTTTTGTCTCTTGTCTACGTGCATTTAAGGGAGGTTTCACGAAGAAATTCTTCTAAGTCCGCCTGCCGGGAATCAGTCTTCTTTTTTACAGTATCCTGTTCCCTCTTCTTACGGAAAATTGAACCATCTTGGTCGCCAAAAACGAGATTTTAAGGCATCAGTCAATTATCTGATATATTTATCGAAACATATTTATAATGACTTACATAAAAGTTGTCAAGGCAAAATACTGATGAGGATCATTTGTCACCGAAATCTTTTCGTCATCCGGCAGTACTCGATAAGACAACCTCATCAGTCGGTCGCGGCAAAGACGCAAGAAAAATCATTGATTACGCCGGTGAAATCCTGTATGAGCCAACTAACGGAAATTTTTCCTGGAGGTAACAAGGAAAAAGGAACAAAGATGAGAAGATTAGTCAATTTCTGCGGCAGAATATTCTCTATGTCTGACAGACGAGCTACACAAGCTGCCCGGTATCAGGTAGAATCCCACGGGGCGCAATGGTTGGTCGCCGATGAAGAGTGCTTATAAAGTAGTCCACGATTTCTTCGTCAAATTGACGATTAACATTTCTTTTCAACTCGGCAACAGCTGCACCTATTTCCATTGCCTTTCGGTATGGTCGGTTATTAGTCATCGCATCAAAAGCATCCGCAACGGCCAGCATCCTGGAGAAAAAAGGAATATTGGAACCCTGGAGGCCATCGGGATAACCAGTACCGTCCCACCGTTCGTGGTGATGGCGGATTATTAATCTTTCCATATCCAAGATGGGAAGGGGCTTTAAAATATTTTCCCCAATCACCGGGTGGTTCTTTATAACATCGAATTCGTAAGTAGTGAGTCGACCCGGTTTCAGCAGGATATCATCAGGCACGGAGATTTTTCCTATGTCATGCAGAGTTGCCGCTATCTTTAGCGATTCTATTTCACTGGGGGAACAACTCATGGCTTCTGCAGTTCTAATTACAATATCTTTCACCCTCATGGAGTGCTCTTCTGTATAATAATCACGGGCCTGAATGGAAGTGACGAGAGACTGAAAGGTGCTTAAAAGATTCGTATACAGACTTTCGTACAGAAGCCTGTTCTCGATGTTGAGAGAAGCCCTGTTGGCAATACTCTGTATATAATAGAGATCCCTTTCCGTATAGACATGTTCGTTGCTTTTTCCTGAAAGCGCTATGATGCCAAAGACCTGGTCTCTCATTTTTAGGGGAGAACAGATGACAGATGAATATGTGGTATTTCTAATAATATTTCGAAGCAAAGGCTCTCTCTTATGCACGGTTTCTCTGAGTATGGAATACAGAGATGGGATAATCACACTTTTGAAAAAAGTTTGTGACACTCCTTTGACGACGACGGCATCAAATTCCTGATGATCTCTATCGTACAAGAGTATAGAACAGGCTTCTCCGCCGACGACCTTAAGGGCAAGGTCGACCATTTCCTGAAAGATTTCGTCATTGTTTCTTGTGAGTTCAATCTTGTCGTATATGTAGCTGCGTGTAGTCAGGTCACTTATTTTGGTAGTCAGAGAAGGGGACGTTGTTTGTTCTTCGTATTCAGATAAAATGGTTTTTGCCCTTAAATGGACATCAACCTTATATAAGAGGTCATCGATATCGAATGGTTTTGCCAGGAAGTCTACTGCACCGGTCTTCATTGCTGAAACGGTCAGTCCGATTGTAGGGTAGGCTGTAATAAGAATCACATGCGTTGTCGGCTTGATTTGCCTAATTTTGTCCAGGAGATCCATGCCATTCATGCCGGGCATCATGACATCGCATATGACCATATCAAAATGATTTTGCCCCAGCTTTTCCAGGCCTTCAACACCATCGGACGCCTCTATCACTGCGTAATTACCAGCCTGACATATGGCGTCAGCAAGGAGTGATCTGATGCCGATGTCGTCATCAACGACCAGTATAGTCTTTTTTTCTGGAATTACATCATTCATACGTAGAAGGCATGATAGATATTATGCATTTTCCGTGGATAGATAAGGGTATAGGATCTGGCTCAGTCAATTTTTTTTTTGGATTTTAGGAGAATATCCATCAGGCTGCATGAAATTTTGTCGTAAGCGTCTGTCTCATCGCCGGTGTCCGGAGTGGCTATGTCTGCATACTTTGCACCATCTGCCGCATCGAGTTGCTGCGATGTTCCGACCTTGGCCTTTTTCTGCTTTCCATATGACTTCAGAATGTTATCAATCTGATAAGACGAAATCGTCATCGCGCAACTCCCCGCCATGTATTCATATGCCCACTAACGTATACGATGATTTTCACAAAGCTTTTAACATACAAAAATCTCCATTGCAAGAGAAAAATAGGATCTATACCCGGCAGGGGGGTTATGGAATAGAGAGGGCTATGGGAGCCGGATGCAGCCATTTCTTCATTATTGGCGGATTGCTTATCGCCGGATATGGAATCCCAAAACTAGTTTTTATCCATTCCCGGTGAACCCGATAGCAACGAGAATGGGGATTATCTCCACCTCTCTCCCCGTATGCATTCGGAAATTGACCCCATCAATGAAACGATACTTGATGACCTCCTTTCTACGTTCATAGAATCCTCTCCACTCATCTTGGTTTGTGGGGACAAATCCTTATTAGAGGGAATGCGCCGTTTTTATACCCAAAGCCCCTTACCAATTTACACAAAATATTTTACACTACCAAATGGGAAAAGGCTTACAGTATAATTCAAGGTAAGATACGGGATGAATTAGACGGCTTCCTCGGCGTAGGAATAAAAGAAGTATATTTTACAAGATTTGTGTTACTATAAAGCGTTGGCTTTATGAAATGATTGAATATATGAATATCAGCTTTCTCTACTGAACGTGGTTACAATATACTCTACCGGCTATCCTACAAAAGAAAAGCCGGGTGATACGGAAGAGGCCAAGGTAGAGGAGGCATGAAAGATGTTGCAGAACATGATCATCGATAATAGGAAGTGAGATGGAGATGAGCGAAGACGGTAAAGATCGGGGAACAAGAAAAACGAAGCTTGCTGATCAGGAAAATAATAAAAATATGTATCACCAAGAAATTCAAAGCATTCTGGAGAAAGAATTTCAGGGCACATTTATTGAAGAACTTGTGCCCGGCATCGTTCACAATTTTGCTAATCCTTTAAATGGCATCATGGGGCGCTCCAGGTTGCTGCAGAGAAAATTAATGGATATCATGAAGAGAGCAGATGTAGAAAAGGATACATCTTATCAGGAGGATAATAAAAAACTGATCCGTGACGTTGACTCCATAGCGCGTGAGGCTGATAGACTCTCTGGCATTCTTCAGACCGTGATGGGGAAATTTTGTGCGATCGGTGATCGGACTGCGCAGAAAGTGAATCTATCCGAGCTTATCGAACTGGAGATGAGGTTTTTCGATTTTTATCTGGATTTCAGGCATAGCGTCAAAAAAACTTTGCAACTCGATAGAGACCTACCGGGGGTCAGAGGAGCCCCAGCTGACTATTCCCTGGCCTTTTCTACAATGATCAGATATGCAGCGGTCGCCATGAAGGACAGTGCCCCAAAGGAACTATATATTTCAACACAACTTGAAAATGGACAGATATGCGTGAAGATCCAGAATCGAGGGGTTCCCATTTCCGACGATCTGAAAAGACTATTGCTTGATGAAGTGCAGGGGTATGCTTCTTCTCTGGGAGGAACCGGAGAAGGGGCACTGCTATGCGCCTTCTCGCTGTTAAGGAAATGGGGCGCCGGCGTTGACATAAGGAGTGAGAATGGTTTGAATACTATTATCGTATTGATGCCTTTTTACCAGGCAAAACATCAATTCGGCGATTAAAGTTAAAGGGCTGTTATGACGATTAATGATTTACGTATCTTTATGTTGTGTTGCCGCGGTGAGCCCATGGCAGTTACACGGAGTAAGATTGGCAGAGGGCAATTCTGACAAAGGAGATACCCGACTTCGTAGAGATTGAGGAGGCTGTCAGACAGGTTAGGAAATAATGGCTGAGAGATTAAGGCCCATCATTGTAGTTAAGAAAACAAAGAAACATGCGGGGCATCACGGAGGGCAGTGGAAGGTTGCCTATGCGGACTTCATTACGGCCTTGATGGCTTTTTTCCTGCTGCTATGCCTGCTGGCCATGGTTTCTCCTGACCGAACAATTTAAGATCAAGAAATATGACCTCGATGTCTTCTTCTTTCAAAATCTCAAAAGCCGTCTCGGCTCCTTCTGCGAGTCGCACATCATAGCCCTCGATAACAAAAGTATCTTTGAGTAGATCGCGAACTGTCACTTCATCATCAACAACCAAAATTGTTTTCGCCATGAAAGCACTCCCCAATCCTTAATGCGCAGAGCTTACTATAAATCTATCTCCATATCATCGGCTGTCATAAAGGTATTCTTGAATATTTTTCGGGCTACACCTTCTGCTTCTTTCCTTTCTGCCAAGGTCTTATATATTTCTGCGTCGAAATGAATAAGAGCCAGGCTTCTTGCGCCTGCATCCCTGGCAATCGTTGCAGCAGTCTCCGGGTTCAGATGCGGCCAGCTTTCGGAGGACTGGCCGCTTTTGTACGCACATTCAGCTATCAGGAGATCTGCTGATCTGGCCAGGTGGATGGCATTCTCACAGAAACCGGTATCCGGGCAGTAGCTGATGACCTTTCCTTCTATTTCAAATCTGTATCCTAAAGTCAGTGACTGGTGATTGAGCTCTTCGGCTTCAACTGTGAATGGGAGGTTGTTGCTCTCTTTCGGCAATTCATAAGTATTGACTGAAAATGGGAGTTGCGAGACGGACGCCGTGAAGGGGTCATTGATAAATATTTGCAGAGTATCTCTTGTGCCGGTGGGGCCGCAGATATTAAGACCCTGTCGGAAGTTGAATTTATTCAGTGTATGCAAGCCTATGATGTGATCAAGATGAAAATGGCTGAGGAAAAGGTAGGCGGGCTTGCCATTCCCTTCATGTATATACCGGTCCAGTTTGTAAAGGCCGTTACCGGCATCGAGAATAATCTCATAATCTGTTGTCCTTATAAGAACACAGATTGTATTTCCCGTTTGCGTATCGTACCACCCATTTGTTCCTAAGAAAACCACTTTCAAATTTGACTTCCCCTTATTATTTTAATTGTGGCTTAAAAAAATACCCCAGAGTCCGTTGATTTCCGGGGTATTGAAGATACCTAATGTTTAAATCGCTTTATCTCTTTTCACCGTCACCTTCAGGACGTTCTGTATCGATAAAGATTCCCTCCGTACCGGCAGGTGATACATCAACCCTTTCATCGCGTGCCCCGGGGTCATCGGAGTCATATCCGTGCCGGTCAATCCTGAAATTTCCGTCTCCATGAATTTTCTGGCATTCCATACATGCATAACTCCGCTAAGTCAGGATTCATCGATAGAAAGAAGTATAAAAGAGAGGCAGAGTATTGTCAATGATAAACGGATCTGATCTCGACAGATACATTGTCTTCATTTCGGATTTGTGGTATAAAGATAAACTTCAGAATTCGCCCCATTGGCTGAAGGGGCTGCAAAATAAATATCTTCCTCATCGGCGAGTTCCAATATCCGAAAATGGAGAATTGTAGATGTCCAAGAAATTAACCAATGAGAGTCCAAATCAGAAGACATCATTGGCGGACAGAAGATCTTCAGGGCGCCAGAAAGCGGATGTAAAGCTGCTCGAGAGTGAGCAGCTTTTCAGAAGCCTGACGGAGAAATCCTTTGCTGCCGCCTTCATTGTGCAGGATGGAAAATTTCGCTATATTAATACAAGTGCTATTGCTTATGCCGATTATACAGCAGAAGAGCTCGTAGGCAAGGATTCCGGCATTATAGTTCATCCCGACGATAAGGAAATGGCAAAGAAGAAAGCCCGCGAGATGCTCCAGGGCATAGACTATGCGCCATATGAATTCAGAATGGTAACCAAACAGGGCGCAATCAGGTATGTGATTCAGATAGTCTCCCCCATCCAATACAACGGAAAGCCGGCAATCCTGGGAAATGCCATAGATGTCACCGAGCGCAGGAGGGTGGAGGAGGCGCTAAGAGAATCAGAGAGACGGTTAGCGGATATTATTGATTTTCTGCCGGATGCGACACTTGCAATTGACTTAAAAGGGAAGGTTATTGCGTGGAATCATGCCATAGAGGAAATGACGGGTGTCAAAGCCGCCGACATATTAGGAAAAGGTGACTACGAATATGCGTTGCCCTTTTACGGCATACGAAGGCCCATCTTGGCTGATCTGGTACTGAAGCCGGATAAGAAAATTGAACGGAGTTATTATTCTATTCTCGAAAAGAATAAAGATATCCTTATTATAGAGACATGGGTGCCATTTTTGAAGTGGAAAAAGGCCTTCCTCTGGGCAAAGGCCAGTCCCCTTTATGATAGCAAAGGCGATATCGTGGGCGCCATTGAGTCGATCAGGGACATTACGGAGCGCAAAGAGGCGGAAAGAATGCTTCAGGAATCAGAGGAAAAATACCGATCCCTCGCATCCAGTACTGACGTGATGTATCTCGTTGACAAGGATTGCAGGTATCTGTTCATGAACGAAGGATTCCTGTCGCGGCTTGGCATTTCCTTAGGGGATGTGGAAGGAAAATCATATGATGAATTCCATTCTGAAGAGGATGCCAGAGAATTCATGGAAATCATCAGCCGTATTTTTAAAATGGGCCAGGCAATCCAGCATGAACACAAGAGTGAAAGAGATGATAAATACTTTCTCAGGTCATTGAGTCCCGTTAAGGACCCTGAGGGGAGGACCATAGCCGTAACGGTGGTTTCGAAAGACATTACCAAGCGCAAGCAGGCGGAAGAGGCGCTAAGGGAATCAGAGAGGCGGTTGTCGGATATTATTGATTTCTTGCCGGACGCGACACTTGCGATTAACCGGAAGGGGAACGTGATTGCATGGAATCGCGCCATAGAGGAAATGACGGGAGTTAAAGCTGACGACATGGTGGGAAAAGGTGACTTTGAGTATGCCTTGCCATTTTATGGTGTACGAAGGCCTATCTTGATTGATCTTGTCTTGAAACCGGACAAGAAAACTGAGCGGAATTATTATTCTGTTTTTAAAAAGGAGGAGGACCAATTGATCGTGGAGACATGGGTTCCTGCTTTGAAGGATAATAGAGCCTTCCTCTGGGCAAAGGCAAGTCCCCTTTACGATAGCAAAGGGCGCATAGTGGGCGCCATCGAATCGATCCGGGATATTACGGAGCGCAAGCAGGCAGAGGAAATGCTGGAGAAAAGAGAGGTTGAGCTTGAGGCAAAGACTAACGAGCTTGAAGACCTCAATGCGGCCTTAAGGGTCCTGCTCAAGCAGAGAGAAGAGGATAGAAATGAGCTCGAACAAAAGGTGCTGTCAAACGTGAAGCTGCTCATACTGCCATATATTGATAAATTGAAAAGCCGCGTAGATCTGAAGGGCTCATCCTATGTCAACGTCCTCGAATCAAATCTAAAAGAAATCGTATCACCCTTTGCGCAAAAATTGTCAGTCAAGTACTTGAATCTTACCAACAGGGAGGTGCAGATCGCCAATCTTATAAAGGAGGAAAAAACAACTAAAGAAATAGCGGCACTTCTTAACGTCTCTGAAAGCGCAGTCAATGTATACCGTTATCATATCCGGCGCAAACTCAATTTAACCAAAAAGCATAATCTTCGTTCCTATCTATCTTCATAATTTCCGAAAAGTTAAATATTTTTTAATATTAGTTATAAATCTTTTAATATTGTCTTTTCATATTTATACCTATATAAGGTGTCAGATTTGATCGCAGCATAGAGCTCCCAAATTAACCATTTTCAGTTTTAGAGACTTATATCATTAACAGATACCAATAGTTAGTACAGCATACCCCATGACCTGCATTAAAAGGCACCATAGAATGAAAGTGGCGGACCAATGGCGAGGTGGTCCATTCTTCAATTTATAGTAGCATATTTTATATAATGCGAGGATTTAGGCAGTCGTCACGGGGAAATTATAAACGTGTTATTGAATATTAGGGAGGAGGTGATCATCAAGTTAGATTAGAGTTATGATTCGGTAAACGAATTCTGGAAGATTTTAACAACTTTAATTGGAATCAAAAAAGGAGGATGACATTATGGCAGGAGAATTACGGCCTCGTTGGGGTCAACCCATGACAGGCATCGTTACTACCATAGTTTTTTTCTTGATCGCTTGGGTTACCTGGTATATTTTGAGCGATCCTCGTGGGCCCGTAGGTTGGTTTCCTTACCCGATGGTTATGATACTCGCAGTGATGATTTTGGTCGGGTTATGGCAGCACATGTTTTTGGGTGACTGGCCCTTTCAGAAAATGTCGCCAGCCGCCAGAGGCGTTACGATGACAATCGTGAACGCAGCCCTCACATGGTTCGTTATTGAAGTCATTTTTTATCGGGTTTTTGGCATGGGGTTCAATTTCTTGAGCCAATCCAATATTAATGCACTGGCAGCCGCAGGGGCGATAGTGTTGCCCGACGGGAAAATAATTACCTTGGAGGTAATGCAAAAAGCGCACCTCGCGCAGAGTGCAATCGTGGGATTTGTTCTGATCGGGTTCTTCTCGTATCCGTTTGTGACGATCTACTTTGGTAAATGGCCCATCCGTCCGAGCAACCTGGAGCAGCCCGCAGCGGGTCTTGCCGAGATCGGTTGGTGCAGTCTCCTCACCCTGTTCTTCTACGTTGTTCTTATCGTTCCTTTCTTTGGTTTGGTCTGGGGCAAGATGTTCGGTAATTCTATTGGATTCAACACTCCCTGGTGGGTCGGTCTGTCCGGTGGCACTCCCCATGTGTATTGGGTCTTTGGTTGGTGGGAGTGGATGATCATCATCCTCTTCATGACGCCCAACGTCTGGCGCATGAAACCTTGGACACTCATCAAGCTTCCCCAGCCCTGGAAAGGTCTAATTTCTTTTTGTATAACCGTTGTGGCTGGATATATTATAGCCCTGATTTGTCTGCAACTCATTCCGCTATGGGCGGACATGGAGGATGTTATTAAACATCTGCCTGCAGGGGACAAGGGAAACCCCGCGCGCTTCCTGTGGATACATTCAGCGGAGATTGCCGGTATGACCCTGATTCCCTTCCTCCAGTGGCACCACTACTTTGACGATATGTCTCCGGCGAAGAATGTAGATTCCTGGGGAGGCTTCTGGTTCAGGACAGTAGGTGTGCTTATTTTAACAGCGGTTCTGTACGTGTGCTTCTACCACCTCAACTTCGGTCACTGGGGACTGGGCAATCATCACATGGAGCATGGTTTAGCCGAAAGGTTTATCAATGGCGAATCCCTTATATGGAACTTCTGGTGGATCATTCCGCTTCTCTGGAACGAGTGGTTCTTCCACAAGTGGCCTTTCTACGTTCATGATGCGCATCATTAATTAATTCGAGTCGAGGTAAAGGGGCTGACCAGCCCCTTTACCTCGCTTTTAAGCATATGCTGCCCATGCACACGGATTTTGTTTCCGTGAACGAGGAGCGGTATGCGAATTGGCAATGTTTTTTTGAAAGGAGGAAGTTATGGCGAGAATTCGCGGGAAAGCTAAGAAAGCTGCAATTATGACGCTTGAAGAAGCGGTCAAGAAATACATGCATAACGGGATCCAGATTGCCTTCAGCGGGTTTACGGGATTCAACAGAAACCCGATGGCCTTTGCCTGGGAAGTGGTAAGACAAAAATACAAGGACCTGCATGTTATCGACAGGCATGGCAGTTGCTGCACCTGGCTCCTCAATACCGTCGGTGCTATTAAGATCTATGAAACCGACTGGATGGGCTGGGGGGAGATGGCGGGAAAACTCGACATCAACATGGAAAGGATTTACAAGGCAGGAAAGATAATTCTTGAGGACTATTCTCACGGTGCCATGGCCATGAGATTCCTTGCCGGGGCAATTGGGGCGCCGTTCATTCCCTATTATGCGCCGCTGGGATCAGACCTCTATAATCCGGACTATGATGCACTGGGAAAAGCGGGTCTGAGGAATGGTAAAAATCCGAGAATTGCAAAGAAAAAGTTCATCCAGATTGAGGAACCCTTCTTTGGTGATGGAGAGGTCGTCCTGCTTCCCGCAGCTAGGCCCGAACTGGCAGTCATTCACGTATCTAAGGTAGGCGACAAGGGGACGGCGAGGTGGCGAGGTATCGGGACGATCGATAAAGAAATGGCCTTTGCATGCGACAAGGTCGTAATCACGGCCGAAGAGGTAGTTCCCGAAGGAGAGATGAGGAAGGATCCGGAAGCCAACCAGATTCCCTTCTTTACTGTTGACGCCATTGTGGAAGTGCCCTGGGGAGCCTTCCCGAGCGGTGTCCCTTTCTATTATGACTATGACGTGCCCTTTATGAGGGAGATGGATAAAGCATCAAGAAACGTGGAGGATTTGAAAAAATGGATCGATGAATGGGTTTTTGGCCCGAAGAGCTGGGAAGAATTTATTGTTAAGCTTGGTGCAAAGAAATTGTTGTCTCTCAGAGCGGACAGCACCACTGGATACAGCACCAAGATGATGCGAGGAAAGAACCCGGCACCGAGGATGAAGATGCCTTTATCCGTCGCTCGCAGTGGCTATTAAAGGAAAGGGGGGAATGAAAATGGCTAAAACAATGGAACAATTGATGGAGTTGATCGATAAGATACCCAGTGAGAAAGCCAAGGCGGGTGAATTTATCCTGCCGGAATTGATGGCTATCGCTATTGCTCACGAGGTCCTGAACGATGATGTCGTCTTTGCCGGTACAGGGCTTCCCATGGTGGGGATTATGGCTGCCAACATGCTGAATGCACCGAATGCGGTGTTAATATACGAATCGGGGATATGCGACGGAAAGACCATGCATGTGCCCATGTCTGTGAGCGACCAGAGGGCGGCCAATTTGTGTTCCACCCTGGGTGGATTGGTGGATACCTTTGGTTATTATTTGCAGCAGGGTTTTGTGACCTTGGGGTTTCTGGGAGGTGCCGCTATCGATAAATACGGCGGCGTAAATGTTACATCCATCGGTGATTACTATGCCCCAGTGCACCGCTTCACAGGTTCCGGGGGGAATTCCGACATAGGAACCATGTCGAAAAGAGTTGCTTACATCATCCTTCAGGAAAAGAGGAGATTCCTGGAGAGAAATGATTATACCACAACGCCCGGCTGGTGGTGCTGGGATTTCAAGAAACGGGAGTGGAAACCGAAGAAGGAGGTCTGGAAAGGGACGCCCTATGCGGATTGCGGCCCCTGTGGTGTGGTAACGAATATGGGCGTATACCGGTTTGATGACAAGGGAATCATCTACCTGGAAACCTGCCACCCCGGTATCACCGTGGAGAAGATCAAAGAGAATTGCGGATTTGACCTGAATGTTTCAAAAGTTAAAGGTGAAACTCCAATCCCGACTTACAAGGAGCTCTTTGTCCTCAGGGAGTTCGTTGATCCGGAATTGATCTTCCTGCCGGCGAAAACGGAATATCCCGCCGCGATCAAGTCAATTATTGGTTAGAAAGTAACTCTAATATGGATCCTGTCAACCTGCCGTTCAGGCAGGCTGACAGGATAATTAGAAAGGAGGAAGGGATCTGAATTTAGATCTGACAGAAGAACAAACAATCATTCAGGACACAGCTCGGCGCTTCGCGAGGACAGAACTGGAACCGGCAGCGGCGCGGCTCGACCAGGTAGGCGATCGTGACACCTTCTTAAAGAATTTGAAGAAACTCGCCAGCCTTGGCTTGATGGGCATCAATGTGAAGAGTCAATATGGAGGCTCTGAAGCAGGTGTCGTGTCTTTCAGTCTGGCGGTTACGGAAATCGCCAGGGCCTGCGCCTCGACGGCAGTAACCATGTCCGTCAACAATCTGGTCTGTGAGGTGATTCAGGCAATCGGCTCTGAGGAACAGAAAATGGCTTACATACCGAAGATCTGTTCCGGTGAATACCCTGCCGGCGGGTTTGGTTTGACTGAAACCGTGGCGGGTTCCGATGCCGCGGCGCTCCAGGCCTCTGCTGTTCTGGACGGCGATCAATGGGTTCTCAATGGATCAAAGATGTTCATTACCAGCGCTGAATACGCGGGCGTGTTTGTCGTTTGGGCAGTAACCGATAAGAAGGCTAAGAAAGGCAGCGGCATCAGCACATTCCTCGTTGAAAACGGCGTCCCCGGTCTTAAGATTGGACGGGAAGAGCACAAAATGGGACAGCACGCTTCTTCAACGAATGAACTGATCTTTGAAGACTGCCGGATACCAAAATCAGCCCTTATGGGGAAACTGAATGGCGGCTTCAAGACAGCCACGGGAGAGCTCGCAGGTGGACGCATAGGCATTGGATCTCTCGCTTTAGGTGTCGGACTTGCTGCCATGGATTATGCCACACGATATGCAATGGAGAGAAAGCAGTTCGATCAGTCCATAACAAATTTCCAGGCTATCCAGTGGATGGTTGCAGAATCCTATACGGAGCTGGAGGCAGCGAGGCTCCTCCTTATGAACGCCGCGTTTAAAAAAGAGATGGTCAAGCCCTTTGCAAGAGCAGCATCTATGGCGAAGTATTTTGCGACCGAAGCCGCTGACAGGGCCTGCTTCAATGCCGTGCAGATGCTCGGTGGATACGGATATACCAATGAATTCCCAGTCGAACGCTATGCGAGAGACGTCCGGATTACGTTGATCTATGAAGGGACCAACCAGATCCAGCGGATGATAATTGCCAGAGACATTCTTAACAGCCTCAAAGAATCGACATAGACGGATCTGGGGGTGTCTGACGCTCAAGGGTTTTTGTATACGGGCAGTTGAGGCCTTTTTGAGTCGTCAAAGTAGCCGCAATCTTCAGCTTGCATAGCCGGGCGGAAGGTTTCGCTATTTATGGACTGCGTCTGCTGAAGCTATATTGCTCGTAAAATAACAACGGAAGAGAACTTTCGACCGTTCAGTTTCAACAGTTGACTTGAAAATTGTCTTCGAAAGCAATCATGGTATATTCTCGCTTTTTCCGAAGACAGAGTTCTATTTTGCAAAGCTCTAAAAAATGGGGGTAGTAATGGAAAAAGTGCCGCAGAAGCTGGAAAAGACCAGGGCGGAGATGTATGCTCATGCGCCAATCTCAAAGTTCGGTGAGAGAAAGCCAGATTTCTCAACCATGGGACGGAAAATAAAAAGTCAATTTAAGAGCGTCAGAGAAGTTGTCGTTGTTGAAGCATGCCGGACGCCGTATGGCAGATTCGGGGGAGCGCTGAAAGACTTCACTGCCCCCGAACTTGGAGCCTTGGCGATAAAAGAAGTAATCAGGCGAACGAATGGAAAGGTCAAACCATCCGATGTGGATTACGTTTTCATGGGGCAGGTAGTTCCTGCGGGGTGTGGACAAATCCCCAGCAGGCAGGCAACTATCCTGGCCGGTCTCCCAGAATCCATTCCCTCCATTACGATCAATAAGGTATGTTCTTCAGGTATTAAGCCGATCGACCTTGCAGTCCAGATGATTCAACTGGGAAGGGCCGAGATTTGCGTAGCGGGCGGCCAGGAAAGCATGAGCAATGGCCCGTATGCTCTGCCTGAGATGAGGTGGGGGGCAAGGATGGGACTCCCGAATCGGCCAGTCCTTGATTTAGTTGTTTACGATGGGCTCTGGGACGCATTTTATAACCGGCACATGGCCGTTCACGGTTCTGAGGTTGGCGATGAATTCGGAGTTACACGGCAGGATCAGGATGAATGGGCTCTTCGCTCCCAGCTGGCAGCAGTTGAGGCAATGAAGACGGGAAAACTGGACGACGAGATATTTCCCGTCGAGGTGAAGCAGGGGAAAAAGGTCGTCATCTTCGACAAAGACGAAGGACCAAGGCCGGAGACGACTATAGACGGGTTAGCCAAATTGCCGCCGGTCTTCAATCATAAAAGCCCGGTTACCGGAGGCCCCGGAAGTGTTACGGCCGGTAATGCACCGGGTGTCAATGACGGCGGAGATGTCTGTCTGGTAATGAGCAGGGAAATGGCCGACAAACTGGGCATAAAACCCCTGTTTACCATACTCGATTACGCCGAGGTTTCCCAGCCACCGAAGGATATTGCGACTGTGCCGGGACTCGCAATCAAGAAACTTCTCGAACAGAATAACATGACTCTCGATAAAATAGATCTACTGGAAATCAATGAAGCCTTTGCTGCCGTTGTCTTGGTTAGTGCCCGCAATATCTTAGGCATGAGCAAGGAAGATATGTATAAGAGGGTCAATGTGAATGGAAGCGCCATCGCATATGGTCACCCTATAGGTGCGACGGGCGCGAGGATTGTCATGACTCTTGCCTATGAACTGCGGCGAAGAGGCGGCGGGATCGGGATATGCGGAATCTGCTCGGGCCATGCTCAGGGTGACGCGATGCTGATCAAAGTGTAAACGATTGACTTTCCCTGGGGCTCAAGTTCTTTTTTCCGACTACATAGTCTCGCTTATCTCCGATGAAATGGTACGGGAAAAGACCTTTCACTTGCCTTAATGGGAAGCTGATGTTCTGAGAATAAAAAATGACGGGAGGAAGGTAGTGATGGCAGTTAAGACATTCGGTGTTATCGGAGCCGGCCAGATGGGCAACGGCATAGCTCAGGTTGCTGCAAGCACAGGGGGACTGAATGTAATCATGAATGACATTGCAGACCAGTTTGTCGACAAGGGGTACGATACGATTTCAAAAAACCTGGACCGCCTTGTTGCCAAGGAAAAGCTGACGGCTGACCAGAAAAAAGAGATCATGGGCCGCATCAAGAAGAGCACGAAGCTGGAAGACATGAAGGATGCCGATTTTGTTGTGGAGGCAGCCATAGAACGAGAAGATCTCAAACTTGGGATATTCAGAAAACTTGATGAAGTCTGCAAGCCCGGGGTAATCCTTGCCACGAATACTTCCTCTATTCCCATTACGAGGATAGCCGGTGCAACAAAGAGGCCTGCCTTAGTCATCGGGATGCATTTTATGAACCCCGTTCCCGTGATGAGACTCGTGGAGATCATCAGGGGTTTGGCTACCTCTCAGGAGACGTACAACACGACGGAAGCGCTGTCCAAGCAGTTTGGGAAGGTTCCCGTGGAATGCAATGACTTTCCGGGATTTATAGCGAACAGGATCCTTATGCCCATGATCAATGAGGCAGTTTATACCCTGATGGAAGGAGTGGGCACGCCAAAGGCCATTGATGACATTATGGTATTGGGCATGAATCACCCCATGGGTCCTCTGGCGTTGGCTGACCTGATTGGTCTCGATACATGCTGGGCTATAATGGACGTTCTTTACAAGGGATTTGGCGATTCCAAGTACCGTCCCTGTCCGCTCCTTAAGAAATACGTGGATGCGGGTTACATGGGGAGAAAGACGGGAAAAGGATTCTACGATTACAGCAAGTAATGCTTGCATTCGAAAGATGTTCTTCCGTGACGAGAATATTTTTTCGACAATTGTAAAGCTCGCTTCGGCAGGGAGCGCAGCCCGAGATCATGGCTTCAAGCCTCGTGATAAGATGTCCAAAGGTTGACGAAAAAAATAATATGCACTCGGAAAGCTTTTCCGAACCATTAAAAGAAAGTGGAAAGGGGGTACATCGGATGGAATTCAAGAACCTCTTGTTTGCAGTTGAGGATGGTGTCGCTACAATAACGTTTAACAGGCCCAAGGCCTTAAATGCGATGAATACGGAAACGATGAAGGAGCTTATGGATGCGGCTACCCTCTGTAAGAATGATGACGCCATAAAGGTTCTCATTCTCACCGGGTCAGGAGAAAAGGCCTTTGTAGCAGGCGCTGACATATCAGAGATGCAGAACCTGCGGCCTAAAGAGGCCCTTGCCTTTATGGAGTTGGGTAATGAGACGCTGCGATTGATTGAAACGCTGCCCAAGCCCTCCATCGCTGCCGTGAACGGTTTCGCTTTGGGCGGCGGCACGGAAATTTCCATGGCCTGTGATATGAGATTTGCATCGGAAACAGCCCGTTTCGGCCAGCCGGAAATACTGATCGGATTGATACCGGGATGGGGAGGAACTCAGAGGCTTTCGCGTTTAATAGGAATGGGGAGGGCCAAGGAGCTTATCATGGGTGGCGAGCAGGTCGATGCGAAAAGGGCTTTCGATATTGGTCTCGTAAACAGGGTATTTCCCCTCGATCAGCTTCTCCCGGAAACGAAAAAATTCGCGCGGAAACTGGTCGGTATGCCTGGATTCGCCCTAAAAATGGCCAAGCATTCGATCAATTATGGTTATGATCTTGCGCTTGATAACGGGATCAGGCTGGAAATGGAATGTTGCGCCCAGTGCTTCAGCACGGATGATCAGAAAGAAGGAATGAAGGCCTTCATCGAAAAGAGAAAACCTGTTTACACTGGAAGTTGATTCGCCGTTTTATACTGCTTTAATAAAACATTATTGTAAGGGGGTTATGAGCCATGAATTTCGGTTTAACAGATGATCAGCGGGACGTGAGAGATATGGTGAAGAAGTTTGCAGAGCAGGAGATTAAACCCATAGCAGCAGAGCTGGACAAGACCCACAGGCATCCGGAAGAGATCTGCCGCAAACTGGGCGAGATGGGAATCATGGGGGTTGCCGTACCTCAGGAATACGGCGGGGCCGGCATGGATGTAGTAACATATGTTCTCTGCATGATTGAAATTTCCAAGGCATGTGCAAGCTGCGGTGTCATTGTATCGGTCAACAATTCCCTTTACGGGTACCCGATATTAGCCTTCGGGACGGAAGAGCAGAAGAAAAAGTATCTACCGCCTGTAGCGAGCGGGCAGGTTGAGGGGTGCTATGGATTGACAGAGCCAAGCGCCGGTTCGGATGCTGCCGCATTGAAGTGTCGCGCCGTATTGAAAGGTGACAAATATATCGTTAACGGGACCAAAATATTCATAACGAACGGTAATGTGGCGCATTACTGCGTTTTAGCTGTCACGACCGATCCCGCGTTAGGATACAAAGGGGTCATCAATCTCATCGTGGATATGAAGAACACCCCGGGTTTCAAAGTAGGAAAGATCGAGGAGAAAATGGGAATTCTTGCTTCGGGAACGGCTGAGCTTGTCTTCGAGGATGCTGAGATACCGGCGGCAAACCTCCTGGGTAAGCCGGGACAGGGTTTTAAGCAGATGATGATGGGGCTTGACGCGGGGAGAATCGGTATCGGTTCCCAGGCTTGCGGTATCGGCCGGGCGGCCATGGAAGACGCCCTCGCTTATGCAAAAGAGAGAGTGCAGTTCGGCAAACCGATATCAACATTCCAGGCGATCCAGTTCAAGCTCGCCGACATGGCAATGGAGCTCGATGCAGCGGAATTACTGCTCCTTCGTGCCGCCTGGATGGAAGACAATCATCTCGAATTTGAGAAAGAATCGGCCATGGCAAAGTGTTATGCGTCCGATGTGGCAATGAGGGCTGCCGTTGAAGGCGTGCAGATATTCGGCGGTTACGGCTACACAAAAGAGTATCCGGCCGAAAGACACATGCGGGATGCGAAGATCTGTCAGATCTATGAAGGGACGAACGAGATTCAGAGGGTGGTTATCTCAAGAAAACTTTTGAGTATGAGATAAAGCTGTCAATACGACACGGTTCGTCTCATAGAAGCAGAAAAATAGAGATGTCTGAAGAGGCTTTCGTCTTTCAGTATATGCTTTGATGAAAGTTATTTTTCGATTTTGAAGGGTGAGAACTCATACTCTTTTTCTTCAACTGCGAAAGCCACCCTGTCTTCTTCGTTTACTGTGAGTTTACCCTCTATAATGCGGCGGCAACCAAAATCGAAAAAGTTTACTTGGTGCGTAGGCACATCCTTTTCATCCATTTGTTTGTAGTATTGCTCTTTTTCAGCGGGTGTTATTTCTCTGATTACGAGTTTTTGGCATCGTTCGCGGGCTTCCCATGTACCCTGGCGTATGGTGACCCGGTAATTGCCGTGAAACTTTATGGGCATTTTGATTTTCATCTAGTACCTCCGGATTTTGTGCTATGTTCTATCGGAAGATCGCATAGCATAACTTTGGATAGTTGTCCATTTATTGAATGTAGAGGGGGCGGGTAGTCTTTTTTCTATTTGACAAACCCGCATGGTGGAGAGAAAATCCGCGGATTCGATAGTCAAGTACTGATTGATAATAGCAGTTATATCAGATTTATTGGAAGGAGGCGGTAATATGTATTTTGCAAAAGAGGTGCTGAGTCAATCCAGCGAGCTCAAGAAAAAATGGGAGGATGAGGTCCGGAGGGTGGTCAGTAAAGTTCCTGACCAGAGGGAACGATGGTCTACCGTTTCAGATCTCGAAATCAAGAGGCTCTATGGTCCTGATGACATAAAGGATATGGACTTTACCCGTGATATTGGATACCCCGGGCAGTTTCCATTTTTACGGGGTAATCAGGCGACGGGTTATCGCGGACGATACTGGACGTTCAGGATGTTTTCTGGCATGGGAAGCGCTGCAGACACCAACAAACGGTGGCACATGCTTCTCAAAGAGGGACAGACCGGCCTCAGTACAGCCTTTGATTTTCCAACTCTTATGGGCTACGATTCGGACTCGCCCAAGGCCCGTGGTGAGTGTGGGAAGTGCGGGGTCGCCATAGATACCCTCGAGGATTTGCTGCAATTAGTGGACGGTATTCCCATGGATGAGGTTACCACGTCCATGACAATCAATCCGCCGGCTACTGTGCTCTGGGCGATGTACTGTGCAGCGGCACAGATCAAGGGTATACCGCTTACCAAGATAGGCGGCACGATCCAGAATGACATGCTGAAAGAATTCATCGCACAGAAGACGTTCATGTGTCCGCCGGAGCCGTCAGTCAGACTCATAAGTGACACCGTTGAATTCGGGACGAAGTATGTTCCCAGGTGGAACACTATCAGCATCAGCGGGTACCATATCAGGGAAGCCGGTTCCACAGCAGTTCAAGAGCTTGCCTTTACCCTTCGTGATGGCATGGAGTATGTGGAGGATGTCGTCAACCGGAAAGGATTACATGTCGATGAATTTGCTCCGCGGTTTTCTTTTTTCTTTAATTCCCATGTGGATTTCTTCGAGGAGATCTGTAAGATGCGTGCTGCCCGGAGGATCTGGGCAAAAGTAATGCGGGACCGCTATAAGGCCAAGGACCCGAGATCGTGGTGGATGCGCTTCCATACACAAACCGCCGGGTGTTCACTGACAGCTCAGCAGCCGTACAACAACGTCGTGCGGACGGCCACGCAAGCCCTCGCCGCTGTCCTTGGCGGCACTCAATCCTTGCACACCAATTCCCTTGACGAGGTGATGTGCCTGCCGTCGGATTCCGCCGTGCAGATTGCGCTTCGAACCCAGCAGATCATCGCGGAAGAGACCGGCGCTGCCAACACGGTTGATCCGTTGGCAGGTTCGTACTTCGTCGAAGCTTTAACCAACGAAATGGAAGAGCAGACGTGGGACTACATCAATAAGATTGACGAGATGGGCGGTATGGTTGCGGCAATAGATAAAGGGTTCCCGCAGTTGGAGATAGCTGATGCGGCCTACAAGTTCCAGAGGCAGATAGACTCCTGTGAAAAGATTATGGTCGGCGTCAACAAATATGTTACCGATGAACAGATACCCATCCCTCTTTTAGAGATTGATGATAAAGTTGAAGAGGATCAGATCGCGCGGTTGAATGCAGTCCGCAGAAAGCGGGACAATAAGGCAGTGAAGAAGAGTCTCGAAGACATTAAGAATGCGTGCAAGAAGGGCGAAAATGTCATGCCCCACTGTATTGAGGCCGTTAAGAATCTGGCCAGTATCCAGGAGGTGTGCGACGTCTATCGTGAGCTCTATGGCGAGTACCGTGATCCGGGACTCTATTAGGACTGATTGAAGGAGGAGATGGTAATGGCTAAGAGAAAGATTCGTGTTATGGTAGCAAAACCAGGTCTTGACGGTCATGATCGGGGCGCCAGGATTTTAGCCAGGTGTTTCCGGGACGCTGGTTTTGAAGTAATATATACGGGGTGTCATCAGACACCGGCGATGATTGCAGCGTCGGCGATTCAGGAAGATGTGGATGTCGTAGGTCTAAGCTGTCTATCGGGAGCGCACAGGTATTTATTTCCCCAGGTAGTTAATCTATTGAGGGAAAAAGGTGCAGGTGATATCTCCGTGATCGGCGGGGGAATCATCCCCGAACAGGATTTTCAGAAACTCTATGACGCAGGCATCAAGGCGATTTTCGTGCCGGGTACTACCCTGGATACGATCGTGGCGTGGGTTAACAAAAATATAAAACCTGTGGAAAGAACATAATGGAGAGAGGAAAGAGGATTAAGGCGGGTGACGTTCGGACTGCCTCCCGCCTTATAAGAGACATAGAAGATAGTATCCCCGAAGCAAAACTGACTATAAAACATATTTTCCCATATACGGGCAAGGCCCAGGTCGTTGGGATTACCGGGTCTCCTGGAGCAGGGAAGAGCACTATTGTTGACGGTCTCATTGAGACAAGCCGTAAGAAGGAAAGAACGGTAGGGGTTCTCGCCGTTGATCCGACAAGTCCCTTTACGGGAGGAGCAACGCTCGGTGATAGGATCCGTATGCAGCGCCATTCCGAGGATATAGGCGTCTTCATACGGAGCCTCGCCACGCGCGGTTCCTTGGGCGGGCTCTCAAAGGCAGTTGGCGATGCCATCCATGTTATGGATGCAATGGGGAAAGATGTGATATTTGTAGAAACCGTAGGTACGGGTCAACAGGAGGTGGAGATTATCCACTATGCCCATACGGTAGTCGTTGTCCTTGTGCCTGGTATGGGAGATGAAATCCAGGCAATCAAGGCAGGAATCATGGAGATTGCAGACGTATTCGTCGTCAACAAGGCGGATCGTGACGGAGCAGCGAAACTCCAGCGGGAATTGATGACCATGATTGAAATGTCACCGATTCCTCCCGGGGGTTGGCGGCCGCCTGTCGTTACAATCAGAAATTCCTTTAAGCCGGAAGAGTTTGACCAGGACATTCAAACATTATCTTCCAAGGTTCACGAACACTATGAATATCTAATAAGCAGTGATCTTATCGGTGACAGGCAGCGGCGCAAGAGGCTGCATGAGCTGAATGAGGCCCTGCGATCCAATATCCTCGAACCTGTGTTAGGGATGCTCGTCAAGACGGGTGAACTCGACCGTATGGTCGAAAAAATACTGAAAAAGGAATCGGATCCTTCTACTCTGGCCGAAGAAATAGCCAGGAAGTATTTACAGGGGTGTTTTTAAGGACCCTATTTTTTTGTTTCATTTTTCAAGTCATGGTCGGCTTTCGAGGTCGTCAAGTTTTTTCTTCTTTTCGTCTATGAGTTTTAGCTGTTCATCTAACAGTTTGCGCCAGTGGCTTCTCTGCGCGAAACCGGAAGCCTGGTTCATATTCACCCTGTAGTTGTCTTCGTCTCTCTTTGCCTTCTCCAATTCTTCTCTGATGGCTTTGATGTTTTCTTCCCTTTCTTTCCTCTTCGCATCGGCCTCACGATATCTCTGCAATTTTTCATTGCCTTCTTTTTCCGATGCTTTTTTTTGTTCTTCTGTAATTGCAGGTAGCGATTCCAACGGCTTAACATTGACTCCGGGTGGCGGGCTATCAGTAATGACCACCGTGCCGTCTTTGTCGACATATTCGTACAGTGTTCCTCCCTGTGCTTCGCCGGCAGCAGCAATCCATACAAAGCCGAGCAGCAGTAGGGACACCCTTGGCAATAATCTGCGCAATTTGTAAGAAGCCATGCCTTGAGCCCTCCCAACTTCGATTATTTTTGCATTAAAAAATATTCTAAATTATCGATGATGTCAATTGTATTCGCAGATTTGCAATGCCCTTATACTGACGACAGATTGAGCCCTATTTCATCCATGTGTTTCCTTAAGAAATTACTTAGACATCCTCCCCCGTGATGAAGTCATGTGGAGGAGAAAATCAATGATGCGTAATTTACGGCGCTCTCTGTCTCGCGTTCGTGGTACGTATCAAAGTGAAGGATGTCCGCGCGGTTTTCTGCAAGCAGGCTGGCGAAAAGCAGAATAGCAGGAAGACCGCAAACGTGGTACCTGTCCAGGGTTTCGACTGCCGTGAGGAAGATGTTCTCCGGTTCTCCACGACTAAGGAAAGAAAGCATCATTTTGTCGTGAGCTGTCGCCTGGGGAAGAAGAACATCCGCGGGCGCTTGATCGCCGAATTTTCGTCCCACGTGGGAAAGGTCGACTCCTGCCACAAGAAGTATGCGCCCTTTCCTTTCTTCCAGCAACTGCTTCATCAGGGACACCATCCCTCGGAACCTCTCATCAGTCAGGATATTTCTTCCTTGGTGGATGAACTCGTGGACGCCCCCACACAAAATGGGCACTATGGCAAATGGATGCTTCAGGTAGTGGTGCAGGAAAATGGTTTGAAACTCGATGGAATGTTCCGTCATGTGGCCGAAATCATCTGCTGCGAATGTTCCTCCAGGCACCCTCTTCTTTAATTCTCTGATAAAATTCTTATCAGTCTTGATCTCTCCGAAAGGAGTTGCGTAATTTTTTTCAGAGATACAATAGAGCCCTTCCTGTACGTGATGATTGATCCCTAAAATTACAACGGTATCATAGCATTTGCCTTGCAAATAACGGTAAGTATTTACATAGATATCTTTGGCTATATTGATATCAATATGGGGAGCGAGGATACCTGTAATGTTATCCTGGATATCTCGCAAATTTTCCTGACTGAGATTGTTTTCTGTATTCTGTATGAACTGCGAGAGCTCTACCGGTTCTGATATATAGGACTTTCCCGCATGGACGGGGAGCCTTATGGGCTGGCTGCTGAACTCGCTGCGGAGTCCGCACATCTTCTGGTTGAAGAATGGACTTTCCAAAAGACAGGCCCTGTCGAGAGACTCAATAAACGATTCAATCTCCGAGACATAAACTATGCGACCGCCCTGCTGTTTCATCAGCATGGCCTGAATGTCCGTGAGATCATGTTCTCCATCTAAGAGCTGCAGGATGGGGAGTGTGTTGAAAGCAAAAGCGACGCTGTGGTCGGCCAAACGGTAGGGATCATGAAATGCTATCATCCGCCGGCCTTTAATGGTTGTGGCGACGGGTTGAATGTCCCTTCTCAAAACAGGTTTATCCATATGCTCTCCGCTTAGTAATCCGCTTATATTAGTATTTATTTGAAAATGCAACGTCAACATCTAAAGAGGGAAAAATTTGCATGTTTCTTGGTAATATAACAACCCCGGATATGCTCATATCTGGCCTATTTATGCGTAATTATAAAGTATAGATGATGGTACAGTTAGATAGTGACAAGATCAGCACGGCCCGGGAAATCGGAATCTGCCTCGGTGATTGATAAGCTATACAAATTGACCAAAATATAAAATCACCGTATCAGCCGATATATTTATCTTGCACAATTTCCCTCATATAAAATATAAGATTTGATTGTCGCATTAGAATTCTTTTTGATCGAATGGACTCTTTAATGGCCCGGCAGTCGCGAAAATTCAAAACCAAGATGGCTCTTATCATCATCGTTCCCGTGATTATGGCATCGATGGGCTTTGCTGTTCCCTGCTACTGTATGGACGAGAAACCATTTGCGCCCTGGGATGACAGGGATTCAGCTTCGGACAGAGAAGAAACACTGGCGCAGGAAACGGACGGGTCATTTGGCGGATATTTTTTAATACAGGCAATCAGGTTTTACCAACATTATATATCCCCGGTGATTGGAGATCGTTGCCAGATGTACCCATCGTGTTCATCATATGCCGTCGAGGCGATCAAGAAGCATGGATGTCTCATCGGGCCTGTCATGACTTCGGACAGGTTGATTCATGAAGCAAATGAAACGGATCATGCCCCTGTCATTGAAAAAGAGGGGGATTATAGATATTACGATCCTGTCGGCGGCAACGATTTCTGGTGGTATAAAGGTTCGGATACGAATATTGCACTGCCAGGGAGCAAATAGGTAGCGCATCTTATCTGCTTCTTATAGACACACTATGGCGCGTCAGGATCTCGACTTTTTCGACTTCCTTGAGAATTGATGTTTCTTTCATTATTCTATCGCAGCCCTGTCTTCATTCAGTCTTCCATTTAACCTTTCAGGATGCGCGCTCCTATTCTCATCTTGTCAAAGCAGTATGTCTCCAGCCCCGGAACGATCATGCGCACCGTCGGAATGCCTGTATCCGGCCTTGTCAGATTTACTGCTATCACCCGCTCCAAACCCCTTGCCTGCAGCTTCCCGATTATGGTCCTGACATCCAGGAGGATGTCATTACCGTAACTCACTTCAATCTCGCGAAGGCCCTTCTGGTTATATGCATAAAACCGTGGATCATCGGTTCTCTCCTGCTCACCAAGATAGGCCGTGACGGGTTCGCACATTCCTTCGATCCCAAACTTCTGAATGAACAAAGCTCTGGTGGTCACGATCTCGAGAAGGGATCGAATCATGGCGACACGGGGATCAAGATGGGCGCCGAAACCGTCTACGGGTTTCATGGCGGGATAAACCAGATCACGGGAGAAGGCGGCAATCACCGGAACTCCGATATCTGAAGTGATGTCTTTGGCGACGATCTCTATCTCGGCATCTGCGAATTTGTCAAAAATGTTGATAATGAACTGGTTGGCAGGTTCATCCTCGATAAAAAGGGCGTCGCTGTAATTACCTTCGTACCTTGCGATGCTCCATGAGTCACGCTCGATGACCTCAGCAAGACCGTGCACAACGGCTTCTTCTATAGTATTGCCCGCCGCAATGCCGTTCGTATGAGTGTCCATAAGAAAGGCATTGTCCAGATGGTAGGGATGGTAGACCGCGCAGGCAGGGACCAGGATATCCTCATCCCGCGCCAGATCACATCCCCATACCCAGTTAATATCCCGATCATGATCGTAATCGCTGATCTTCGAAAGAATCATCTCGTGAGGATCAAGAATGTTGAACTTCCGTTTCAACTGGTTATAGCTGCCACTGACCAGTTTACTTTTGTACTCGTCCTTGAATTCTGACGAATAGCGTTCGATCGACTCCATGGTCAGTGAAACCTGGGCCTGAATCTGGGACACTCCCTTACCCGTGTGGCTCGTTCTTGAACTGTCCGGCCTTATACGATGGCAGATAAAAACCGGAATCCCGATCCTGTCGAGATCCGATGCTTCGCGAAAGTCAATCATGCTGACCAGTTCTTTGATGCTTTGGATAAATTGAAGTGTGGAGTCCGGTGTCTTGGAACGGTGCGTCTCCAGGATGTAAACCTTGGGACACTCTTTTAGAATTATGCTTGGCATTTTCATACTGCATCCTCCGAATCAATCTTTACTCAGGAAAAACAACCAAGGGCCGCAATGCCCCATGCGGGAGCGTATACATATCAACACGCGTCCTCTTTTTCAATACGAGTTTTTTAAAAGCAAGTCTTAGGGCGGGGAAGGATAATTATATTGTTCTTTGAAAACTTAATGACTGTGTCATGTCGATTGCATCGACGATTAGTTCCTTTGAGCCGCTACACTTGAATCTCCTCAAATCAAGGTTGTGTCATTTTACTCCTGTCTAAACATTTCTCTTGAATAAGATATTTTTCTATTACTTCTGGGTCTGAAGTTATTCTTACCTTATCACATATTTTTCTTCCCTTTTCTGTATGACTAATAACTACAACTTTTTCCAAGTATTGATGACTTATAATTTTACGAATAATCTCAGGAAAACAATCCTCAAGACTGTCGAAATCCTCATCTCTCTTCAATTCTAATAATCCTACAAGACCTAACTTTATTGATTTCTCCCTTACGGATTTTCTAAATTCTCCTAATTCTTTCTTATTCTTCATATTCCCTAAATAGGTTTGACAATCTTCACCTACAACCGTTTTCGATTCTGAAAAACAGATGGATGGAAACGAGAAGATGATAATCGTCAATAGTATGAACAGTAATTTATTTTTCATAAGTCCTCACAAATAGAAACCACGCACCCTTTTGAGAAACGCGGTTTCAGTAATTAATCCATTACAGCCCTCTTGGTATTTGGAATAGATGTCAGTTCATTTGCTTCCTCGGTTACTGTTATGTTTCCAGCCGAGTCCATAAGGTATTCTTTGTTGCACATTGGGTGTTTTGCCCTCATAAAACCATCATCTGCACTGAAGCTATAAACATCAATTACGGCACCTGCGAGATGCTCTCTAAGACCATAGTCATGGAGTATTTCAACGCTGTTGATTATTCCCTCAGGGTGCTCATAAAGGTAAGCCTGTGCCGCCGTATAAGCGTTCCGAAGGTCTCCGTTGAGCTCATGACAGTAAGAATCGGAGTCTATTTGTGATCCTTGGGATAACGAAATGCTGGGGATCAGAAGAAATATGAGAGTTAGTACGAAAGTCGCTAATCGCATCATGAACACCTTATTAACATCAAGAAACGCAGCACCACTAAGAGCGTCTCGTCAAGACAGGTAGGGTCACCAGCAAACCGAAAGATGGCGATCTAATCAATCAGCGGAGTTGTGCACTCCACCTACAAATGTTCAGCAGCGGACATTCGTCGGAAATGAGGATTACAGATCGTAAGAGAGTAACACGAAAATCAGCGGTGGATACAATCCGTGTGTTGTGGCACCTCTAAAAAAGCCCTCTAGAATTCACTGTGCGCTTTATCGAAGGAGTCTCGAAGCTCTCGGTAGCTCTTCAAAAAGCCCTTTTTGACATCTTCCCATGCATTGCTGGAGCTATGCTTCAATCCCCCATACCACTCGGCGACTTCGTTGCGCTTTTTCCTGAGCGCCGTTAAGGTATCCCTCGATTTCTTGCGAGAGGACTGATCCATCTGGTGCCATTTTTTATTAAGCTGGGATTCCATTCTGTCGATGCGGACGTCCAGGTCATCCAGGGCATCCTTTGTCTTTTTAACGGCTTCATCTCGCTGATTGACGGAATAGTCCTTGATTGACTGAGCAGCATCCGCCACCTTCTCTTTGACATCTTTCGTTGATGTCTCATGCGTCGACGTTTGTGCAGCGAAGGAAACTGACCCAATTGCGAAAAAGATAACCGTGATGAACATCAGAGAAGTCTTTCTTAATTTTTGAGTTTTCATTTACTTTCTGACTCCTTTTTGTATAATTTATATCCAAGATATTTAATTCGACTTTACAAACACCCTCAAATTAAGTCTCATCACTTTTAACGAGTTCACCTATAACTCGTCAGAATTGATTTTTCGGACAGTTAGCGATTAGAAAGATCTATGTCTATAAAGAAGGCAGTTGCGCCTCTTCTCCCTTGGTTTAGTTTCTACCTCCCACTACTCTTTATTCCAAAATTATCCTGAATGTTGACGATTACGATTTTTTTGTTCTACCCGACAGATATTATAGATGGCAACGTTTTTAAACTTCTTGTCATCCTACTTTCTATGTTCTTCACCCATTCCTTCGTGTCCTTGAGACTGTTGATGTGATTCACCCTTATTTTGCTGTTGTCTCTGAGGTTGATGTTGCTGCATCTGAGGTTGTCTTTGTTGTTCTTGTTTCTGTTGTCTTTGAAATTGCTGATGTTGTTGAACTTCAGGCTTTTGTTGGTATAGTGTTTGTCTTTGTTGTCTTAATACCTGTCTCTGTTGTTGTGGTTTAGGTGTATAACCCTGAACAGCCCAAGTTTTTTTCTTGTCCCAATATCGGCTACTCTGCCAGCTCTTCCAGTTCTGTTGAAGTTGTGAATGAGGAATCGGTTGATAGTTCCAAATGTGACCGTGCCAATTATGGTTCTGATAGTGTCCCCTCCAATATGGGTCTACGTCATAATAAAATCTTGGAACACTATTGTAATAAACCCAGCCACGATCATAATACGGTGAGCGATACCAGCGACCTTCCCACGGACGCCACCAGAAACCATTCCAGAAAAACAGGTCTACGTTTATACCTGGAGCAACGTAAACACTATTAGTGTCTGGTAATACGACTACATTCGGCGGTGCTTCGAATGTGATAAGTGGTGGTAGTGGTATAGAAATTCCAACACTTACATCTACCGCTGCCATCGTCATGATAGGAAAGGCACCTATCAAAGCTAAAAAGATTATTCCAAAAAGTAACTTTTTCATTTTGTCAGCTCCTTTATCCGACCCCTATGCCACATAGGTTGATGGTTAAGTCAACCACATCTTAGAGAGATTGTCAATTTTTAGTGTCTCCATGGAGATGGTGGGAACCCCTCGCCTGAGGCGAAACGAAAATTTGTGAAATGGTCTGCTAAATATTGATAAGGTGTTGATTTATGACGGTCGGAGACAAGATAAGTGGTTTTCTGTGTCAATGGAATAATAACCGAATATTAATTATTACCAGTTGAAAGTATCGCTGCCTGCCTAAATCACTGGATGCTCTCTTTCGGGAAGAATGCTGCTGTTCTCACTATCACACCTATGGCCTACTTATTTAAGGAGGAAGAAATATAGTATTAAAAACGAGACAAATGCTATGAAAAGCAGAGCATACCAAACTATTTTCGAGAAAGCCGATTTGGCCTTACTATAAGACCAGCTATTTTCCATGAAAGCAAATGTGACTCCCCTGCCATGAACCCAGTCCAGATTCCAAAAGAGACCGGCAGAAATATATAAGACCGAGGATGCAAAGATATTTGAGAACCAAGTTTCCGGATAGCTCCCGTCTCGCAATACAAGATAAATATCATAAGACCAGCTTGCAGAAAACATCCATACACAAATAGCAAGATAAGCATGTGACAGCCTAGTTTTCCTTTTCGCCGCATTGTATATGGTGCCTATTGCCCAAGGTGAGGTCAAATATGTTAGTGTTGACATGAAGAAAGCATCAAAATAATCCCATGTAGGATCGCCTGTATAAGGGGCTATAATAATCATGCCCAAGCAGGCTATAGTGAATGTTGTTAACCGCCATGGTTTAAATATAAAGCGCCAATACTCAACTTGGAATAAGGAAATACTCTTTCTCTCCTTATAAGAAAGAAGAAGCGCCGCAAGACAGGCGCTTACCCAACAAATCATGTAAACCTTAAAAAATGGTGCCATCCAGTATCCTAATCAATAAACGAAACATTCTTGCTCACGACTTTATTATTTTCAAACGAAACATGGCAGGTCCATCTGGCAAAAGCCCAGCCGTCCCAAACAACAAATGTCGTAGACCCTGGGCCTTTTCCTGTAATCTTAATTATGTTCAAATCGAATTCATGTGACAACAATTCAACTATTTCAATAGGTGTGCCCACCGATATCCGTTGAGAAAAATGGTTGATCCGTGTTTTGGCATCATGGACAAACCAAAATGGGTAAAAGAGCAGAAGAAGCAATATTACAATTGCTATTATTATTTTCCTTTTCATATATTGTATTTCTTAAATCTTTGGCTTTCCTTTATACATAAATCACGAGGAAATAGCCATTGTGTGTTGTGGATTACCATTTGAAATCTACAATTAATATCGAAGGTAGGTGTCTGCGTATTACAGGAAGAAATCGGTACCTCATTAGAAAATTCTTCCTGCATTTTCCCCGCATACCTAGTCAAATGTAGCCAGATTCAGCCGGGAATAAAAAAGCCACCTTTTTCTTATGGTGGCTGTCTTATTTGTTTATCTTGGTGGGCCGTAGGAGACTTGAACTCCCGACCAACGGATTAAAAGTCCGCTGCTCTACCAACTGAGCTAACGGCCCACCCATGATATAATTTTAAAAGCTTGCCCTCTTACTAAGAAGACTCTTGAGTTGTCAAGAAAAAAAGCTGTCAGTCACCAAAGGGATTTCTCATGATTATCGTTTCGTCCCTGCCCGCTCCCACGGAGACTAGCACCAGTTTCGCGCCCACGAGCTCTTGCAGTCTATCAATATACAGCCTGGTATTGCGGGGAAGCTCCTCGATCTGTCTGGCCTTACCGATATTCTCCTTCCATCCCGCCATCTCTTCATAAATGGGCTCGCACCGTTCCAGAAGGCGATGGTTTGAAGGAACGGACTCTGTGAATTCTCCCTGCGGTGTTCGGTAGCCCACGCATATCTTCAGTTTCTCGAGGCCAGTCAGGACATCAAGTTTGGTGAGGGCGATTCCCGTTATACCGGATAACCGCAAAGATTGTCTTACCAGGACCATATCCAGCCAGCCGCAGCGCCTTTTTCTGCCGGTAGTGGCGCCGTATTCATGACCTACATCACGTATACTATCTCCGATTGCGCAGGTCAATTCTGTCACAAATGGACCTTCTCCCACCCTCGTCGTATAGGCTTTACATATCCCGATGACTTCGCCGACGGCCGACGGTCCTACACCGGTTCCGCAGCTCGCGTTGCCGGCGACGGTATTTGATGACGTGACATAAGGAAAGGTACCGTGGTCAATGTCCAAGTGACATCCCTGGGCGCCCTCGAAAAGGATTCTTTTCCCTCTCTTAAGCTGGTCGTTTATGACCATCGATGTATCTGTAACATACGGCCGGAGGCGCTCGGCATAAGCCCTGTATTCGTTGTAAATCGCTTCTGCATCCAAGGGGTCTTCCTGGAAAAGTTTCGTCAGATAAAAATTCTTTTCCTCCACATTCATGGTAACTTTTTCCCTGAATGCCTGATCATCTAAAAGATCGCACATCCGTATTCCCACCCGTGCAATCTTGTCTTCATAGGCCGGTCCGATGCCTCTTCCCGTGGTCCCAATTTTCTTGCCGAGACCGTGAGACTCGCGGGCAACATCGAGCTTCCAGTGATAGGGCATGATTACGTGAGCCCTCTCACTCACGTACAGTTTCGTGTTGGGCGGCAAGAGCCCCCGGTTCTTGAGGCTGTCTATCTCTTCCAGAAGAACTTTGGGGTTTACCACTACCCCGTTGCCGATTATGCAAATCTTGTTATCATGCAGGATTCCTGAAGGTATCAAATGAAGGATTGTCTGTTCACCCTTTACGACGAGAGTATGGCCGGCATTGTTTCCACCCTGGAACCGCGCAATCACATCGGCGCTCTTCGCATACAGGTCAACGACCTTCCCCTTACCTTCATCACCCCATTGTGTTCCAACAACAGCGACATTTGCCATTTGTCATTCTCCTCTCTACATCTCCAACTGGGTAACGGAGATGATGTTGGGCAGATTGCGGAGTTTATCGAGGACATCCTCATGCACCATCGTGTCCGTCGTCAGGACTACGAGTGCCTCTCCGTCGATCTGCTCACGGCTCAAGTGGAGTCTCGCTATATTGACATTGTTGTTTCCCAGGGTAGTGCCAAGATTACCGATGACACCGGGTTTGTCGTAGTTGGATACGACGAGCATATGCCCCTCCGGGATTACCTCGACAGTGAATTTGTTGACCCTGACGATTCTGAGATCCTGTCGCCCGAAGATGGTGCCCACCGCATAGCCCGCTTCCTGGGCTGTTTTGACAGTCAGCGATATCATGCTCGTATAATCCTTTGCCTCGCTGCTTCTTGACTCGACAACCCTGATGCCGCGTTCTTTGGCGATGAGAGGTGCATTTATGTAATTAACGTTCTCATTCAGGATGGGTGTCAGCAGCCCCTTCAGCAGAGAAATGGTTATGGGAGCGACGTTATAGTTCAAGATATCTCCGCTATACTCCACCGTAACTTCTTTGATGCCACCCTTAACCAGCTGCGCCTCAAACGTTCCCATTTTTTCCGCGAGGTGCAAGTAAGGCTGGATAACAGTCAGCAGTTCGGCGCTGACAGACGGGAAATTAACGGCATTTTTAATTTCTCCTCTGGTGAGAAAGTTCACTATCTGCTCGGCGATGGCTATGGCCACATTAATCTGTGCTTCGTCAGTTGACGCGCCCAGATGGGGCGTGCAGATTACGTTGCCGAGAGAAATAAGCTCTTTGTTTTTTGTCGGCTCTTCTTCGAAAACATCAAGGGCGGCGCCGGCAACTTTTCCTGAGACGAGGGCGTCACAGAGGTCCTTCTCATTGATGATCCCGCCACGCGCGCAATTTATCAAAAAGACCCCTTTCTTCATCTTGTCAAAAGCCTTGGCATTTATCATGCCTCTCGTCTCTTTCGTCATGGGGGTATGGACTGAAATAAAGTCGGACTTCTGTAGGAGCTCGTCCAAAGTAACGAGGGTGATCCCCAGCTTACTAGCCGCTTCCGGTGAGATGAAAGGGTCATAGGCGATAACATTCATCTTCAGACCCATTGCCCGGTCGGCAACGATGGTACCAACCCGCCCGATGCCGATGATGCCGAGGGTCTTGTTGTAGAGCTCCGCGCCCATGAATTTATTCTTTTCCCACTTCCCCTCTTTCATGGACGCCGTGGCCTGGGGCACTTTTCTCGCGATGGAAAACATCATGGCAATGGTATGTTCACCCGTAGTGATAGTGTTGCCTCCGGGTGTATTCATGCAGACGATACCCCTCTTGCTCGCCGCGGCAATATCCACGTTATCAAGGCCTATTCCTGCCCGCCCGATTACAGTGAGCTTCTCCGCATGGTCGATAATTTCCTTGGTGACCTTCGTCGCGCTCCTGATGGCAAGGCCATCATAATCCTTAATGATGCCTTTTAGTTCATCCGGCGTGAGGTTTGTCATCACATCCACCTCAATGCCAGGTGCGTTCTTCAGTATTTCAATGCCCTCGGCAGCCAGGGTATCGCTTACGAGAACTTTTTTCATAATCGTCATCCTCCTGAATTTAATTAATGAGATATTCTGATGATCCAAATGAGATCATAATTCTTTAATTTTTTGATTATACACGTTCGCCATTTCTGCCAAGGCATCTTTAATATCTTCCGGTTCGATCGTTGGGCCGCACCAGAAACGGAATCCCGGCGGGGCATCCCTGTAAGAATTTATGTCTTGCGCAATATTTTTCTTCCCGAGTTCGCTGGCGATGCTCTTGAGGAACTTTGCCTGATCGTCCTTAGAGAGCTTACGTACTTTTTCACCGGTTACAGAGAGACACACGGATGTGCTCGATCGTGTGTCCTTTGAGGCCGCAAGGAAATCGATCCAGTCATTTTTTCCAACCCATTCTTCGACGGCCTTAAGGTTTTTCTCGCTCCTCTCTATGAGACCGGCCAGTCCTATTTCCTTTGCCCATTTGAGGGCATCGAGGTAGTCTTCCACGCAGAGCATGGATGGAGTATTGATGGTGTCGCCTTCAAAGATCGCTTTATCGATCTTGCCGCCTTTTTTCATCCGGAAAACTTTGGGAAGCGGCCAAGGCGGATCGTAAGTTTCGATGCGCTGTATGGCTTTCGGGCTTAAGATGAGCATGCCATGGGCTGCTTCACCGCCCAAGCATTTCTGCCAGGAATACGTCAGTACGTCCACTTTCGACCAGTCGATATTCATCGCGAAAACAGCGCTTGTGGCGTCGCAGAGGGATAACCCCCAACGATCCTTCGGAATCCAGTTCCAGTCTGGGATTCTTACGCCACTTGTGGTGCCGTTGGCAACGAAGACTACATCATTGGACCAGTCAACGGCCTTGAGATCTGGTATCTTCCCGTAATCTGCTTTCAGGACGGTGGGGTTCAGTTTCAAATGTTTGGTAATATCCGTTGCCCAACCTTCGGAGAAGCTCTCCCAGACCAGTACAGTAACAGGACGAGGCCCAAGGAGGGTCCACATGGCCGCTTCAAAAGCGCCCGTGTCCGAGCCGGGCATTATTCCGACAAGGTAGTCCTTTGGGATTCCCAGTATCTCTCTGCTTTCGGCTATGGCCTTTGCCAGTTTCTCCTTTCCCATGGACGAGCGATGGGACCTGCCGACGACGGCGTTCTTGAGAAAATCAAGACTCCAATTAGGCCTCTTGCTGCAAGGGCCGGAACTAAAATTTGGATTATGCATACTTCACTATCTCCCGATTTTTTTTGACAGACGTTGAAATATATCAGCATTGAAATGATTACTCAAGATTTTTTGAATTGGTTTCGTATTGACTGCTTGGTTAAAAAAACATATGTTTATGGTATATTAAAGCATTGAAAAGGGTTATTTAATTGAAAAAGATTAAAACCGCATTTTTTTGTCAGAACTGTGGCCACCAGTCACCAAAATGGCTGGGTAAGTGTCCCTCATGTGATGAATGGAACCGGTTTGCCGAGGAAGAAATAAGAGCTATTGATCCCGCGGGTCCCGCAGGCATCCAGTTCAACGAATCTCCTTTGCCCATCGATGAAATCGTTGCCGATGAAAAGGAAAGGATGACTACGGGAATTGCGGAAATGGACAGGGTTCTTGGCGGCGGTATTGTAAACGGCTCTGTAACCCTGGTGGGAGGCGACCCCGGCATCGGCAAATCGACGCTGCTTCTTCAAGTCGTCAACAATATGGCAGAAAAGGATTTGAAGAT
This sequence comes from uncultured Syntrophaceae bacterium, assembly GCA_903893135.1. Lineage (GTDB taxonomy): Bacteria > Desulfobacterota > Syntrophia > Syntrophales > UBA2185 > Fen-1135. The sequence continues at coordinate 1,853 of CAITLA010000110.1, read as the reverse complement.
CCTCTACATCTCCGGAGAGGAATCGGCAAAGCAGATAAAGCTCCGGGGCAAACGGCTCGGGGCTTCATCGAAAAATCTTTTAGTCCTGGTTGAGATTGATCTGGATAGCATTGTCAAACATATCAAGGATATATCGCCGAGGGCGGTAGTAATCGATTCCATTCAGACCATGTATTCACCGGTCCTCACGTCCGCGCCGGGAAGCGTCGGACAGGTCAGGGAGTCATCAGCGCGTCTCATTCTCCTTGCAAAAAAGACGGGCATCCCCATTTTTCTGGTCGGTCATGTAACCAAGGACGGCTCCATAGCAGGCCCGAAGGTGCTGGAACATATGGTGGATACGGTGCTTTATTTCGAGGGGGACTCCAGTCATGCGTATCGTATCATCAGGGCCATCAAGAATAGATTCGGGCCGACCAATGAAATCGGCGTCTTTGAAATGAGGAGCAATGGTTTGATTGAAGTTGCGAACCCCTCGGCATTTTTCCTGACTGAACGGCCGGAAGGGGCGCCGGGTTCCGTGGTTGTGCCGAGCATTGAAGGCACCAGGCCGATCCTTATAGAGATCCAGGCCCTTGTTAATCCTACTAATTTCGGTATGCCGCGAAGGACGACCATCGGGGTGGACCATAATCGGATAGCCTTGCTTGCGGCTGTCATGGATAAGATGTGCGGTTTCCGTCTCAGCGGTCATGATGTTTTTATCAATGTGGCGGGCGGCATGAAGGTGGACGAGCCGGCAGTTGACTTGGGAATTGTTGCATCCATGGCTTCCAGTTTTCTTGACAAACCTATTGATAAAGGTACCGTGGTATTCGGTGAAGTGGGTCTTGCAGGCGAGGTGAGGGGGATCTCCCAGATGGACATCAGGATCAAGGAGGCGGCCCGCATGGGATTTGTGCGCTGCATCATTCCTCAGACCTCTTCCCGAAATGGATCTCAGGAAAAAAAGATGGAGTGTATCAAGGTCAACAGTCTGAAAAAACTCCTGGAGTATCTTTTCTGATTATGCCGAAAAAAATTCTTACTGTCAGGGGCATCGGGTATAAATTTGTAGATACGAAATAAACGTGATACAAAAGAAAACCTTTGCATAACTCCTCTATTCGTCATTCCGTGCTTGGAGACTGTGTTGCAATTACCATTTTTGTCATTCCGTGCAAGCGAAGCGCGACACGGAATCCAGTATTTTCAGTGGGCCTGGATTACGGTGCCTGCCCCGGACATCGATCCGGGGTTCGCCAGAATGACATAAGTGCTGGTTTTATACAATTTTGCAAACGTCTCAAAAGATATCCTGGCAACCGTTACTGGATAATTAAGAGTTACCGATACGTATAATAGGATTGGACATGATAAGAAGGAGCAAAGATATGCATAAACTGATGCGCTTATTAATTTCATTTTCCGTCTTTTTCGCGCTTGCCGGTGCGTCAATTATTTGTGCTCAAGATCAACAGAAACTGCTGGAGGAAGGTTTTCTTCACCAGCTCTTTCTTTCCGCTAAGGATGGAAAGACGGACAAAGAGACCTTGGTAAAAAAAATAAACAGTCTGGCAAAAGAAAATTTCGATCAGCAGTATAAAGCGAATGTCAATAACATAGAGTTAGAAGGTATCTACGAGCTCGCCAAGAACTGTTATGTCACATGCCATACCGCCCAATTGACGCGCGGCGAAGAAGTTTTTCTGTTTCACGCCCACATATTTGGTAAATTTGAAAATAATGATGTCCAGATACATGGTCGCGGAAAAGAAGACATGGCAGAGTTCGGAAAATTCATGATTATGAGCGAAAGCGGGAAAGTCAAATTCATCAGATATTTTTTTAAAACGTATGCAAAAATTGAATTG
>CAITLA010000109.1 GCA_903893135.1 uncultured Syntrophaceae bacterium | reverse complement strand
CTTATATGGCATCAGGAACAGCTTAGTGGGCTGTTAGATCCCGGATTCGACGGGATCTACTGGACCTTGTTGAAAGATCTCAAGAAACGTGGAGTAAGGTTGTCCAGCGGAGCAAGGCTCCTGCCGGCAATGGATAAGCTGTGGAAAATGTCCATCGAGGAATGATCGGTGCAAGAAAAATCATATTCTGAAAAAGATCTCGCATATTTCAACCGGTTCACTTCCGGCTATTCCCCCTATGTAGAAAAAGATTTGGATACCATGCTTGAACCGATTGATTCCGTGATCGGTCAGTTTAAGACAGTTCATATCTGTGAAGTCGGCTGCGCTTCAGGACAATTTTCCCAGGCGTTGGCGGCAAGGTATATAAACGAGTCTATTTCCCTGTTCGGCCTGGACATTGCGTCCCAGGTACTCTCTCTTTATCCCTATGAAAAGATATGCGGCAGTGCCTTCTCGATTCCGTGCAGGAGCGAAAGCTTTGACATGGTCTGCCTCCCTGCCACATTGCATCATCTATTCCCATTCACGAATTCACTCAGTGAATTGAATAGAATTATCGTTCCAGGCGGTTATTTCTACTGTGTGGAGCCGAATTACTATCACCCCCAGAGATACTTTTTCATGAGACATGCCTTCCTCTATCGGCGGTATCGAAGCACGAATGACGTCCCCGTCCATCCGGGAAGATTGACATCCATGTTAAAAGAACTGAACTTCGAAATCATGTACTTTCGATTTGTAAACATCTACTTCAGGAAGCCGTCAATGCTTCAGACGGTTCAGAATTTCATCGCGGATACATTGCCGACAACGAAAATGAATAGATACTGGATGCCCTGGTTTATATTATTGGCCAAGAAACAGTAAAAACATTATAATGTGACATGAGCGGGTTTACGGAAGCTGATACAGATGGCAGCAATGGCAATAAGGAAGACACCGGGCAGGCTATGAAACGTGACGGAAATGCTGAAGACTCACACCTTAATGGCGAGGAACTTCAGCGTGAGAAAAATGTACGGCAAAAAATCTTCTCCTTTGTCTTTCGTTTCGCGGTCAGCGTTGCTTTTCTCTTATGGATTTTCAAATCCGTAGATTTAGGCATTTTTGCAGACGTTGTCGTATCGCCCAATATTCTTCCCATAATGGCCATGATCGGCTTCAGCCTGTTTTATGTCTTCTTAGGCGGACTTAAATTATGGGTACTCTTTCGTAGTTTCAGCCCGATACGCTTGCGTCTTTTTACAGGATATTTTTTTTTAGCGGGATCAGTCGGGTCTCTTGCACCGGCAATTTTCGGTGATTTTACATTGATCGGTCTTGCAAAGCAGAGCCAAATACCCGTTCACAAGAGCATCTCCGCAATTCTCGTGGATAGATTTATTACTCTCGTGATTGCCCTGTTTATATTCACGCCCTTTACGCTGATTTTTGTATTGCCCGTGAAGTCCACATATGTGCTTGCTGTTACGGCAATATCGGTTGCGCTTTTTGGCGGCTTGCTCTGTATTTCTGTTCGATTTGCCCCATTCTTGTTTGGTAAATTCTCAGCGACGAAGAGGTTCTGGGAGTCTTTTTCCATATTTTTTGAGGGAGACAGAACAAACCTTTATACTAATATTTTTATAAGCAGTTTTCGAGGGATTGTATCAGGCATTACTCTCATCCTTGCCCTCATGGCGGCTAATATCACCCCTCCCTTCATCCCGACAATATGCATAGCCAACTCGCTTTCCATTCTCACCCATATCCCTGTAAGTCTGAGTGGTCTTGGGGTCTTCGAAGGCAGTGGGTTGATCCTGTTTGAGACGCTCGGTTTGAATAGGGAACAGGTTTTGGCTGGACTACTTTACCATCGTATGTATATTATCATCTGGGCATTTTTGACGTCCCTGGTTTTGACGTTGATATTCGCTATAAAAAAGCACTCAGGACATCACGATGTTCATGAATAATGATTTAGAACTTAAATTGAAACATATTACAGAAGCAGGAGCGGAAAGAAAGCGGATACTGCTGATCTATCCGCAATTGGGACCCCAGGCCCTGATGCCGCAAGCGCCGTTATCCCTGCTTTCCATTTGTCCCAATCTGGAAAATGCGGGATTTGTTCCGGTCATCATTGATACGCGTGTGGAGGCCGATTATAAAGAGAAAATCAAAAAAGAATTGGCAGATAGTCTTTTTGTCGGCATTACGAGCATGACTGGCCTGCAGATTCAATACGCCCTGGAAATAGCGACATTTGTCCGCAAGCTCGACCCCAAAAAGATCATTGCCTGGGGCGGCATACATGCCACCATCCTGCCGGAGCAGACTCTCCAGGATTCAAGAGTTGATATTGTTGTTGCGGGAGAGGGTGAAGACGTTGCCGTAGAATTGGCGAAGTGTCTTACCTCAAATGAAGATTTAAGGACAGTCAAGGGTATTTACTTCCATGATGAACATGGATCGGTTGTTTTCACTGGACAACGACCATTTCTGGATATGAATGAGGTAAAAATGCCATCGTGGCATCTGGTGGATGTTGCGAAATATTCCGAAATAGGCATTCAAACGGCACGCGGGTGTCCTTTTCGCTGTCGCTTCTGTTTTAACTATCTCTATAACGGCAGAAAATGGCGAGCAAAGGATGCGGATATCGTCATTGCAGAACTTCGGGTCTTGAAGGAACGCTATAACGTCGGGCATATCGTTTTTTACGATGACAACTTCTTTTCCAATCTCAAGAGGGTGAAGTATTTGTGTGAAAAAATCATCGAAAATAATCTGGACATAAAATGGAGCACGACTTGCCGGGCAGACATTCTGGCTCGTCGCGTTGACGCGTCTTTTTCTGATCTGATGAAAAAAGCCGGTGTACATATCCTGTTTGTCGGTTCTGAATCGGGATCTCAAAGGATACTGTCAGATGTGATTAACAAGCAGATTACCGTGAATGATATTCTCGGCATGGCCAGAATCACTCACAAACATAACCTGCGCGTCCATACATCCTTCATGGCGGGACTTCCCGG
>CAITLA010000108.1 GCA_903893135.1 uncultured Syntrophaceae bacterium | reverse complement strand
TTCCTCTTGCCCATTGTATTTGGCTTTTATGGCATTTTCAGCATTTTCGAAAGTCATGTACATCTTCTGGCGGTCCTGTATATTGCTCAGATGGTCGTTGTGCTGTATCCGCCATTTGTAACGATGGCAGTCTTACACGCCCTATATATAGAAAAGCGAGAAGCCATTTTATTAGATAAATTGAAGCCCATCCCACAAGTCATTCCCACAGCAGGATCATGAATAAGCCGGGAATGCATCCTGAATTCGGTAGCGAGCGAATGACAAACAATAATATTCCTTAAGAATTGAAGCTCTCCGCAGCTTGCTGCGGAGAGCTTCAATCTTCAACAGAGGCAGCCAATGAACTTGCAGGGCATGGTTCTTCTTAATTTATTAACATTTGTGAGAAAGCGATTGATCTTTTCTTATAATCTTCAGAAATATGTTTTATTTTCTTATTGAGGTAACTGGCATGAAATGTAATGTTGGGAAAGTAGACAGGATGATCAGGATTGTGCTGGGTGTCGCAATTATTTCTGTTGGAATTTATTTCAAGTGCTGGTGGGGCGCAGTCGGCTTGATTCTGCTATTGACGGCAGCCATACGCTGGTGCCCTGCTTATATTCCATTTGGATTCTCTACTTGCGAATCAGATGAAAAAAAGAGCTAATGCGATAATAATCGGATAACTGTGGATTCCGGGGGCGATAAAGAGCTGCATGAAGGAACACGACATCTCTCCTTCGAGAATATCATGTAGCTATGATGCATCACTTTCGTTCTATTTATCAAGGATATTGTTTTTATGCAGACGGCGCCGGTAAACTTGCCGCAAAGCGCGTGAGAACGCCAAGATTTCCATAAGGAGTGCTTGCCGCATCCACCTACAACTGTTCACTCTGGTATAGATTTCAAAGGTAACGATTACTGGTACAAATGTGCATATTGAAAAAGCAAGGATGAGTCGACTGAATTAAACAGCCTACTCGGCCCCATTAATTTTTTAATTGAGAGATTTGAATCAGGATCAGGATAGATCTCTCTCAGAGTTTCCCGGTTCACTGTTTACTAAAAACTTAAAAATTTATCAGTTTCGATGAGTGTGTCTTCATATGGCCTATTCAAAGATATAAGTCGTTCCGACGGTATTTAAGATGAACTGCTCCGGCATCTCCTTGGCAAACTGATTGATCGCTCTCCAACCGGTGCAGTGAGTGGGGATGATGTGATCCGGGCCGATCTTTTTCATCTCCCCTATCGTCGGGCCTATGACAGGTTCCATCATCGGCCCGGTCAGATGAAACCCGCCAAGAACTGCATGGACCCCAGGCGTCCCGGTTGCCTTCTGGGCATGTTTTACGGTATTAATGATCCCGGCATGTGAACAGCCGCTTATGACTACCAGCCCCTTGTTCTTTATCTTGAGCGCTACGCCTCGGTCATCCGAGAAAGGGTCTTTCACCCACTGTCCATTTATTTCCGCCTCGGCCCCCGCCATTCCCGTTTCAAATTCCGTTATCCTATCAATTTCACCCAGGACGAGTACCCGGCTTGATGCCAAAATTGAATCCTCCCGGATTTTTCGGATTTCCACTCCGGCATCTCTCAGCATATTTTCATCCGGGGAAGGCAAAGGGAATTGAATTTTGAGGGCAGGGAAATTGATACGACGGGGAAGGAAGGCATCCGGATGAAGGACAATAGGAATACCTTTAGGGAGCTTTGGCAAGATTTCCCGCAGGGCCCAGCAGTGATCGAAATGCCCGTGGCTGAGGATTAAGGCCTCCACCTTTCCCAAATCGATTCTCAAGAGATCTGCATTGTGAAGGAGGCAGATCCCAGAGATGCCCACATCCATGAGAAACAGATGTTCCTCGACATCCACGGTTTTGATCAGGCACGAGAAGCCGTGCTCCGCCAAAAAGGCATTTGGCGGCGGAAATGCGGGGCGTTTTACAACCGGGGTGCTTTGGATCAGAAGAAGATCCGTGTAATTATCGACCAGAACGGTAACTTCAACTCTTTCCAATTCTCTCAGGTTCACCGAATTCATTTTCCCCTCCTATGGTTATGGTTTGGGAGTTCTCAAATAACCCACTCAGGGGTTTCCAACATCGCAAATAATCTCAACCCTTCCTAGGCAGAAATTTAGAAATGAAAAAGTGCCAACAGGGAAATAGGAATCCCTTTAGATCCTTCATAGTCGGACTTTTCAGTAACCTCTATTCAAAACGTCCTCCAGAAGGTTATAAGTTAGGTTGTTAGATTAAATATGACCAGGTAGGAAATACTGTAAATACACCATACTCTTATATGCATGGACAGTCAAAGAGAAATTCCATCCCGTAATATACCCCACATTGCTGATTTTCATTTGAAATCTTGCACTCTGAAAAAAATTGCCAAAAACAAGAGTACAGGAAGAAATCCATGCATCCCCTTGATGATTGCAGGAAGCGACAGATGATTATCCCGGGATCCTTTTCCCAGGCAGTGCATATGCCGAGGCCGGCTCATTCGGGCCAGGATGGGTGAATTCGCCACGGAATAAGCATCGGCACTTTTCGCTTATATTCCCTGTATGCTTCTCCGAAATCAGCAACCAGATCCCTTTCTTCAAGCATGGCGCCGATATAAATCCATACACTCCAGAGGACATTGAACAAGAGCCTGTCAAAAGTGAGATCAGGGCAAGACCAGATTATGAGCAAAACGAAAAGATACAGGGGATGGCGCACCCAGCGATAGGGACCCCTGATGGTCAAAGGCATTTCTTTCGATTTCTTGCCGCGGAGGCGGTATTTTATTGCCCTGATGCCGTAAGGGTCGAAAATGCCCAGGGCCGTCGTTCCCCAGTAAAAGCCTACAAGAGATGCTGCAAAGAGCGCTCGCAGCAATAAGCGAAGTGTGCCTCTAGCTGTTGCAATCGTGCTGGATGATCCCTGCCAGAAGATGATAACCGCGAATAAAACGATGCCTGAGAATATTGCGTAGAACGAACTGACGTATGCTTCCGTAATAAACCGAGAGAGAAACCGGCGAAATGATTTCCGTACCATGCCGCTATGCTGGAGGAAAAAAACGAGAGAAATACATAAATCAAAAATTAATATCCCGCTTTCGTTCAAACCCAGTTCAACCAGATGCAGCGACCCGATATAGCAAAACGCAACGAACATAACGAGCGAACCGCTGCCGAATATATATGCAAGGAAAATCACAGAGTATGCTAGATACCTTTGCATAAGTCTTTTCCAATCATAACCTGCCCATAGCAAGGGACCGTAGTTGTTACAGTTGCTTTAAGCATTGAGAGCAACGGCCAATTAAAATGTATTTGCGCCATTATTACTCCTCACCGAGGGGCCGTTTTACCGGTCAGGTGCCGCCGAAAATGGGGATGCCGCCGCGCATGGAAATATCCCCGGCGAAACCGATCGTGACCTTATCGCCTTCCACAATCACGGGTACCTGTAGTTTGCCCTTGGAATACGTCAGCATTTCCTCCAGCTTCTCCGGGGCCTCATGAACATTGATATATACGGCCCTGTCTCTGTAGGCTGCACGAGCCTGGATACAAAAGGGTCAGGTATCTGTTCCGTAGATGACAATTTTTGTTTCCATCGATGCCTCCTGTGTATTGAATCTCAAGCTTCCGCCGGGAAAAACTTCCTTTTAAAATAAAGAGCCACATTGACCAGTATGATCAGGACCGGCACTTCAATCAAAGGCCCGATGACCGTGGCGAAGGCCTGACCCGAGTCGATGCCGTAGATGGCGATGGCCACGGCGATAGCCAGCTCAAAATCGTTGCTCCCGGCTGTGAACGCCACCGCCGTGGTCTGCGCGTAATTCCCGCCGATCTTCCTCACAAAAAAGAATGTCATGAACCACATTACAGCAAAATACAGGGTAAGCGGTATGCCCACGATGAGGACATCAAAAGGTGACTGGATGATTTTGTTCCCCTGGCTTGAGAACATCACCACAATCGTGAACAAGAGAGCGATGAGCGTGATGGGACTTATTTTGGGCATGAATACCTTGTCAAACCATTCTTCCCCTTTGATATAGATCAGGGAATAGCGGGTGATAAGGCCGGCAAGAAAGGGGATGCCCAGGTAAATAAATACGGTCTTGGCCGATTCCGCCATGGAAACATTGATGTTAAGGTCTTTGGCAAGTCCAAGCCAGTTCAAGGCAAGCGTGATGAAGACATAGATGTAGACGGCGTAGAAAAGAACCTGGGCGATGGCGTTGAAGGCCACAAGCCCTACGGCGAATTCCCGGTCACCGCCGGCAAGCTCGTTCCAGACGATAACCATGGCGATGCAGCGGGCTAGTCCTACCAGGATAACACCGATCATATATTCCGGATAATTGTGCAGAAAGACAATGGCTAAAACAAACATGACCACCGGGCCGATAACCCAGTTTTGTACAAGGGATACGGTCAGCAATTTTTTGTTGTTAAACACCTTCCCCATTTTCTCATACTTCACCCGGGCGAGGGGGGGATACATCATCAGGATCAGGCCTACAGCGATGGGAATGGACGTCGTACCGACCTGCAAGCCGATGATGAAATCGGAGACGCCGGGGAGAAAGTAACCGATAGCGATTCCCGCGCCGATGGCAAGGAATATCCACAACGTCAAAAAACGATCCAAAAATGATAACCTTTTCACAATACTCTCTGACATATATCCATCCTTTCTCTTAGCAGTGCTGCCAGTTACAATTTGACGAACTTGTTTTCAATCCAGCTTTTGATTTCATCCCGGATTTGTCGAAAACCTGCCATCACTTCCTCTTCAGTTCCGGTCAAGGCGGAAGGATCATCAAAGCTCCGGTGAAGGATTTTCTTGCCGCCGGGAAAATAGGGACAGGTTTCCTTCGCATGATCACAGACGGTGACCACGCAGTCAAATTGCTGACCTAAAAATTCCTGAATACCTTTTGAGCGATGGGCTCCCATGTCGATGCCAATTTCAGCCATCACCTTAACGGCATAAGGGCTCACGCCTGCGGGCTCAGTACCGGCACTATGGGCTTCATAGAGGCCCCCATGAAGGTCACGAAGCAGGGCCTCAGCCATCTGGGAACGGGCGGCATTATGAGTGCAGATGAACAGCACCCGTTTCTTGTCTCCTGACACCGTGATATTTCACTCCACCGCTACTTTTCTTCTTCAATCCACTTCTTGATTTCACTGACTGACGGAATCCTTCCGTATGACTTGACCTTCCCATTTATGACCAGGCCGGGCGTACTGAGTATACCGTAAGTCATTATCTGTTTCATATCGGTCACCTTGACGACCTCGGCGGCACAGCCGCCTTCTTTCGCGGCAAGTTTGGCGTCGGCAGCCAATTTCTCACAGTTGGGGCAACCTGGTCCCAATATCTTAATTTCCATAGATTTACCTCCCTTCACATAATTGCGTTAAACAGGTAGCCGACCATAATTATGGCTACCGTCAGAATGGCAGCAAATATAACCAGCAACTTTATTTTTAAAACCTTTCTCAGAATGACCATCTCCGGGAAAGAAATGGCCGTGATGGCCATCATGAAGGCCAGCACGGTTCCCAGCGGCATTCCCTTCCCCATCAGCGCCTGAACGATCGGGATCGTGCCGGCGGCGTTTGAATAGAGAGGGATGGCGATCAGAACGGCCAGGGGAACGGCAAAGAAGTTGTCCCGTCCGGCGTAGGTCGCTACGAAATCTATGGGCACATATCCGTGAATAACGGCGCCGACTCCGATTCCCAGAATGACATAAAGCGTCACCCGCTTCAGAATATCCTGGGTATGAAAAGACGCCTGTTGGAAACGGTCCCTCCAGGAGAGCTTCGGAATTTCCGTCTCGCCCATCCTGAGCTCCCACACGTAATCTTCAACCATCATTTCTACGGCAGGGATGCGACCCAGTATGATGCCGGAGATGATGGCAACGGCTAAACCCGTTCCGATATAAATCAAGGCAATCTTTGCTCCGAAGAGACCCCAGAGAAGCACCAATGCCACTTCGTTGATCATGGGTGAGGCAATCAGGAAGGACAGTGTTACTCCGAGGGGAACACCGGCTTCCAGAAAACCGATAAATACCGGCACGGCTGAGCAGGAACAAAAAGGTGTGACAATACCCAGGAGTGAAGCCAGAATATTCCCGACGAATTCAGCTTTGCGGGCCAGGATTTTCTTTACCTTCTCCGGCGGGAAGAAACTTCTGATGACTGATACGATAAAAATGATTGCGGAGAGCATCAGAAGAATCTTGATGGTATCGTATATGAAGAAATTGACCGCGTCAGCAAGATGAGTCCCTGTTGTAAGCTGAAATATGTCGTACGTCAGCCAGTCGGCAAGAGTTTTGATCATTTGAATTGTCCTATCTCTAGTATATTTCTATTGAGCAATATATCACCGCAGTTACTTGCATATATCTTCACGTCGGATGGCCTGAAGTTTTTTGATAAGAAGCTGAATCTCCCGATCCTCTGTGATCCAGTGTTTTAAGTTTCCCAGGAGACTCGCGGCATAAGGGCTTTTGCTTCCATCGGTCAGATAATAATTAACCCATTGGCCGTCCTTCTTAAAACCGACTAGGCCGGTATCTTCGAGGAACTTCAAATGTTTTGAGACCGTAGGCTGAGCAATACCAAGAGCCGCCTGGATCTCGCACACGCACATGGCCTTTTGCTGCAACATTTTTAAGATCTTTACCCGGTTGGGATCAGAGAGCGCCTTCATAACCTTTATAAAATCTTTCATGGCTATCCTTCCTATATATTGCTCATTGGCAATATATTAACTCCGCTTACTGCTGTCAAGGTTTTTTCTATAATTACCTTTGACAAGTCGATCCCCTGTCAGCCCAACCGTTAAGCCCTTATTGCCGGCTGCAATGTCTACGAATTGATTTTAAATGCTGAGGCTTGCGGAAAGAATTTAGGGCATCACCGTGCTGCCAGTTAAAGATCGGGGTAACGTGAAGAACTTGTCCCGTCATGGAAGCAGAAGTTGATTGTCTCTGGATCTCGATTCCCCGACACTTGTGACATAGATGGCTGGCTGTCCGAGAACGGGGCACTTTGTCTCACAGAGCCCGCAGCCGATGCAGAGCTCCAGGTCGACTCTGGGCAGCTTTAATATCCGTTCCTTTCCCTCCCTGTTTTTGACCCTTACCTGTTCAAACCAGATGGCCTTTGTCGGGGTGGGACAGACCTCCTCACAGACGATACACGGTGTGGCATGGGCATGGGGCAGGCATCTCCCCTTATCGATCATGGCGAGTCCTATCTTTACCTTGTTTTTCTCGGGAAGCTCCAATTTTTTGATCGCGCCTGTAGGACAGACCTGACCGCAGAGGGTGCACCGGTATTCACAATAGCCGATGCGAGGAACAAGGACAGGTGACCATATCCCCTCAAGGCCCGCCTCAAGGAGTGTCGGCTGGAGACCGTTTGTAATACAGACCTTCATACACTCGCCGCATTTGACGCATCTCCTGAGAAATTCCTTTTCCTCGAGGGAACCCGGCGGCCTGATCAATTTAGGATCTGAAACCCCTGCCCTGGCAAGAGGTGTGATTCTCATCAACGGTACGGCAATAAGACCCGTCAGGATTGAACCGATGACCCGCCTCTTGCCGAGGTCCATGCCCGCAACGGGCTGCTTTCTCAGAAAACCGAAATGGACTGCATTCCGCGGACAGAGATCATCGCAGTCCATACAATAGACACACTCCGTGCTTTTCCAGCGCTCCTCCCGATCAGGAGTTGCACTCCCCTGACATGCGTGTGCACAAGCCCCGCAGCCATCGCAGTCTTCGCTAACAGACCTTCTCAGAAAGGCATACCTGGAAAGAATGCCGAGGAGTCCGCCTAAGGGGCAGAGATACTTGCACCAGAAGCGTCTCTCCACAAGGTTCATTCCCAGAATGAGAAGAAACAGGAATCCTACAAAAGCACTCTGGAGGTAAAAGGGCTGCTGGAACGGGAGAAAAATCTTTTTCAGGATGGAGTAGATAAATTCGGAGACATTGACCAGAAAAGGTATATTTGCATTATAGAAGGCGTCAAAAGTGGCGCTCGTGGCATAGCTCACCAACGGGTAAACAGCCAACGAAAACGATCTTATCAACAGCGAAATCGGGTCGACAATTCCTGTGAGCTGAAGAGAGAAAAGGGACGACACCAAGAGAAAGATCAGGACATAATACTTGAACCGATACCAGTTTACGGTCGATGTTTTGAGACGCCGTTTCTTTATGGAACCCACCGCGTTATTCAAGGTTCCGAGAGGGCAAATCCATCCGCAGAAGACCCTCCCCAGAAATACTGTCGCAACAATGACAAGAATGGCGAGGTAAAATGTTTGATACCACTCGCGGCTGGAAAGTATCGTTGTGATGAAAATCAGGGGGTCCGCGTCCAGAAATATCTTCACGGGGTAGCCAAGTTCATTGGCCCCTTTCGATTCGGTCTGCAGAAAGAGCCACAGGAAGGTCAGTAAAAAAAGCCCCTGCGTTGCGATACGTATTTTTTTAGTCATTAAATATTGACTCTCTTGATTTTCAATTTCGACAGGTCCATCGTGCCGAGTCCTGCCTTGTGTCCTGCTATAACGTAGCCGAGATCCGCTCCTTTCAAGCCGAAGAGTGTCGCTCCATAAGCGTCAACCGCCACCTGATCCGTTCCCGCGATAACCGTGTTTAGCTGCTTCACATCTGAAAGGCTGCCTCCCTGCGGTCCATTGGCGGTCAAGATGCGAACCGCATCGAGTATGATGAGGGTGGGTTTGATGAACATGGCAACATCGACAAGGCTACCGTCCATCTTTTGATGAATCCTGCCTCGCGAGCCACCCATAATGCCCATCCAGTTCTTCATGCCGAGGGTAAGGGTGGAAAGTCCGTGTGTCTTAGCGATAGGGACATTGATGACCTTGTCCGCTTCCATGGCCTCCGTATAGAAAGGCCATGATTTCAGGGCAACCCCCGGTAGTTTTACCTCCCGGAATTTCCTGTCATCCACAAAGCTCACGATGCCGCCCACGGCAGTGGCTGCGTCCGCAATGCCGCTCTGCTTATAACACCGTCTCGGGTCCACTACGGTGCGGTCAAAGACCTTTACCTGTTTTGCTCCCGCCTCATAGCACAGCCTGATAACTGTCGAGACGACATCCGGATTGGTAGTTGCCGCATATTCGGGCATTCTGTCCCACCCGATGTTCGGTTTAACAACAACGATATCGCCCTTTGATATGAATCTTTTTATTCCGCCCAAACCATCAATGGCCGCTTTCGTTATCCCTGCAGGTGAAACA
>CAITLA010000107.1 GCA_903893135.1 uncultured Syntrophaceae bacterium | reverse complement strand
CTTTTTTCATTTGCTCGTCACTGTTTCTGATAGTGTGCGAAATCTAAAAGTATTTGATGATAATGTCAAGGAATATTTTCCCATCTTCCTTGAATCCTCTTCCTTGAACCATACATTCATTTTCTTTTCTTAACTTTCACCTTGCCTGAACCTTAATTCTGTGTTATGTTCCTGCTTAATATATGACAGATATTAGTACCTTACAGCAATTATTTCAACCTCGGCAGCTTATAGTTGAATTGCCAAAACAGGAGGTCAGGTCATGTCATTGCTAATTGGCGGTGCAGTCTCAGTAATTGTTGGACTCTTAGGTCTCATATTCTGGTGGAGTGATTTTGTCATAATCCTGAAGGGCGGAATCCCCATCATTATTGTACTTAGCGGTATTCTCGCCGTTTATATCGGTCTCGATGAGATTCAGGATAAGCTAATGGAAGAAAGGCAAAAGCAGGAGGAAGGTCTGGCAAAGGCAAGGGAAGAAATCGAAATGGTGAGAGCCCAGGCTGAAAAGTATAAGGAAGAGCTCGACAGGATGAAAGAAGAATCAAAAAAGAAATATTAAGAAATGAAGTCCGGGATTCCAATAAAAGCTATCTGCTGTTCGGTGTCAAACATTGAGGAGGAGGCACAGCGGGAAAAATAATTCTTGTTGTTGATGATGATCCTGACATAGTTAAAATAGTGGAATCGCGGCTCACAGCAAATGGTTATGAGGTGCACACTGCGCATACCGGAGAGGAAGGACTGAGCAAATGTAAACTGATAAGACCCATACTGGATCTAATGATGCCGGATATGGACGGGTCAAGTGTTGCACATGAAATGAAAGACGACCCCAATACATGTAACATTCCCGTAATTTTTCTTACCGGCGCCGTTAAGGCAAGCGAGGTCCCGAAGAGCCACAAGATAGGTGGTCAATACTTTTTTGCCAAGCCTTTCAAGGCCGAAGATCTGCTTAAAATGGTGCAGCTTGTGCTTTCGGAATAGCAAGTCCGACTCCACATAGTTCAATGTACCGCCGTGAAAAATCAGAACGTAAATGATATCTCCCGGTAAATATATATTTCAATCCATACCGTGAAACGAATCATATTTAGCGTCATTATTTTCATTTGACACCATCTTTGTCCCATTTTATAATATTAGGCAATGGGCGCCGAATTAACTATTACAAACCTCAGCAGACATTTCAGTTACACAATTCTTCTCGACGGACACGAGGGTGGAGAGGTATTTTCATTACAATCCACTTCGCTGAAAATCGAACCCGTAAAACATGAACTATCCTTTAAGGACAGTGATACTGACAATCTCCCCACGAATTGCAAGCCCATACAGATAACAATCGCGGATGGTAGATCACTCCACTTGAAAATACTCACCGAGGATTTTTCCATCAGAATCTACGATGAACAAGGTACGCATCTTAACGGGAAACGCGGCTTTCTCTGTGGTCAGGTCGGTGACGGTATTCATGTTGAAAACCCGATAACCTGACTAATCTTACCATACGTCAAGAGTATAATCCGGACAATAAATCTACGGCACAAATAAGACTCTATGAACTCTGACGATTTGACGCATAAAATAAAACTCGCCGGGAAGTTGCGCCGCAGATTGATCGGGCCACCCAGAGACATCAACGAGCCTTCACTTTTCCACAAGATTTCTCTCATTCCTGTTCTCGCGTGGATCGGCCTGGGAGCTGACGGACTCTCTTCGTCTTCATACGGACCGGAAGAGGCATTTAAGGCTCTGGGTCCCCACAGCTATCTTGCCGTTTTTATAGCTTTAGCAACGGCAATGACTGTTTTTATTATTTCGTATGCCTACTCCCGCATCATAGAGCATTTCCCCCATGGAGGCGGCGGATACATAGTCTCTACCCACACGATAGGCAAGAATGCAGGTGTCATATCCGGAAGCGCCCTCCTTGTAGATTACGTACTGACCATCACCGTATCCCTTGCATCCTGTGGCGATGCGCTATTTAGCTATCTGCCGATTACTTTCCTAAAATACAAACTAATTTTTGTGGCTTTTCTGATCTTCCTGCTTGTGATCATGAACCTCAGGGGAGTGAAAGAGTCAGTAACAGTACTCGCACCGATATTCATCACTTTTGTCATAACCCACGTCTTATTAATCGGCTATGGCTTATTGAGCCATGCCAACCGGATAGGCCCTGTTACAGAAACATTCAAATGGAATATCGCGCAGGACGTGTCAACCATCGGTTATATTGGCATGCTGGCAATCTTTCTCAGGGCTTTCTCTCTGGGAGGCGGCACATATACAGGGATCGAAGCGGTCTCAAACGCCATGCAAATAATGCGGGAGCCGAAAGTTCAGACAGGTAAGCGCACGATGGTATACCTGGCAACATCGCTTGCAATTACAGCAGGAGGCCTTTTGTTCTGCTATTCACTTTACCAAATAACACCTGCCGAGGGTCGAACATTGAATGCCATCCTTGCCGATCTCACTTTCGGAAACTGGCCCCTCGGTGGATGGCTCGCGCTAATTACGATTCTCTCCGAGGGGGCTCTCCTCATGGTCGGTGCTCAGTCGGGCTTTACAGCAGGGCCGAGTGTCATGGCAAATATGGCCATCGATTCCTGGCTTCCCCGCCGTTTTGCATCATTATCGGAACGCCTGTCCATGCAGGATGGCGTTCTGCTTATGGGAAGCGCCTCTCTATTGCTCCTCGTCTATACGAATGGTTCTGTTTCTGCCCTTGTTGTCATGTACTCAATCAATGTGTTTCTCACCTTCTCCTTTTCACAGTTCGGCATGATGCTCTTTTTTATTCGTCACAGGGACAGAGATAAAGCATGGAAAAGACATATTGCTGTGCATGTGGTGGGCTTGATCCTCTGCCTTACAATCCTTATCGTTACTGTTGTAATTAAGTTTGAAGAGGGCGGCTGGCTGACCCTTCTAATCACCTCCGGAGTTATCGGCTTGTGCTACTTGATCCGTAGGCACTACACGAAAGTCCGCAGGGGCGTTCGGCAACTCGAAGAGATTCTATCTGAACTCCCCAAAGGCAGTCATCCTAATAATGACCCTGTGGATCCGAAGGAGGCCACAGCGATACTCCTCGTCAGGGGTTACAGCGGATTTGGTCTTCATGTGTGGCTCTCCGTGGTCCGTGAATTTCCCAAACTCTACAAAAACTTCATTTTCGTCTCCGTGGGAGAAATCGATTCCGGTTCATTCAAAGGCATAGCGGAAATAGATGCCTTGAAGAAATCCGTAGAGAGCGATTTAACAAAATACGTCCGTCTTGTCCGTTCCTACGGTTTCCCCGCTGACTACAGAATGGAGATAGGAACCGACGTGGCTGATACTGCAACGGGGCTGTGCGAATCTCTCGTAAAAGAATTCCCAAGGGCAACTGTCTTCACGGGAAAACTGATCTTTCGTGAAGAAAACCCTTTCCAGAAAATACTCCACAACGAAACGGCCTTTGCAATTCAGCGGCGTCTGCAGTGGAACGGTATCACCACCGTCATATTGCCAATCCGTGTTGATATGTAGACGTTTAGGAATCCAGTGGAAATACCGGTGCAAAATAGCCGCTGACAATTTCATCTACCTAAAATAATAATCCGGAAAATTGAGATGAGAAATACTAAATGAGTTCAAACTTGCCTTGAAATAGGGGCCGTCGTTATGGTAGCTTGCCTCGCAGATATCATCAAGATTTCAGAGAATCATGATGCCACGTTTACAAAAAGTCTTTTTATTTGCGCTAAGTTTTTCTACTCTGTGCATCATCCTTGTCTCCGGGTGCGCCACCATTCCCCATGGATATGGCAAGACAGAAACGCGGAAGATGCTGGTTACTGCCTATGACGCCGGCAAGAAATCGACGGGCTGGAAAAACAAATACGGCTGCTTCCTGATGCCGCCGGTTTATGCGTACGGACCGCACGAGGGAGAGAGGAAGAAAGTGGGCATTACCTCTGACGGATCCAAGGCAAAAAAGGGGACAATCGCAGCAGACATCAGCAAGTATCCTTACGGCACGAAGATGTATGTCCCCGGTTACGGTTGGGGAGAGGTGCACGATATAGGCGGCGCCATCAAAGGAGACCACATCGACATTTTTTTCCCTGATGAAAAGGATGCTAAGGCATGGGGCAGAAAACATCTCGACATTATCATCAATAAGCCATAATTCTCTGATAAGGAGCTTCTATGAATTTCTTTTTTAACCCGGACGGAATCGCTGTTGTCGGTGCAACGCCGAACCCTCTCAAGGGCGGGTATTCTATCTTTAAGAATCTCGTCATAGGCTATAAGGGGAATATATATCCTGTCAATCCCAGTTACAAGGAAATCGAGGGCATTCCCTGCTATCCGTCCGTAAGCGCCATCCCCGGTCATGTTGACCTGGCCATAGTCTTTGTTACGGCAAAACTCGTACCGGCAACCATAGAGGATTGCGCGGCCAAAGGTGTCCCTGGTGTCATGATAGAATCCGGGGGCTTTGCTGAAACGGGACATGATGGAAGTTTTCTGCAGCAATCTCTGAAAGATATATGCAAACGAACGGGGATTCGCCTATGGGGGCCCAATTGCATGGGTCTCGTTGATGCCGTCGGCGGCTATGTTTTTTCCTTTATGGATCCACGTTCATTGCAGCAAGGACTCCTCATCCCCGGAAACGTATCACTTGTGGTACAGAGCGGATTGCTATCCGCCGGCTTTCTCGTTGATATAATGAGCCACCGCGTGATGGGCATCAGTAAAGTATGCTCCATAGGCAATAAAATAGATGTCAACGAGTGCGATCTGCTATCTTACCTGATTCAAGATACTAACACTGAAGTTATCGGCCATTACCTTGAGTCTTTTTCCGATGGCAGGCGCTTTACGGAACTGTGCAGGAAAAGTACAAAACCCATTGTCGTCCTCCATGGAGGGAAGAGCAGAAAAGGGGCTGAAGCGGCAATGAGCCATACGGCATCCCTGGCGGGAAATCATAAGATCATCTCAGGCGCCCTGGCCCAAGCCGGGGTGACTGAAGTCGGAGATTTTCATCAGATGATGGACCTCTGCCGCTCACTCTCTGCGAGACCCCGACCGACTGGCCGACATGGTCGCATTGCTGTTCTCACATTTAGTGGCGGTTCCGGCATTGTCGCCTCCGACTTCATGGAGGAACATGGCCTCACGATGGCGGAACTTTCCCGGGAAACCAAAGACTCCTTGGGACGTCTTTTCCCGGACTGGATGCCCGTTTCCAATCCCGTTGATCTGTGGCCGGCCATAGAAAAGCATGGTGGAACGAACGTCGACGTATACAGCACGGCGCTTGCGGCCGTGCTCAACGATCCGTGCGTCGATGCCGTTTTCCTCCATACCTTTGCGGGAAATTTCCGGATTGGAATCAATGTCACAGATATTGCCGAACAAACGCGTGCGGCTGGCAAGCCCGTATTCGTATGGCTCCTGGGGAGACACGAAGAGGCCTTTCGTTTTAAGGCAGAGGCCCTCTCCTGCGGTATTCCTGTATTCCAGGAAATATCCCGCGCCGTGGAATGCTTAGCGGCTGTTTTCCATAGACAAAGATATTCTGAAAATTTTAAGCGACTGCCGGAAAAAGAAGAGATAATACGCCTGCCACGTAAGCTCTGTGATATCCTAGAAAAAGCGGTGGGACCTTTGGACGAGTATGTCTCCAAGACTATTCTCAGACTTCACGGTATCCCAGCTGTAGAAGAGGAAATCATATCAGATGAAGCGGAGTGCAAGAAGATCGCAAAACGGCTCGGCTTCCCGCTTGTCATGAAGGGCCTGCAAAAGGGAAAGGTACATAAGACCGAACTCGGCCTGGTCCATTTAAATATAGCAACGCCGGAAGCCGCCCTGAATGTTTTTGATTCCCTGAAGAAGAAGATGGACCATTCGGGTCAGGTACTTGCCTATAGGCAGGTAAGAGGAAAAATTGAGATCATCGTCGGACTTGTCAGGGACGTTCATTTTGGCCCCTGTGTGATGCTCGGGCTTGGGGGTATAATGGCAGAGATATTGAGTGATGCAGTCTTTGCCCCGGCTCCACTGACCGTGGAGGACGCTTTGGCACTAATAGGTCGTTTGAGGGGACAGAAGAT
>CAITLA010000106.1 GCA_903893135.1 uncultured Syntrophaceae bacterium | reverse complement strand
CCATTGAGCATAATCTTTTCCCGTCAGTTCGGTCGCGGGCAGGACAGTTAAATGAGATTCATCTCTCTACGGAAATTGCCCCAGGCCAAAGATAATAAAAACCGGTCTTAAGGACGAAGATTTCAGGTAGTTCAATGTTGACAGCAGGAATGTTCAAACCTTCAGATGCGGCACTCGACGCATTATAGTAGTTGTCATCGGGGAACTCAGTGCGTCGATATACAACAACTCTGGCATCGGCAGGGAGACCTGCCAATTGTTTTGTCTCTCTGACAGCATCGCTCAAATAGCAAACCTTATCCACCAGTCCTAGTTTCAGGGCCTCGTCCGCTAAAAAAACGCGGGCAGTCGAAATTTCAGCCAGTGCGTGCTGGTTAGGTTTGCGATGTTTCTGTACGAGGCGAATAAATCGTTCTCCCATATCATCTACGGATTTTTGCATAAATCTTTGCTCTTCTTCGCTGCTGTCTCTGAAAGGCGTCCCCATATCTTTGTTCTTTCCAAATTTTTTCACGTCCACGCTAAGGCCGATTTTCTCCATCAGGCCGGTTATCTTGGGCTGAAGGAAGAGAACGCCTATAGAGCCCGTCACTGTTGTCGGGTGTGCTGTGATCATATCCGCAGGAAGAGACACGTAGTAGGCGCCGGAAGTCGCGATATCCATCATAGAAACAGCAATTTTCTTGCCCGTCCGTTCTTTGAAAGAGGAAATTTCATGGTAAAGAATATCACTCGCGGTGATCGTGCCGCCGGGTGAATTAATCTCGAACAAAACAGCCTTAATACGGTCGTCCTTTTCTGCTTTGTTCAATTGCGATACAACCTTATCAACCATACTCTGCGACTGGGCGAGAAATCTTTCTTTTGGCGTGTCTATAATTATTCCATGCATAGGAATCAGCAGGATCTTATCTGAACCTCTGCCTTCAAGAGTGAATTCTTTCAGGGGTTCTCCCGCATCGCTGAAGAGTTTGATTCTGGGGCCTCCGCACGCCGTGACCAAAATCAAAACGAATAGTGCTATTATGAGATAATGTTTCTGCATATAATGCCTCCTTTACAACCATGCTTCAGTTGAACTCGCGCAATGGGGACATGTCCTTCGTGCAATCAAAATAAAAAATTGCGGGGTCACACTGCCAGTGCAATTTTTCCACAAGAACTTTAAACTTTCTCATGTCCATACGGTATATCCTTCAGTAAATATTGGGAACTGCCTTTGACGGGCGGTAAGCATTTCCTAAGAAGATAATAAAGAAATGGTGATTGTCTGTCAATAAGAAATGACCGCCCCACTGCGACTGCGAACAAAGGGTGATGTAATTTAGAAAGGTTATGCTTGTGTGGCTTCTTAAATGTAATGTACTTAGAAAATGAAAGGGATCAACCTTTTGGTGGTTCTCATATAGGACTGGTATTCTTGAAACTGTTTTTTCAGGAGGCCTTCTTCGAATAGCATCTTTATTGTCAAATCGATGGTGAGAATAAACCCTGCGGTGATGCGCAGAAGGGAAAAGTGGTCAATGATGAGCGGCCAGATAACGAGCAATACAGCCAAATACATAGGGTGCCTGATGAGTTTGTAAGGCCCTCTTGTTACCAGCACTGCCGCCTGTTTCACAAGCGGCGAAATATTGATATTACCAATGCCCATAGCGGTGAGAGCCCAAATCCCGATTACTATTCCCGCAATCTCAGGAAGAAGAAGCAGAAAACCGTGTGCCAGAGGACTGCCTGATGCGAAGATAAAAATAATACAGATTAGTTGTATAAGGATGAGGATGCGCGCTTTTATTTTATCCGCTGTCATTTCCCGATCAAGAAGCCTTTTTGGTGCGATAATCAATCATGTCTTCAAATGAAGTGATCCAAGGTCATCAAAAACTTTTTATAAATTTCACGAAGATCAAAATCAGAAGGAAGATCAAATAGAATTTCAAAAAGTATAGCGCAACCTTGGTCGTTCTGGTCATTTGTATACGGGGCATTCCATCCTCCTTAAATCTTGATCCGGGTTTCGACACCCTTCATAATATCATTGTAACGAATGACACCCAAAATATTGTCCTGGCCGTCTACAACAGGTATCATCCTGTAGTGATACTTAGCGAACATTTCAGACAGGTCGTCCTGAACATCATCTTCCTCTGCGGTTACCACGGGCTCTATCATAATATCGCCAAGCTTCGCGTCGTCTGAAGCAAGAATCAGCTCACGTAGATCGATGACGCCGAGGAGCGGCTGGCCATTCTCGCCGACCACATAGAGATAAGAAATACTTTCCGGCTCCAAGGAGGATTGCCTGATCTTCGCCAATGCCTCGCTGACAGTTGTCTCCCTTACCATGGTAAGGAAGTCGGAGGACATCATTCCTTTTGCCGTCGCTTCCCGTTCGGACAGAATCGCCCGGACGCGATCGGCCTGATCCTTGGTAAGCAATGCCATCAATTCGGAAACATGGTCATGCGGAAGGACGGAAAACAGACCGGCCAATTGCGGGATCGTCATTTCCGTAAAGATGTTCCGGGCACGCTCCTTGCGGAGAGCGGCGATAATCTGACGTTGTGTCCGTGGCTCGGCCTCCGCGAGTGTTTCAGCAGCCTTCTCTGAATCGAGGGCTGAAAAAAGGGCATCCTTTTCCTCTTTGCCCAGTTCTTCCAGCATATCGGCCAGATCCTCGCTGGGGAGTTCATGAATCTGTCTGCGGGTAACTGACAGAGATACTTTGTCGGTAGAGACGGCATCTTCGACGGACAGAGGTTGAACGTACTTCCAGGAAATAAGGTCATCTTTCATCCAGTGAAGTTTCCCTAACCCCCAGCGGCGCAGGAAACCGTTGAAAGAAATATCCACATGGACGAGAAGGAACCGCCCCTTTGCTTCGAGGAGATGAACGTCATTGACCACCTCGACGCGCCTATCGTCCATGTCCACAATTGTGCGCCCCATCAGATGCTTATCCATAAGGATCCAGCCCGGCTGGTCGACGAAAGGTGGGTATTCGTTTCCTTCATCAGGAGGTTGAACAAAAATTGCATCATCTTCTATCCGGAGGACTCTGTTCCACGGGATGAATGTGGTGGGTTTGCCCCATCCGTGTTCGATGTAAATGCCGACAGCTTCAGGGTAAGGCTCAGCACCAGCAAAGACGATATCAGTAAGTCTGCCGATGCGGTTCCCGATCTTTCCGATGCAGACGGGTTTCTTCAGGAGCTCTGAGAAATAGATGAACCGATAACTGCCTATTCCATGGGGCAGGTCTGGAACCCTTAATTTGTGATTCATCTCTGCCATGGCTCTACTCCTGTATGGTTATTTAAAAAGGTCCGGAAAAAGTGTGCTAATGCCCATCAAAGATGACATGATTATGACAAAAATTGCAATAGAGCAGTTAATAATATTCTGCCAGCGGGTGTTGACATGCTCACCCATGAATGGTTTATCATTAAGTAGCAAAAGCAGGAAAACAAGCAATGCCGGAAGCAGGGTCACCGCAACAACCTGCACAAACATCGTAATGGTGATTAAAGGAGCACCTGGAATCAGGACCACGGCTCCCGATGTAACGAGCATGGCAAGATAAATCAGATAAAACCAGGGAGCTTCCTTGACATTCTTGTTCAAGGAATGCGCCCAGCCGAAGACTTCTCCCACAGCCCATGAGGTGGATAGGGAAATGCAGAGAGCGCCGAGGAAACCAGCGTCAAAGAGACCGATAGCGAAGAGTTTTCGGGCCAAGTTGCCCTGTCCGGCCGGCAGGAAAGGCACAATAGCCTCAGCCGTCTGGGCTGCATCCTCTATGATAATGGGCGGCTTGTGGAAATAAAAAACCGCTGCCGTGGTGATGATAATGAAAACTGCAACAATGCATGTTGACATTGACCCTATGAAAGTCTCCAATTTGGCATACTTGATATCATGGATGTCCAGGCCTTTATCGACGACGGCGCTCTGCTGGAAAAAGAGCATCCAGGGGGCAATGGTTGTTCCGATGTTGGCCAGTATAATGAAGATTAGGTCTGCGTTAAAGCCGCCCAAATCAGGATTATAGAATCCTTTGAATACCGCGTTCCACGTGGGAGCGTTCGGGGTTTCCATGGCCCACAAGGCGGCGGGGATATAAACGAGATTAAAGCAGCAGAAGAAAAGAGTTATTTTTTCAAAAGTCCAGTATTGACCTGAAACAATCACGGCAAAAAGAATCGCCGTAACGACAATGACAGTCAACCATGGCGGTACTCCGAAAAGACTCATAGCTGCCGTCATCCCGACATACTCCGTTACCAGGGTAAGCCAGTTGATGATAGTCAGATCGATTAGAGAAAACCACCCCCAGAAAGGGCCGAATCCTTCAAAGATTGCCTCTGCATGGCCGCGTTTGGTAACAGCTCCCAGACGGACAGTCATCTCCTGAACGTAATAGGCCATGGGGAGAAGGATAATGAAGATCCAGAGGAGCGAGAATCCATACTTGGAACCCGTCACGGCATAGGTCGAAATTCCTCCCGCATCGTTGTCAGCCACCATGACGATGAT
>CAITLA010000105.1 GCA_903893135.1 uncultured Syntrophaceae bacterium | reverse complement strand
CTCGGGCTGATTTCTCATTACGTATTCATCCCATAAAGAGCACGATCCCAAACATACGAATAACGCCACTACGATCGCCGCTTTCGCAAAGCATGGGCGAAATACCCTGAAGGCATTCAATATAAAGACATTGGGAACAGACGACGGAGGTTTTTCTTCAATTTCCAATTTGCGAGAAATGGTTCCCGCATTGGGGGTAAAATAAATGCTAAGGCTTAATCCTTCTGACGTGATATGTATATTGATCCTGATATGCTTTGCTTCCGTGGTGACATCAACATATTGTCTTTTTTTGAGCATCTCCAGATGCAGTGGATTCGACAAGTTCATCACTATTGCATCAATCTTTTTGCCGTTGCATCTACATGTCCGGTCTATATGTAGCTTCCCGTTTTTGCGAGAGACCCGCGGCTGTCTGCCGGTGATATGAATATCTGAATACTTTTCCCTCGAACTCTTAATAATCAATTCTTCAAACCATTTCATAATTACCACTGTGGTGAAACCTGATTTTTACCTCTGCATTGCGCGTCTTGCCACTGATGCGCCAAACCTGTTTGCAACCTGTCGATTTAAGGTATCTTGCATCTTTTCCCAGTTTGCCACTACGTTTTGTATCGTCAATAATTCTGCATAAACTGATTGTAGCTGCCCTCTTAAACTTTGCTGCCATGTCATTAAGTCATTCTGTAATTGTGTAGCGGCTGCAGTTACATTTGCAGGCATACTGCAACCGTTTGGATCGTTACTGGTTTGGCCCTGCACGGTGTGAGCGTATTGGAGCATCGCATAAAGGGTACCCTGAATGTCTCTGATAGCCCTGTACGCCATGGCCTTGGCAGTTACATCCGCAAGGGTAGCGATCATAAGGTCTTGAGTTTGTGTTCCAATGGATGCTTTAAGAACAAGAAGAACCGGCATCGGGTTATTATTAATAAAGGCCATTTGGACCGGATTATTTATTGAACCTTTGGATTGCAGGGTATTTGCGATGTCTTGTATATCATTTGTAACCACCTGCCTGAATGTGCTTGAACCGGTCGCTACAGGCACACATGAATCATTTAGACCCGGTCCCCTCACCTGCGCTTTTCCATCTATGACATCCTCCAGCGAACTCTCCGGATTGGAGCATATCGGTATTTTTACCACCTTTGCCTGGTCAGAAACCAAGTAATAATCCCCGATAGCGCCCCGCACTGCGTCTGTTATGTTTGTAGGTATTACTAGTTTCACGGCAAGGTTATTCAATAGAGAGCCTTTATTGGTGAATATATCCTGAAAATCCTGTGGGCATCCTTGCGTCATCACGTTTGCGCCGCCTGCTTTGCCGGTGCTCGTGTTAGCTGCATCTATTGCCGGAGAAGCGCCTAAATTACTAAGCAAATTATTCATACCTCCCCCCGCAGCCGTGAAGGACTCAGCCCAACCATGATACGAATCGTATAGGCCGTGATTGTTTTGGTAATCTGTCATGCGATCACTTGTCGCTTGATCGGTCACGAAGGCATCATCAATTTTGTCAGCGGCGAATGATACTATGGCCTTTCCCGCCTTGCAGCTATCCAGACCCGCGCTATTCAATTGATTCGCGATAGACTCTATGGACTTCATCGCTTTTGAACACTCTGGACATAATGTATCTAATGCCATATCAAAAGCAACCGCGGCGGAACTGGAAAGAATACCCTGCAGCTTCTTGACTAAATACTGAAAATTCTGAAGGGCGACTCCGCCGCCGAAAAAGTCTATACCTCCGCATCCCATACTTAGGGAGGGAGATGCAACGCTGATAGGATAGATCATGCTCGTCTGTGTGCGTGCGGAAAAACTTCCTGCCGTCCAATAGCCGCGCTCCTGGCCGCCGTAATACGACGGTCCGGATGACGTTTTTTGCGCGTACCAATTATCCAGCCAGCTTGCTGAACTCAACACGGGTGTTAGTGCAATGGCCAACACCATGTAAGTTATTAATAAAAGCCTAAGTGTTTCTCTTCTCATCTTTTGCAGCCTCACCTTCCGCGCGTTAGTATCGCCATTATGGCAGGAGTACGCCGCCCCTTTTATATATTACTTATTTTTTATCCCGTTTCAGACAATTGCGTCATAATTTTTATATTTTCGTGGTTCACCAACTTGACGCTGTCAGAGACCGTGAGGTTCCCATATACGAACCCGTCAAATACCTGCTCATAGTCAACAATAATCCCATTGATGCCTGACATCGGCGGCATTACATGACCCAATTCTGGTATATTCACACAATAACGTCCGCGTTTCGGAAAGATTTTTATTATTTTTCCTTCGTACTGATTTTTCAAATGGTAGACCCAAACTTCATCTCCAACACCATACGCTGGCTGAATGTTTTCTCTTATAATCCACCTTTCTAAATCCGCATCATATGCTGAGATAAAATGGGCTTCTGCATAATGAAGGATTTCAGCGAGGTATATATCAGGATCATAGCCGCCAATTTTCTCCATTTCCCTCGCAATTTCAAATCCGCCCCAACTGCCACACCGTTTCATTGCCTCTATCAGGCATCCTTTCACCGTATCTTCGCATCCGTTTCTGTTTCCAAGCCAATTTACAACATCAGGGACAAGAGCCTCTGCAACAGCTTCTATGTAGTTTTCCCTTATTGCCGTAGGCCTGGATATTGGAATAGTGCTTAGATGATTCGTTTGAGTCATAAAATATATCTCCCTTCTTTTGAGCTTAATATTTTTGGTTGTTTCCTTTTCCTGTATTCATATTTGCAAGAGGATCCATTAGTCCGTCCTTCTGGAATTCATAGACGTTCCATTGCTCCGGCGTAATTTCCTTTTTAAGATACCTGATAGCCTTATAAATCGTAGCCTCTATTTCATCCAGGCTCACGACTCCTACCGATATGGTGATTGATTCGCCTGACGACCGCTGAACCAGAAGAAGAGTAGGTGTAGTAGAAACATTCCATAACGCTTTTGCGTCAGGATCCCGCGTTACGTCCACTCCCTTGACATCCCATTGGTATTTGTTTATGAAAAATTTCAGTATGCTTGATTGTTCTACGCAATAGCCGCAGTTCGGCGCATTGAAATATAGCAGCCCGAAATTCCCCTTTTCCTGTTTCAGGCGTGTCGAGATCGTTTCATGTTCCTCCCTATATAGCGCAGCCTTGCCTTTGTTTATTTTAGGGGCATCCTTATTCATGTTATATTCCGGGTGCATTTGCAGGTATGCCGTCTCCGCGCTGGTAACAGCCAAAGACTTTCTTCTTGCAATATCTTTGAGGTATACCCATTCACCCATGATCTTATCGTCACCCGGGTACTGGACCATGCGTTTATGCGCCGCTTCGATCACTTCCCTAAATTTGTCGGGATGCATATTCCACAGTTCTTCCTGCGACATACTGGAGTCTGACGGTTCATTTTTTGACTCTGCCTTTTTCTCTTCGGTTTCCGGTTTAATTTTCTCCTTCTTATAAAAATACCAATCCCTACGGCTGTCTGTGTACCCGCCTGCTTTATCTTGAGCAACCGTATGTGACGACATACTAATGAACATAGATATCAATATAATTAATGATAATATCTTTCTGATCATCGTTTACCCGTTATGTACTTGCCACTTCGCGTTCATGGGCGGTCGATTGACTGCCTGCGCCGGCCGATGATTCACGGTCTTTCTTCTTATTTACCCAGTTCTGGATTGCCTTGTAGTCGTTACCGACACCCCAGGATTTTTGGACTTTGTTCCTGTCAAGTTCTTCAACCAGTCGTTTCGTCTGATCCTCTCCGTATTCCCTTACTAGATATTCATACTCACTTTTCCTCAGCCATACATAATGACCACACCGCTCTTTAACGCCTCCGGATAATTCATCTTTTACTATGTCGTCTTCAACCGCTTTAATAACCCAGTTCTTAATCGCCTGCATATCATCTTCATACTCTTTCCCTTGACCGACCTTAAAAGCATTAAGCCTCTGTATGATTCTCGCCGCTTTGTCTTGACCGTGACTACGAACGAGTCCGTCATACTGTTCCTGCGACACATAAACATTGCTTGCATAGGCCATCTTATGCCCTACTTGACCGGACAACGTTGGCCATGTCCGTGGCCATGTCCGTTGACAGACAGGCATTGGGATGTTGTAATATAGATTGAGATGCGTGGCGGTTTCGGGGTATTCGTTTACGAAGGATCTCCAGAGATATGTCGCAATCTGTGCGTTTTCTGCTTCGATTTCTTGTTGAATCCCCCTTACTATTTCCTTCATCATGCGAAACCGTTCCCGAACAAAAACAATGCTGCGTTCCTGATCGTATTCGATCCCCGGCAGCAGGTTCATTATTTCCAGCGCGTCAATCCTACGTGTATTTAATTTTGATTCTAACTCCGATAATGACATTTGATATATTCCCGACATGCTCTTCTTAATCACTCGGTTTGCTCTCAGAAATATATATGCGACCCTTCTCTTGTCCTTAAGACTTAAAAATACCGGATCATCCCAAAATGCTATTTCTATTGTTACGTGATCCATAATCTTTCCTTCCTATCACTACATCAACGGCGTTCCCGTTGTCTCCACCGTGCTTCTGTCTATGAAGCCCATATAGCGTGAATCATAGCTGTCTTTGTGTGCTCCCATGACGAACAGTTTGCCACCGGGAACTACCCCATTGAACAGAAACAGGCGCAATGGTTTTCCCAACAGCGACCTTTCTTTCGCCTCTCCGATGAAAATGCTATCGCAAAAGAATTTTCCGCCTTGGACTGTCAGCATTTGACCCCCTTTGCATTTAACCTGCTTCATTGCTTTGGTCGATGCGGCAAAATGTACGCCTGCCATTTGGCTGTACTCTTTGGGGGTGGGGAATACTACGTATGTTTCTACTTCTATTATTTGACCCGTTTTGACCGGGGTAAGCCAAAACAGCCTGTGGTTCAGGGAAGGAGACACGGCATAGAATATTCTACCTGCTGCCCAATGGGACAGAAGAGTTACAGTGACCAGGACGGATAGGGCGACCATTGCACGTTTTATCTCATCTGGCTTCATTTCTACTTTTCCAAATTTAAAAGCTGGATATTTCGTAGAGCGACATCTGCGGTGATCACGGCTTGATTTTTAGGCATGCTGTCCAGTTTTGCCTTTAATACATCCAGATTTTCCCCGATTTGCTTTTCAGTTATCTGATTATTCTGCAATGCCATTCTCTGTTTCGTCAGATATTCTTGAAGGTCGAAAGCCACGAGTTTCTGCGCATAATATCTGTCATAAACCATTATTGATGCCGTCGAAGACATAAACATCAGCAATATGATCATTACCCACCTCATCAGCCCTATTCCACAGTCACTCTTTTCCGCCTTGACTATGTTCTCCGTTTGCGTTGCATCTTTTTCCCCTGTGGATTCCTGAATATCTTCCTCAATGTTGTCATTGCTATCAATCAATCTATTCCCCTTAATTTCCTGTTAATCGCTTTCAGTGATTCTCGTTTTGTTTTATCCACAAATAGTTCTGTTGCGGTTTCCAATGACGCATCCCCATAAATCAACCAAAACGGATGCTGCCCGGCTTTTGAAACATCCTTCTTTGATAAGGCATTTTCCTTTGATAAAACGCCTTGCACATACAGGATGGCGGGAGTACGGTCGATAGTGTAACGACGATACAGCATGGGATTTATCTGCACCGCAACTTTATAGCTCTCACACTTCCCCGTGCAGGCAGGGTCTCTTTTTATAATATTACTTATAAACTCCGTCGTGGGTTGAATTTTTTTCATGCCGCCGACAAAGCCGCGCAATACAAATTTTATGTTCGGGTCATCCAGAAAGGCGACGTCCTGGACATAATTTCTTATTGTCTTTACCGGCATCGAGGATGATATAAAAATGTATATCTGTTCATTTGATAACATGCCGGTTGTATCTGTTTTCATCGCATCCCTGTAATACTGCTTCCCTGTTTCGCCTGTCAGTGCCTTCTGTATCCGCTCCATTTCCGCTTTCAGTTTGCTCTGGAACTCTTCCGACTTATACTTCTCGAAGGTTTCCTTCGCCTTTTCTTCGCCTTGTTTCTTGTTCAGATTATCCGGAATAGTCGTTTTGCCCTGATAATCTTTCGCCCGGGTCATCACGTTACTGATGTCATCGGTATTCATCTCGATTTTCGTATTCTTCGCTTGATCGACGATTTCCATGGCCTGCTCCTGGATAGGCGTATCGGCAAAACAGGCGGATACGCACACGAGCAAAAATATTAAAGGCAATGCGATATATAGTTTAGAATACACAGCAGGTCCTCCTTCGGAAGACCATCCATACGAAATTCTCCTGGCTGACAAAAGGCGGGTTCATCGCCTCACCCCACAGTAGGGTTGTCTGCCCAAATGGATAGCACGTAAAATCTCGTATGGGCTTTGCTAATTGCACCCTGTAGTTATGCTTTACCCATATTGGAGTAGGGACACATAAGCATAAACTTATGCCTGTATCGCATTCAGAGATGTTGCGCAGCATCCAGAACTGCATTCTTGCCGCTGCCGTATTGCTTGCTTGCAGGGCATCGCTTTCCACAACATTCCCGGTTATTGGGTATATAGAGTTGCCCGATGCGTTGCACCAGAACATGGGGTCTGATGAATAGCCTCCTATCGTGCTCGCCGAGTCAACCATGCAGGCCTCTTGCGCTACCTGGTTAGCGAACAAGAGGCTTTCCGGCGATACGATAAAGCTAAGCAGATCGTTATTCCATAAAGGATCTACCTCCGACAGAAACGTTATGTCGAAACCGGATGTTTCTATACATGCGAAGTCGCTTAACAGCTCCAGCATGGTCCATACCGGGAATATGAACCAGTGCGCTTGTACGAATGTAAGGTATGTTTTCGTCGCTTCGTAAGACTGGTCTGTAGAGCCCGCACCGAATATCGTAGGCGATTCCAACCCGATACCCAGAGAAGGGAAACAAAACGGGTCTCGTACCGTTTCGGCAAACCTTGCAGGCTCCCACATTGATAGCGGGAGTCCTATTCTAACAAATATAGGGGGTGGAAAGGGACATTCGCAAATGGGCACATCAGCCGCTGACGGCAGGTTGTTAACAAAGGGGCCTTCAATAAGCGTAATCCCTGCAAACTCGATTGGGAATACGCATTCCCAGCATACATCTGTTATTGGGTTTAGTGGCAGCCCTGATTGGCATACCGCATGTGCAATCGACGGCGCATTTGTAATAATTGTCATTAATAATACTAATGCAATAAATGCCTTTTTCACCTTTTCTCCCTTTTCTTTACCTTTGTTATCCGCGCCTTCTCCTCTATGATGGGAACATATTCGGATATCTCCATGTATTTCCCTTTTTGTACAGCTACGGAAGGAACGTGTTCGATGCCAAGTCGTTCCGCAATGTTTCTTACCGCGTAATACGCCGGCCTTTTGAAATGCTTGCTTAGTTCGTAATAAGATCCGCCAGTCAGTACCAACGTGGTTTTCATATCTTTTATGTACGGTGAATTGTCGAACCATTCCACCTGCCTCCTGTCGGAGCCGTTTATAAATACCAGGACATACGGCATCGTTACATACTCCAATGGATTAAACGTGTACCCCTTCGGGTAAAGTGTGCCGCCCCTGCCGTCGGGGACGTCTATCTCGGTGGTATAGGTCATGTCTCGCAGGAATGAACGGTTTTCCGTTGTGACCGGGATATCAGGCAACCCCCCTGGCCTGTATCCCTTAATTCTCTGTTCCGTCGCCTATTTATTTATTGTGTCATCCCCGTTGATCTTTTTTGCCTGTTCCCCTATTTCAACAAGGGCGTCTTTTTCGGCGATGCCGTATGTCGCTCCGTATGTTCCCACTACTTCAGCTTTCACCGGATGCCCGGCTGCCAAAAATAAAATTATGATGATTGATCTTAATAACGCTTTCATTACTTATTGATATGCACGTTGTTGTAGTAGTTCGTAATGCCTTTTTTCATCGTGTTCGCTACCGACTGTTGAGATGTGGTCACAATTCCGTTCACGTATTCGCTTAAATCAATTTTAGAGAAATCCAGATGTTGAAACTCTTCCGGTGTAAAACCCCGGCAATCCGGATTTTCCGCGCTGCCAAATCCGCGTTGAAACGTTTGAAGCTGAGGCCTCCCCTGTTCCTGG
>CAITLA010000104.1 GCA_903893135.1 uncultured Syntrophaceae bacterium | reverse complement strand
CTTTTTTCCAGAAGAGATTCGTGGGTTCCCTCTTCAACAATCTCGCCCTTGGCAAGCACTAATATCCGATGGGCGTTACGGATTGTCGAAAGCCGGTGCGCGATGATAAGCGTCGTCCTCCCTTTCATCAGATATTCCAGGGCATCCTGAACTTCGATTTCCGCCTCTGTGTCAAGGGACGATGTCGCTTCGTCAAGGATAAGGATGGGGGCATCCTTGAGAAGGGCTCTTGCAATAGACATTCTCTGCCTCTCCCCTCCGGAGAGTTTTGCCCCCTGCTCACCGATAACAGTATCGTACCGTTTTGGTAAGTTCATAATGAAGTCATGCGCGTTGGCTGCCTTCGCTGCCTGGACGATGTCTTCATCGGTTTTTTCGATGTTGCCGTAGGCAATATTATTTCGCACCGTGTCATTAAAGAGGATGGTCTGTTGTGTGACGATGCCGATCTGCCCGCGCAGGGACTCGATAGTGACATGCCGGATATCATGGCCGTCTATCAGAATCTGCCCCTCCGAGACATCATAAAATCGCGGGATCAGATTGACGAGGGTCGTCTTGCCTCCACCGCTCATGCCGACAAAGGCAACGACCTCTCCTGCTTTAATAGAGAGATTTACATTTTTTAAAACCGGTGTTTCTTCATAACAGAAGGTAACGTCCTTTATATCGATGCCCCGGGAGATTTTTGGCAGGTCGGTGGCGTCGGCGTCATTTTTTATATCCGGTACGATATCGATGATGCTGAAGACCCGCTCTGCGCCGGCAATTCCCTGCTGTATTGTATTATTGACATTGGTCAGCCGTTTGACCGGCTCGTAGAGCATGATTAGTGCTGTCAGGAAAGAAAAAAAAGTGCCTGGCGTGGAGACGCCATTTATCACCTGGTACCCTCCATAGAAGACAATAGCGGCGATGCCTATGCCTCCCAGGAATTCCATGAAGGGGCTCGAAACGGCGCTTACGGATACGGATTTCATGGCAAGCTTGAAGAGGTGCTCGTTCTCTTTCGCAAACCTCCTGCTTTCATATTCTTCCATGCTGAAGGCCTTGACGATCCTCGTGCCGGCGATTGTTTCCTGGAGGAGTGTGGTAAGACTGCCCATGGTAACCTGAGTGCGCGTGGCAATGTTTCTCATTTTCCCACCGAACTTGGCTATAGGATAGATGGTGAGAGGAAATACAAACATGGCAATTATCGCCAATTGCCAGTCACGGTAAAAGATGACAAATACGAGACAGATAAGGGTGAAGGAGTCTTTCAGGAGACTTGTGACTGCTTCCGATACGGCTCCCTGGACATATCCGACGTCACTTGTAATCCGTGACATGAGGATGCCCGTCGGATTCTTGGTGAAAAATGAAAGGGATTGCATCTGCATCCGTCTGTAGAGATTATTCCGCAAATCAGCAATAACCCGCTGGCCGATGAAACTCATCAGTATCGTTTGGGTGTAATTGCAAACCCCTTTTATCAGGTATATGACAATAACAGCAACAGGGATCCACATGAGCATGTCCGAGTTATTTTTGAAGAAGATCTCATCTAAGGCCGGCTTCACAAGGAAAGCCAGGGCAGATGTTGTAGCGCCAACAACAAGCATGCAGAACATGGCCAGGATGAACTTGGATGAATGCGGTTTAGCAAGCTGTAAAAGGCGATTAAAGATATCCACCGAATAAAATCCTAAATTTAAAGTGAACTAAAGTTCCAAGTGACCTAAAATCTTAAATTAAGCTGCAGTTACTAAAATTATTTTAGCTATTTTTGCCTATCGAGGTAAAGATTGCAAGTAATTCACTGCATTCGTTGTATTCCTTCATCACCTCTTCCCGACTTAACAATTCTGTGCCAATAATAATCTCAAGCCAGTATTTTGTTTCACTCGATTCGCTTTCGCAGATTTTGATTTTATTTCTAAAGTCCGCCCTGCTCCGTGCTCTGTTGGCTTCACGATAATTTGCGCCGATTGAGGTACCGGATTTTGTCATTTGATGGCGTATGACTGTGCTCTCGGGGCCGCCGGGCGATCTTGCTGACAGCCGGATAATGCTCACTCCAAATTTCAGAGTTCGTGTTTCGAGTTCTGCAGCAAATTGCTTATTGTCCATTTTTTCGCGCTTCACCATCTATGATTACGCCGACTCCAGTCACTTCATCCGATTTTTAAACTTTAGTCACTTAAATTACTTATAATTTTTTTGGTGTTTATCATATCATATGCCAGGCGGGCAACCCTTTCTGCCGCACCGTGGTTTCCTAACATATCCCTGATTTTCTTCAATTCCGCCTTAATGCCTTCCATCCGCTCTTTGGTTGCAAGAATTTCCATGACCCCTGCCGCTATATTTTCCGGACTTGCCTCAAACTGGATTAACTCAGGAACAACTGTCTTTCCGGCAATGATGTTGACGAGACCGATGTGGTCAATATTGATTACCATCCTGCCTACATAATAGGAAGGCGCAGACACTTTATAAATAATAATCATGGGCGTCTCCATCAGTGCCGTTTCCAGGGTGGCAGTTCCCGAAGCAACCATGGCGATGTCCGCACAACCGATGACATCGTAAACTTCATTGGGGATAAGCCTTACTGGCACGGAATGTTTTGCAATTATTTGTGAGACGAAAGCAATATCAAGCGTATCGGCAAGAGGCAGCACAAATTGCACATCCTTGATTTGTTTCTCGATGATCTCCGCTGCACCGAGCATTACAGGAAGGAGTCTCGTCACTTCTGACTGCCTGCTTCCGGGCAGAATTCCCACAGTTGTCACCTCTTCACGGAGATCGAACCGACGCAGCGCCT
The DNA here is from genome assembly GCA_903893135.1 of uncultured Syntrophaceae bacterium. GTDB lineage: Bacteria > Desulfobacterota > Syntrophia > Syntrophales > UBA2185 > Fen-1135. The sequence continues at coordinate 3,048 of CAITLA010000104.1, read as the reverse complement.
CCTTGCGGGGATATTTCGTCCTGACTACATCCAGGAGGGGATGGCCGACGAAGGTTACATCAACACCGGCTTCCCTGTAGAGATCGGCCTCAAAGGGGAGAATCACGGCCATTCTGTCCACGATCTTCTTGATCTTCCCGATTCTTCCTCTTCGCCACGCCCACACCTGGGGACTGATATAGTAAAATACCTTTATGCCATATTTCTTCGCCGCCTTCGCGAGAGGAAGGTTGAAATCCGGGTAATCAATGAGGATGATAAGATCGGGCCTGTCTTTCTTCAGCGATGCCTTAAGTTGAGCCATGACTTTCAGTATCATTCCCAGCTTAAAGACAACCTCCGTAAGTCCGACAACAGCCATATCTGCGGCATCTGCTATCAGCTCTACGCCGGCCTCCTTCAAATTCCTGCCGCCGACTCCGTAAAAACTTATTTCCGGATCGATCTTGTGCATTGCCTGTACGAGGTTTCCCCCATGGAGGTCGCCCGAGGCTTCCCCCGCCACAATCATGATTCGTTTTCTGCTGCCGATTTCTTTATCTTGTCCGTCTATGAGAAGGGATGTTTCAGGGTGCATGGTTGATCACATTGCTTACGTGTTCAATCTCCTCTTTTTTCAGCTCGGGGAACATGGGCAGGGACAGTACCTCTCTCGCACATATCTCACTGTTCGTCAGGTTCTCCGCACTAATGTTCCGGCGGGTGAATACCTCCTGCCTATGGAGAGGAACGGGGTAATATATCGCGGAGGAGACGTTCTCATTTTGCAGGGTTTTCATGATGCCATCCCTGTTTTTTGAGCGGATCGTAAACTGATGATATACATGCCTGCATCCGGGTAGCTCAATGGGGAGGGTGATATCGTCTCTCTTGATGAGCGTTCTGTATATGTCCGCATTAATGCGGCGCTTGTCGTTGAATTCTTCGATTTTTTTCATTTTGACGCGTATGATTGCCGCCTGGATCTCATCAAGTCGGCTGTTATAACCTAAAGTCGTGTGATGGTATTTAACGACGCTCCCGTGGTTACGGAGGAGACGCAAATTTTTTGCCATATCTTTATTGCCGGTGATAATCATGCCCCCGTCTCCGTAGCCGGCCAGATTCTTGCTCGGAAAGAAACTAAAACAGCCGCAGTCACCGCGGGTCCCCACTTTTTTTCCTTTGTATGTTGCACCGAAGGCCTGGGCGCAGTCTTCAATGACTCTGATATTATATTTCGCCGCCAGAGCGCAGATCGGATCCATATCCGCAGGATGGCCGAAGAGATGGACGGGGATGATCGCCTTGGTCTTGCTTGTAATTTTCTCCTCTACCTTGCCGGAGTCGATGTTGAATGTGTCCGTAACGATATCCGCAAATACGGGTATTGCGTGAAGAAGTGATATGACGTCTGCTGTGGCAATGAATGTGAAGGGAGTGGTAATAACCTCGTCTCCCGCTCCGATTCCGCAAGCCCGCAGAGACAGGAGCAGGGCGTCAGTCCCGCTTGCTACACCGATGGCATGAGAGAGACCGTGATATGCGGCTATTTCCTTTTCCAGTTCCGCCACATTCGGCCCCAGGATGAACTGAGCGTTATCAAGCACGCCCTGTATAGCAGCATCTATGTCGGCTTTGAGATTATGATACTGTCGCTTGAGGTCAACCATGGGTATCATGGAAGCAGCTCCTGCGATCGCTTGACCTTTTCAGCAATGAGAAGAGCTAATTCCAAGGCGTCTCTCCCTTCCTTGCCGGTGACAGGCGGCGGATTCCTGCTTATAACTGCTTCAATGAACGAGCGAATCTCTTCCTCCAAGGGATCAAGTATTTTCACTTCCACAGGGTTTGCGCTGATTTCAACATTTCCTCCCGCACCGTTTTTCCTGCAGAGAGAGACCAATTCGCGCTTCCCATAATCGACTGCATGATAGCCCTCAAACCCGAAGAATCTAATCTTCTGCATTGTCTTTCCTGTTACCCTGCTGGCCGTGACATTAGCCACGCAACCGGAAGAGAAGGTTATCCTCGCGTTGGCAATGTCCACCTTATCCGACAGGATGGATACACCCACGGCTTCCACATTAAGTATGGTTGACTTGACGAAGTGTAGGATTATGTCGAGATCATGGATCATGAGATCAAGAATGACATCCACATCCGTGCCGCGTTCGAAGAATGGGTGGAGACGGTGGGTCTCAATGAAAAGTGGTTTTCCTATAACCGTCCTCAGCGCAACGATTGCCGGATTAAATCGTTCAAGCAATCCTATTTGGAATATCAATCCTTTTGCTTCGGCAATTGCTATGAGTTCGTCAGCCTCCTCGATAGTCGTTGTCATGGGTTTTTCCAGGAGGACGTCGATGCTCGCTTCCAGGAAGTCTTTTGCGATCCCGTAATGGGATATGGTTGGAACGGCAATGCTGACTGCGTCGACTGAATTTATCAGCTTGCGGTGATCCGACACAGCAAGGCAACCGTACATTTCGGCTGCCTTCCGGGCACGCTCCTCTTTGATGTCCACCACGCCGACAATCCGGCAGTTGGACAACTCACGGTATTTTTGCAGGTGGTAGTTACCTAAATGACCGATACCCACCACTCCGATTCTGATTTTTTTCATATGGCAGAAGAGATTATAAATTCTAATACATCATTTCATAGATGCGAATGTACAACTGTCATTTCGGGACCTTCGGTTTACTCAGGGTAAACTCCGCGAGAAATCCTTGTCCCGAGGGAAGGGAGGGATCTTAAAGATTTCTCCCTTTGGTCGAAATGACAAAGTGGACTTATTTCAGAACTCTCGTGTTCTAAAGTTATCTTGTGATCCCCCTCGCCGATCTGGTTTCGATGAACTCTACAAACTGCCGTACTTCCGGAAAATCATTAACCTCGGCTTTGACCTTTGCGATTGCCACAGAGAGAAGGAGGGATGATCTAAAAACAATCCTGTAGGCCTTTTTCAGCGCCTGTATAGATTCCTCTTTGAAACCCCGGCGCTTCAGTCCTATTATATTGAGACCATACAGCTTTGCATAGTTGCCGGAGGCCATGACGAAAGGG
>CAITLA010000103.1 GCA_903893135.1 uncultured Syntrophaceae bacterium | reverse complement strand
CTTTTCCATCCGGTATGAGTAATATAACATGAAGGAACACCTGCAATCAATCGTTAATCCCTTAGATTCTCGGCACTTTAGTGATAGTCTTCACCATCGTATCCGTTGAGACCGGAACTCTTCCAGAAACCGCCCATATCGTGCCACGAAGTTTTACTATTGTGAGAGTATTATTGTTCCCGAAAGCTCAAATGCCCGGATGGCATGCTTCATTGTGGGATTAACATCGGTGATATGAATAGCGAGTTTGACGACTCTCTTATGAAAGTCCCTTGACGGCACTGTTAATTCGTTTCAGTCCTTCCTCAATATTCTTCAAAGACGTAGCATAGGAAAGGCGGATATGATTATCATGACCAAAATCGACCCCCGGAATTACGGCCACGTTGGCCGCCTCTAGAAGGTATGCTGTAAAATCAGATGAATTTGATAAGGCCTGACCCTGATAGGAACGCCCGAACAGAGACGAAACATCAGGAAAAACATAAAAAGCCCCATCCGGGAGCGCACAGGTGATGCCCGGAATGGCATTCAACTTCTCCACGATCACATCTCTTCTCCGCCTGAATTCTTCAACCATTACCGGTACGCTCTCCTGATTACCGTTCAAGGCCTCTACAGCCGCCCACTGTGAAATGGAAGTAGGATTTGACGTATTCTGGCTCTGCAGTTTTGTCATAGCTTTTATAATCTCTTCCGGCCCGGCAGCATAACCGATTCTCCAGCCGGTCATTGAATAAGTTTTGGAAACTCCGTTCACGACCACTGTTCTATCCCTGAGCTCTTTGCTCAGCGATGCGATATTCGTAAACTGCCTGTCATCGTATATAATTTTTTCATAGATATCATCCGATATTACGAGCATCTCTTTGCCGCTTACGACCTCTGCGAGGGCTGCCAGTTCACGAGCAGTATATACTGCACCCGTCGGGTTTGACGGGCTGTTCATGATAATCGCCTTGGTATTTCTCGTGATGGCCGCTTTCAACTGCTCGGGCAGTATTTTAAACCCCTGCGCCTCTCCCGTATTGAGAATGACAGGCCTGGCGCCTGACAGCAAAACCATATCCAGGTATGAAACCCAGTAAGGAGATGGAATAATGACTTCGTCGCCCTCCTCAAAGAGGACCTGAGTCAAATTATAAAGGGTATGCTTCGCCCCGCAGGAGACTACAATCTGCGATCTATCATAAGTCAACTGATTGTCTCTCCCGAGCTTGCTGATGATGGCATCTTTCAATTCAACAATCCCATCAACGGGCGTATATTTTGTAAACCCCTCCTCTATGGCCTTCACGGCTGCCATCTTGATATGATCCGGGGTATCAAAATCAGGTTCGCCCGCACCAAAGCTGATTACATCCCTGCCTTCAGCCTTCAGTGCATTGGCTTTCGCGGTAATTGCCAGTGTTGGCGATGGTTTTATTGTGGATATCCTCGATGCCAGTTTCATTCTTTCCTCGACTTACCTTGCGTATTTTTCTTTCAGCTTCCGACACACGATGTCCGGTACCAGTCCCTCAACAGGAGCTCCCAGACTCGCCGCTTCTTTAATGATCTGAGAACTTGTAAAAAACCACTCGTTACTGGTCATAAGGAAAACAGTCTCGACATTCTTATTGAGTCTTCGATTTATGAGAGTAAGCTGAAATTCGTACTCAAAATCAGAAAGAGCCCGGAGTCCCCTCAATATAATATTTGCGCCGGTTTTCTTGACATAATCCACCAGCAGTCCTTCGAAGCTGGCAACCTCCACCCCATTGCAGTCTTTTGCAGCCTCTTTGATCAATTCAATCCTCTCCTCAACAGAGAAGAGATAGGATGCTTTGTTCGGGTTATGAGCTACGAGAACAATAATCCTATCAAAAATTTTCAACCCCCTGTTTATGAGGTCAAGATGGCCGTTTGTGATGGGATCAAATGAACCAGGATAGACAGCTATTTTTCCCATATGTGTTCCCTTATTCTTTTTCTCTTATTTTAAAAAAAGACAGATGTGTATCACCATATCTTCTACGGTCTGTCAATATGAAATCACCTGTATAATGCTCATCCACATTTTCCCTTACTGAATGCTGGATTATGAGGACACCATCTTCACTGAGAATATTCCCGCCACTGAGACTATGGAAGATATCCCTGACGAAACCTCTTTCATATGGTGGATCGGCAAACAGAAAATCAAGACTCTCACCCCTATTTTGAAGTTTCCGTATACTTTTTGCAGCCTCCACTGCCAGGATTTCATACTCTCCACCGAAGGATAATTCACGGAGGTTCCTTTTAATGGCATTAACCATGACAGCATTCTTTTCCACAAAAATCACTTTCGAGGCTCCTCGGCTTAATGCCTCCAGCCCCACATTCCCGCTGCCTGCAAAAAGATCAACTAAAGACTTCCCGGAGAGTGCATGAAGAATATTGAAAAGTGATTCCTTGATACCGTCGGAGGTAGGCCTCACTTGGCGTTGCTTTGGTGAATATATGGTTCTCCCCTTTGCATCGCCTCCGATTATTCTCATAGGTAGTCTCTGACAAGAAGCTCTGCTATCTGTACAGCATTCAGTGCGGCGCCCTTCCTCAAATTGTCGGATACAATCCACATATTGATGCCGTTTTCTATGGACTCGTCTTCCCTGATCCTGCCGACGAACGTATCATCTTTGCCTGCCGCATCTATCGGGAGAGGATATTTATTCCTCTTGGGGTCATCTACCACTTTGACGCCGGGCGCATGCGAAAGTATTCTCCTCACCTCCCTTGCACTAATCTTTCTTTCGGTTTCGATATTGACAGACTCCGAATGTCCGTAAAGGACTGGAACTCTTACTGTCGTAGCGGTAACGGCAATCGTTTGATCGCCGAGAATCTTCTTGGTTTCATTCACCATTTTCATTTCCTCTTTCGAATAGCCGTTATCCAGAAACACGTCGATATGAGGAAGACAGTTAAATGCTATTCTGTGGGGATACACCTTCACCGCGGGCTTCCGGCCGCTCAAAAGAGCCTTTGTCTGCTTGAGCAACTCTTCTATGGCTTCCTTGCCTGTCCCCGAGACGGCCTGATACGTTGAAACCACAACTCTCTTAATCCTTGCAGCATCGTGAATCGGCTTGAGGACCAGAACCATTTGGATGGTCGAACAGTTTGGATTAGCAATTATCCCCTTATTTTTATACATGCCGATTGCTTTCCGATTTACTTCCGGAACTACCAAAGGAATATCAGGCACCATCCTGAATGCGCTTGTATTGTCAATCACTACACATCCTGATGCGGCGGCTATGGGGGCAAAGCGCTCAGAGATGCTCCCGCCAGCTGAAAAAAGCCCGATATCAATTCCTGAGAATGATTTTTCATTCAACACATAAACGGGAACAGACTTCCCTCTAAATTTCAACTTCTTCCCAACTGAACGTTCTGAAGCCAGCAGTGTCAAATTACGGACGGGAAATTCTCGTTCTTCCAGGATTTTGATCATTTCGTTGCCGACGACACCCGTGGCACCAACTACGGCAACATTATAAGACTTCACAAATTTGTCCTTCTTCATAGGTTGTCTCAAACACCAGACTGTAAAAAAGACGCTCTCTCTAAACGATTCACTCTAAATAGAGGCAGCGCGTCTTATAGTTTTGACTCCCTTAATCGCTACCTTTTCAGTGCGCGCTTTGTATTAATCCGAAATCCTCTGGCCTTCCATTCCGTGTATGCCTTTTTACAGATCTTAACAAGAGCCCACGTCGGACCGGATAGACTGTAACCGAAGGCAAAGGTAAACAGCATGATCTGCGGCTCTGCGATGACTATAATCAGAATAAACACGATCAAAACAAAGGACATGAAAGGTTTTCTTGAAAAGAAGTTAAGGTCTTTAAAGCTGTAATACTTTATACTGCTCACCATCAGCAGTGATAGAACGATGACGCCTATCAAAATGGTCAGATCATTAATTCTCCCTTCCCCCCCCAGGTAGTAATAAAGCAATACCACCGTTGCAACAACGGCCGCAGCTCCCGGTATCGGCAGTCCATTGAAAACCTTGCTTTCAACCAAGCCTATCTGGATGTTGAATCTTGCCAGCCGCAATGCGCCGCAAACAACGAAGAGGAATGATGCAAGCCATCCCCATTTCCCGTATATCGAAAGCGCCCACGTGTAGGCGAGAATGGATGGAGCAACACCGAAGGCTACCAGATCCGACAGAGAGTCGTATTCCGAACCGAATTTGCTTGTCGTGTTCGTCATCCTCGCTATTCTGCCGTCCAGGCCGTCCAAGACAAAAGCCATTAAGATTGGTGCTGCAGCAAGCCAAAAATCTCCCTTCATGGACGCGATGATGGAATAGAATCCGCAAAAAAGGCTTCCCGTCGTCAAAAGGTTGGGCAATAAATATATGCCCTTTCTTACACGCTCTCTCTTAAATGTGGCATTCTTTTTCATTTTAGCCATCCTATAAGTGTCTCTCCCGCCCTTACTCTGTCACCCACTCTAATGGATATTATCGCATCGTGAGGCAGAAAGACTTCAAGACGTGAGCCGAATCGTATGAGGCCGAATCTCTCACCCTTGCGTACATGCATTCCTTCCTTAACCCAACACTCTATCCTTCTTGCAATTAATCCCGCTATCTGTACCGTTAAAATCTTTTTGCCATCATCCGTTTTAATAAGAACCGAATTTCTTTCGTTCAGTTCTGATGCCTTGTCCAGATTAGCCGAAAAAAAATTCCCTTTGTTGTACTCTATATCGGCCACTGTGCCGGAATAGGGTATGCGGTTAACATGAACGTCAAACACGTTCATAAATATACTTATCTTCCGTGTCAGACCTTTGAGAAAATCATTCTCCACGACGTTTTCTATTTTTATAATCTCACCGTCTGCCGGAGATATTACGGCATTCGCACCATCAGGAAACTCACGCTCCGGATTCCTGAAAAACCAGGCAACAAAGCACGTAGCGACAAAAAATATCGACGCCGCCCAGATTATACCGAAAATGGAAAAAATTAAAGTGAAAATACCGAGTGGTATGATGAATGGAAAACCTTCACGGACTATGATACTGTTATGATTCATTTATTATGTCGCACAACATTAATAATCCCATGAATGGCCGTAATCTCATGCTTCTTGTGCCTGACGACGGTATTTAGCAAGGATTCTGTAGATCTGCTCCTTCCCCCGAAGTTTCCTCTTCTGCAGGTTCTTCTTCTCAATTTCTTCTTCTGCCGTCAGATAGATACGCTTGTTAAAATTCTCGAGATCCGCTTCGAGTTTTTCGTGATCCTCAACATAGCTCTTCAGCTCCTCATCCTGATTAATATATTTTTTGATCAAGAGCTCATCGGCCTTTTCCATGCATGTTACCTCCTGCGCAGTAATTTTATATTAATCAACAATTCTTGTCAATATTTGATATTCCGCGATGAGGGCAAATCCTCCCTTCGTCTCGCGGGTATTTAACGTGAGAAGCGCTTCATCTCTGCTTCAGAAACGCGGAGATATGCGGGTGCAAAGGTAACGGAATCCAGAAGATCTCCTTCAGAGTATTTTTTCCTGCCCAGAAGACCTACTACCGCTGCTCTCACGTGCTGATGGCAAACGGATGCAAAATATGATTTTCCCGGCAACATCTCACTGATGAGCCCGGCGTACTTTACAGCTCCATCACCCACGAATATAACCTCTTCGTCAATGCACTGCAAGAATCCCCGGACGTCAGTCACCCTCTCACTTTCTATTTTCTCCAATGTGTAATCCCGTCCGGTCCTGTAGAGAGCCGTATATACCTGGTCTTTCTTTGCGTCGAGCATAGGACAGACCGGGATTTCCGAGCCTGGGATATTGCATGCCAGGGCTTCCAGTGTTGATACACCTGCAATCGGCCTCCCTGTCGCCAGGGCGAGTCCTTTTATGGTACTCGCGCCCACGCGCAGCCCCGTAAATGAACCGGGTCCTATAGTGCACGCGAAGAGACCTATCTCTCCCGGTTCTATGCGCGAAAGTCTCAATAAATGATCTAAAGCGGGCAACAATACTACGGAGTGATTCACATCCAGATTGACGAAGATTTCGGACAGTATATCGCTATCCCGGAGAAGCGCAATACTGGCGCTCTTCGTAGAGGTATCAATTGCTAAAATCAACATGTCTACCGTGTGAAAAATTTGTTAAAGTCATCAAACCACTTGATGTTGAGTCTCTCTATGTCCATGATGAAAACGAATATCATGAGGCCAATAAGAATGACGAGGCCGATCTGCTGGGCCATCTCTCTCCACTTAATATTAATTTCTCGACCTGTTACGGCTTCTGCAAGAAAAAAGAGGAGATGACCGCCATCAAGGATGGGAATAGGCAAGAGATTCAGGATAGCAAGGTTTATGCTTAACAAGGCCATGAACAACACGAATGGTATGATGCCCTCCTTCACCTGGGCCCCTGCAATTTGCGCAATCATAATGGGGCCGCCAAGGGTTCTTGGAGAAACGACACCTTCAAAAATCTTAATAATACTTAGCACAGTCAATTTACTTATAAACCATGTCTGTTTGAGACTGGTCCAAAAGGCCAGAAATGGGTTCATCCTCTCAACGACAGTGTGTTCCGATGAAGGACTTACACCTATTTTGTAAGACTTGATTTCTTCACCGAAAATATTTTTTGCCTTATACAACCTCGGCTTTAAGAGAACGTCCCTTGATTGTTCGCCTCTTGTTATTGTGATACGCAACTCACTGCCGTCGCTCTTGCTGATAATTTCAGCAAGCGTTTCCCACCGCGTGATTTCTTTACCGTCGATGGCGACAATGACGTTGCCTTCCCTGATGCCGGCTTCAAAGGCCGGAGACCCCTCCTGCACCCCGCTTACATAGGTAGTCAGGGTTGGAACTCCAGCCATGTAAACAATCGCGAAAATCAGTATGGCAAGCAGAAAATTGAAGATTGGACCTGCGGCTACGATTGCCGCTCTTTTCCAAACCGGCTGTTTGAAAAAAGACCTTTTTTCATCTTCCTCCTGGAGCTCCTCATTCTCCGACTCTCCCAGGAGCTTTATGTAACCCCCGAGCGGTATCAATGAAATGCGATACTCCGTCTCCCCTATCTTCTTCCCTACTAACTTGGGCCCGAATCCGAGAGAAAATTTCAATACAGCGACACCCGAATATTTAGCCACCAGAAAATGGCCAAACTCATGGGCGAAAATAAGAATGCCCAACAGAATAATAACGGAAATAATGCTTATGCCAATCACGATAGAACTTTTATCCTCTCAATGGTTTTTTTCGCAATATCCCTGGCCCATAGATCCGCTTCAAGGATCTCTCCGAGGTCGGGAAACTCCTTCCGTTGATGACAGGAGAGCACTTCTTCTATTACATGAGATATGTCTCCAAACCGAAGGGTACTCTCCAAGAACGCCTGCACGGCCACCTCGTTGGCAGCATTAAGGACGGCGGGCATCGTGCCCCCTGCCTTTCCCGCTTCATAGGCAAGCCTCAAGTTGGGGAACTTTTCCATATCGGGCCTGAAGAATTCAAAGACGCCAACCTTCAATAAATCAAGAAAAGGCTCAGGGCGGGCAAGTCTATCGGGGAAAGACAGGGCATAGGCTATGGGAATGCGCATATCCGGAACGCTCAGTTGGGCTATTACAGATCCGTCACAGTATTCTACCATGGAATGGATGATACTCTGCGGATGAATGTGCACCTCAATACGTTCAATGTCAACGGAAAAGAACCACCGCGCCTCAATGACCTCAAAACCCTTGTTCATCATGGAAGCCGAATCCACCGTAATCTTTCGTCCCATCCGCCAGGAGGGATGTTTCAATGCGTCTGCAGGTTTCACGTCTGCAAGTCTTTCCTTTGACAGAAGGAAAAATGGGCCGCCCGACGCTGTCAGGATGATTCGTCTGATATCCGACCCGCTGTGGCCCGTGATGCATTGAAAGATTGCACTATGCTCGCTATCTATGGGCAAGATCTTCACGCCCTTTTCACGCGCCCTTTCAATTACAAGGGAGCCTGCCATGACCATTACTTCTTTATTAGCAAGGGCGATGTCTTTCCCCGCCTCGATAGCTTCCATAGTGGGGATGAGACCTGCGGAACCCACCATGGCGGATACAACCATGTCTGCTTCGCTTATGCATGCGACATCACGGTAGCCGCCTGCTCCGTGCAGAATCTCAGTTCCCCTCGAAGGCTTTATGATATTTTTCAGTTTCCTGGCATGCTTCTCGTCAATTACCGCGACAACATTCGGCCTGAATTTCTCAATTTGCTCTGCTAACAGGCTGACATTTTTATATGCCGCGAGAGCGACAACACGAAATCGATCAGGGTTATTCGATATGACGTCCAAGGTATTAACTCCGATGGAACCCGTCGAACCCAGTATAGATATATTCTTCATGTTTTCAAAACCAATGAACGTACTAACAATAAAAAATCAATATAAGATGACAAGCAAAGCAAAAAGCGTTATCTTCAATGCGCGTCCTGCAACAAGCGGCGGATAGAGGCGCCCGGGAATGAAGGGAGATTTTCTATGACGCCGTCAAAAATAATCTATAGTAGTAAACGTATGGCGCAATAAAAATTAAACAATCCAGCCGATCCAGCAAGCCCCCGTGTCCAAGAACGAGTGAACCGGAATCTTTTACCCCGGAAGCTCTCTTGATAACGGACTCGCAAAGGTCGCCCAGTTGTCCCATTATGCCTCCCGAAAGTCCCAGCGCTGCGGCATGAAAGACCGGAAGCCTGGGAAGAAAAAATTGCTGGAACAATACGCAGCCGATGACGCTTCCTATCAGCAATCCCGCCGTTCCCTCCACAGTCTTGCCCGGACTTACCAGAGGCATCAGTTTTCTCTTCCCTACACTTCTGCCCACGTAAAATGCTGCTATATCCCCTGAAAAAGCCAAAACCAAAATAAATAATATCCACATCATCCCATCGTCGGAATGCCTCAGCAGAATGAAATGTGACAGCATGAAAGGTATATAAATAAATCCGAATACGAGCTTGCTCACTGAAACTGTATCAATGGAATGATCGTTCATACCGAGGAGGGACAGAGAAAAGACGGCTAACATGGAAAATGCAATGACAGCCAGTACAATACGTAAATCACCTGAAAAAGCGGCAAGAGGAATTAATATGGCAATAATCAATGCCTGCAATTTCTCCCGGACGAATCCCCCGTTAAACACCATCCGGTTATACTCGATTACGGCTCCGAGAATCACAATTATGATGAATGCGGAAAACACGACCTCCGAACCATAGAATATAATGGCAAATAGTATGGGTACCGCTATAACCCCGGATATCCATCTTTTTATGTGGGGAGTCATCCTGTATATGTTCCATCCCTGTGCAACTGGTTACTCGTCAATCCGAATCTCCTCTCCCTCCGCTGAAACTCGGCAATCGCCTCGATGAGATGCTTCCTCCGAAAATCAGGCCAAAGGACGTCAGAGAAATAAAATTCTGTATAAGCTGACTGCCACAATAAGAAATTGCTCAACCTGTATTCGCCACTCGTTCTTATAAGCAGGTCCGGATCGGGAATATCAGCCGTATATAGATACGTCGAAAACAATTCTTTCGTTAGATCCTGCGGAGTGATCTTGCCGTCCTGACAGTCCCTTAATATACCCTTCGCAGCCGCAACGATTTCATCCCGCCCACCGTAGCTCAGGGCCAGATTAAGAACCATCCCGTCGTTATGAGCCGTCTTATCCATTGCCTCCTCAAGAATATTTCTTACGTGTCCGCTCAATGATTCGATATCGCCGATTGCTACCAATCTGATGCCGTGGCGAAGCATCTCGTCAAATTCTGACCGCAGGTATTTATCCAATAAGTCCATCAGTGCATCAACCTCTTCCCGGGGACGAAGCCAATTTTCAACAGAAAATGCATACAAGGTGAGATATTTTATACCGATCTCCCGGCAAGCTTTTACTACAACCTTCACTGATTTGGCGCCTCTCTTGTGACCCGTTATCCTGCCGAAGGCATGCTTTTCGGCCCATCTGCCGTTACCGTCCATGATTATGGCGATGTGTTGGGGCAGTTTCCTATGGTCAATCTTTTTCATCGGATGACATGCTCTTTTTATAATATCTGCGGATAGTTAATATTTCGTTCAAGTAACACAATCAAGGATAAAGTTCAAGACATGCAAAAAATTGAGAGTGTTAGAAAGTCTTCAAAAAATCAGCGATGACGGCCGGGCAAGTATAATTTACATCATTTCCAAAACAAAGAAGGAGCCAAAAGGCTCCCCAGTATCTGTTGTTCACGGCATTGAACTTATATTTCCATGATTTCCTTTTCTTTGGCAGCATGAATACCATCGGTTTTCTTAATATACTTGTCCGTTATTTCCTGAACTTCCTCCTGGTACAAATAGAAATCATCTTCAGAGATGTCATTATCCTTTTTAAGGGTCTTTAGCTGGTCATTTGCGTCCCTTCTGACATTTCTCAGATTTATCTTGCATTCTTCGGCGATCCTCTTTACGACCTTTGCCAGCTCCTTTCTACGCTCTTCTGTAAGCTGCGGAATTGAAATGCGTATCACTTTCCCATCATTTACCGGCATCAAACCAAGATCAGATTTCTGTATAGCCTTTTCTATGGTTCCTATAATGCTGTTGTCCCAAGGTGATATGATCATAAGGCGGCTCTCCGGTATGGAAAGTGTAGCGACCTGGTTGAGCGGTGTGGGAACGCCATAATAGTCCACTTTAATGCCATCCAGAAGTGACAGTGACGCTCTCCCTGTCCTCACTTTATTTAAGGACTTTTCAAAAGCGTGAATCGCTTTTTCCATATTATCCTTCAATTCGTCAAAGACCAGATCCTTCATGTCAACCTCTGATTCTCGTTCCCATATCTTCGCCGCATATGACGCGCCTGATATTGCCCTTCTTCTGCAGATTAAAAACGATGATGGGAAGATTGTTCTCTCTGCACAAAGAAATCGCCGTTGCATCCATAACCTTCAAATGTCTCGTCAATATGTCATTATAGGAAATCTCCGTGAACATCTTAGCATCACTGCACTTAACAGGATCTTTATCATAGACCCCTTCTACTTTGGTTGCTTTCAGAATAACATCGGCCTTTATCTCTATGGCCCTCAAAGAAGCGGCAGTATCCGTAGTAAAATAAGGGTTACCAGTGCCACCTGCAAATATAACGACCCTTCCTTTTTCCAGATGACGCACAGCCCTCCCTTGGATAAACGGTTCCGCAACCTGTTTCATCTCAATGGCGGTTTGAACTCTTGTCACCACATCAAGTTGTTCAAGGGCGCTCCGCAATGCAAGGCTGTTTATAACCGTAGCGAGCATACCCATATAATCCGCGGAAGTTCGATCCATACCCATCTCATTGGCTTCAAACCCGCGAAAAATATTGCCGCCGCCGACCACGACGCCTATCTCGACGCCAAGCCTTGCAACATCCCTGATTTCTCCCGCAATGCTCGATACGGCATCAAGGTCTATCCCATAGGAACCCTTTCCCATAAGGACTTCACCACTCAGTTTCAGGAGGACTCTTTTATAGACAGGTTTATCCATCATCTCTTCTTCAATCGGCGCCCAGCTGGAACCTCATGAATCTTCTAATAACAATATTCTCACCCGTCTTGGCGATCATATTACTGACCAGCGTCCCAACGGTAAGTGCCGTATCTTTTATAAATTTCTGATCCAGAAGGCAGACATCTTCGTAATACTTCTTAAGTTTGCCTTCTATGATCTTATCCCATATCTTCTCCGGTTTCTTTTCCGCCATAGCCTGGCTTCTGTAAATCTCCTTCTCCCGTTCCAGAACATCGGGAGGTATATGTTCCGACTTCAGATACCTGGGGTTCGCCGCAGCTATGTGCATGGTCAGCTCTTTCGCCAGGAGTCGAAAATCATCTGTCTTGGCAACGAAATCCGTTTCGCAATTAACCTCTACCAAGACGCCTATTTTCCCACCCATGTGGATATATGAGGCAATGACTCCATCTTTTGCCGCCTTTGATGATCTCTTCGTCGCTGCAGACATGCCCTTCTTACGCAAAAAGTCGATTGCCTTTTCGAAATCTCCGCCGGACACAGTCAGAGCTTCCTTGCAATCCATCATGCCGGCGCCTGTTTTTTCTCTCAGCTCTTTAACCATTGATGATGTAACGCTCAATTTAATCTACCTCCCGTCAAATTTCTCACTTTGATTGACGCTCTTTATCCGTTTCAAAATCTTCTTCAACATCGGTTATTCCATCCTTTGTTTCAACAGACTCGGGGACATCTGTTTCCACATCTCCGCTTTTCTCAGAGGCCGGTCCGGCCGCTTCCTTGTCGGTATCGGCCTGTACATGCTCCTCGAACTTCCTTTTACCCTCAATTACGGCATCGCAAATCCTTGAAGAAAAAAGCTTGATTGCCCTGATGGCATCATCATTACCCGGGATAACATAGTCGATGTCGTCCGGATCGCAGTTTGTATCAACTATGGCTACTATAGGAATCTTCAATTTTTGCGCCTCTTTCACGGCAATACTCTCGCGCTTGGGATCAACGATAAACAAACCACCGGGAAGACGTTTCATTATTTTTATGCCACCCAGAACTTTTTCAAGCTTGTTCATCTCTTTCTGAAGTTTCATTATCTCCTTCTTAGGAAATGCCTTGACGCTGTCATCAGAAAACATCTTCTCCAGAAAGTTCAATCTCTCAATTCTCTTATTGATGGTATTAAAATTGGTCAGCATCCCGCCCAGCCATCTCTGATTGACGTAAGGCATCCCGCATCGCTCCGACTCCTCCTTAACCGATTCCTGCGATTGCTTCTTGGTTCCTACAAAGAGGAGTCCTCCGCCTGCTGCCACCATATCGGCTACGAAATTATATGCGGCCTGGAACATCCCCACTGTCTGCTGGAGGTCTATGATATAAATTCCGTTTCTCGCCCCAAATATGTAAGGCTTCATCTTTGGATTCCACTTATTAGTCTGATGACCAAAGTGAACACCCGCTTCAAGTAATAACTTCATTGATATATTTGCCATTTTGCAACTCCTTCTCGTTTTTTTACCGCCATCCCTGTCTCTTTGTACGGGGAACTCTTCAATGAGAAAAGCAACGCCCCGTCAATCAAAGGATGTGTGAAATCCGCTGCGAAATAGCACAAAGATTTTAAATTAGCAAGCGAAAAAAGGCAAATACAAGAGAAGGTGAACACGCGACGCAATGATTTTTACGATCAGTAGACATTCAGATGTTTCATAGGGTTAAGTGTGATAGTGGGCGTTAATCTTGATGTAGTCAAAGGTGAGATCAGAAGTGCATATTCTGTGTGATTTATTCCCCATTCCGAGTTTTAAGAAGACCTTTATATTTGTCCTGGACATTATTTCCAAGAGCTCTTTTTCATGGCCGTCTATGCCTTTTCCATGAGCAAATACCGGAATTTCTTCAAAGTATAGTTTAACGGCATCAACAGGAAGATTAATGCCAGTCGAGCCGGCAGCCGCTATTATCCTCCCCCAGTTGGGGTCGCAGCCGTAGAAAGCGGTTTTGACCAGATTTGAGTTGGCTACGGCATAGGCAACTTTTTTTGCATCTGTTATCGAACTTGCTTCATCAACGATTATTTCTATAAATTTAGTCGCCCCCTCGCCATCTCTGACGATGGCATCTGAAAGATCGGACATTACGCTGAAAAGCATTTCTTTAAACAAAGATAAATTGTTGGAATTTCGCTTCAGTTGTTTGTTACCGGCCATACCATTCGCCAGAATTATCGCTGTATCATTCGTGCTCATGCAGCCGTCAACCGTGATTGCATTAAAGCTCCTGTCTACGGCCTGTTTAAAAACCGCATCCAGGGTATGAAAATCGATGTCCGCATCGGTCATGGCAAATGCAAGCATGGTCGCCATATGGGGCTCTATCATGCCTGCTCCTTTGGCAATCCCGCACACAGAAATTTCTCTTGAACCGATCCATTCCTTCCTGCAAGACATCTTGGGAAATTTATCCGTTGTCATGATTGCCTCTGCAGCCGCAGGAATGCCATTTGGATGCAAGCCCCCAACTAGCCCTTCCATGCCTTCTTTGATATTCCTTACGGGAGGCCTGTGGCCGATTATTCCCGTAGATGCCACTAAAACGAGTTCATCGGCGATATTCAGCTTATCGGAAGCGCATCTCGACATGTCCACGGCATCGGCGTATCCGTCCTCGCCGGTCGCCGCATTGGCATTGCCGCTATTTGCCAGAATCGCCTGAGCCACACCCGATTTTATCCTTTCCATATCGAGGAGAACCGGCGCCGCCTTAAAGCAATTTCTCGTAAATACTGCCGATGCTTTTGCCGGTACCACGGAAAATATCAAGGCGAGGTCCTTAAGGCCATTTTCTTTGATGCCCGCATGAATGCCATTCGCCAGAAAACCGGGAACGGCGTATGTCTCCGACTCTTTACAGCTCATAAAACACCTTATTTGAGAGGTCTATCAAAAAAAATTTGTCATGCCTTTTGCACATCTTTTCACTGTCCGCAGCATTTCTTATATTTCTTCCCGCTGCCGCACGGACAGGGATCATTTCTCCCCACCTTCTTCGTATCCCTCTTTACGGTAGAGGTCTCTGCCATTTGTTCTCCACGGCTCATGATATAATCCTGACTGGCCTCTTCCCGCATTTCTTCAATCTCTTCTTCCCTCTTGATTCTGACGATACAGAGTTTTTCGACGGTATCCTCTTTAACGCGGTGGATCATTTCCATGAACATTTCATAGCCCTCTTTCTGGTATTCCCGGACAGGATCCTTCTGTCCGTAACCCCTGAGGCCGATGCCTTCCTTCAGGTGATCCATGCTCAGGAGATGATCTTTCCAGTGAGAATCAATAGACTGCAACATGATTACCTTCATGAGATAATCCATGAGGGGTTTGCCGTATTCCTCCTCCTTGTTTTTCAGCAGCGTTTTCACGGAGTCAATAAGCGTATCTTCAATCGCGTCCCTGCTGAGATTTCTCCCCGTCCCACTGAGGTTCAAACGCAAAGAAAATTGCTTGAAAACAATATCGTCCAATCCCCTCAGGTTCCATTCCTCCGGATGGGACTTCTCGTCCACGTACTGCGAGACTATTCCGTCTACGAGTTCTTCCAGCATCTCTTCCACATCAGACCACAGATCCTCTCCTTTAAGCGCTCTCTTGCGCTGTTCGTAAATCACCTGTCTCTGCCTGTTCATTACATCGTCAAATTCCAGCAGGTGCTTGCGGATATCAAAATTATGAGCCTCGACCTTTTTTTGCGCATTTTCGATAGCCCTCGAAATGAGGTTATGTTCAATCGGCTGATTCTCTTCCATGCCAATCCGGTCCATTATGGACGAGATTCTCTCTGCACCGAATATCCGCAGAAGATCATCCGCGAGGGCAAGATAAAAGCGCGAAGACCCCAAATCCCCCTGGCGCCCCGCCCTGCCCCTGAGCTGATTGTCGATGCGGCGGCTTTCATGCCTTTCCGTCCCGAGGATATGGAGTCCACCCATCTCGGCGACGCCTTCGCCGAGTTTTATGTCGGTTCCACGGCCCGCCATATTGGTTGATATGGTTACCATGCCCGGCTGCCCCGCCTGGGCAATGATCTCCGCTTCTTTTTCATGATGCTTGGCGTTCAGGATATGGTGTTTGATACCCGTCCGCGAAAGATGTCTGCTTAGGAGTTCAGACTTTTCGATGGATATCGTACCTACCAGAACGGGCCTTTTCCCCTTGTGCAGTTCCTTAATCTCCTCGATGACCGCATTAAATTTTTCTGCCTCAGTCTTGTAAATCACATCAGAATTATCTACCCTGATCATGGGCATATTGGTTGGAACCACGACAACATCGAGGTTGTAGATCTTATTGAATTCGGCGGCCTCCGTATCTGCTGTGCCTGTCATTCCCGCGAGCTTCTTATACATCCTAAAGTAATTCTGGAAGGTTATCGCTGCAAGTGTCTGATTTTCTCGTTCTATTTTAACTTTCTCCTTCGCTTCCAGAGCCTGATGCAGACCGTCACTGTACCTTCTTCCCGGCATGACCCTGCCTGTAAACTCATCAACAATTATGACCTGGCCATCTTTGACCAGATAGTCAACATCGCGCTTGAAGAGCGTATGGGCCTTCAATCCCTGATTTACGTGGTGAAGAAGCTCCATATTCCTCGGCTCAAAGAGGTTCTGGACCTTCAGATAACCTTCGACCCTGGCGACGCCTTCCTCCGTCAACACCACGGTCCGGCTCTTTTCGTCAATAGTGTAGTCCTTGTCCCTTCTCAATTTAGGTATTACCTGATTGATGTTGTAGTATTTATCGGTAGATTCCTCCGACGGGCCTGATATTATCAGAGGCGTTCTCGCCTCATCGACGAGGATGCTGTCAACCTCGTCAACGATAGCATAACTGAATTCCCTCTGAACATAATCCTCAAGGCTGAACTTCATATTATCACGCAGGTAATCGAACCCGAATTCATTATTTGTACCATAGGTGATATCGGCATTATATGCCTTTCTTCTTTCATCATCATCCATGCCATGAACAATGACTCCGACGGTGAGGCCGAGGAATTTATATATAGGCCCCATCCACTCCGCATCCCTCTTTGCCAGATAATCATTTACAGTCACCAGATGGCAACCTTCCCCGGACAGGGCATTCAGATATAGCGGCATGGTAGCTGCCAGGGTCTTTCCCTCTCCGGTTTTCATCTCCGCAATCTTCCCCTCATGGAGAACGAGGCCTCCTATAACCTGAACATCAAAAGGTCTCATCAGCAAGGTTCTTCTCGCTGCTTCTCTGGCAACGGCAAATGCCTCAACCAGGATATCGTCGAGTTCCGCACTACTGCTCAGCCGCTCCTTAAAATATGGCGTCTTCGCTTTCAGTTCCCCATCACTTAAGCCCATCATGGCGGGCTCAAGATCGTTTACTTCATCAAGGATCAAAGAGAGTCCCTTTAATTCCCGGTCATTTTTACTGCCTAGTACCTTTGCCAGCAAAGACCCAAGCATAGATCATCCCCTCAAAAAAAAACCGGTATCAAACCGGGCTGTTAGATAACGAATACCGATCCCTCCCGCATAATACTTGCGGGCGGGCAAATCTAATTTAAATATTTTCTCGGATTAACGGGAATGCCGTTTAGTGATACGGAGTAATGGAGATGCGAGCCTGTACTTCGTCCGGAATTCCCGACATAACCGAGGAGGTCTCCCCTCTTAACCATGTTCCCCTGTTTCACGACACTTCGAAAGAGGTGACCGTACCAACTCGTCATCCCGTACCCATGATCTATCTTAACCATGTGTCCCACATCCCGATCATAAGATACCTCAGAAACTAAACCATCCGCAGGCGCCACCACATGCACGCCCATCCTCGTCGCAATATCAATTCCCTTGTGAAATTCTCTGCCTTCGCCGAGCGGTGATGATCTGAATCCAAACTCCGATGTAACCCAGCCCTGAACAGGCCAAATCGACGGTGTCGCAGCAAGTATGGACTTCTGTTGCTTAAGGAATTTGAATAACTCATTGAAACTATTCTTCTGCTCGACCGCGTCTTTAGACAGCTGCTCGACATTTTGATCGATCTTGGCGATGACCACCCGCTGGTCCGTCTCGGCGTGCGATTTTATCCCTGTATCGTCGTTTATCGAGCCGCCGATGCCGAGGATCTGCCCTTTATAGCGCTTATCTTCGACGTTAGCCACGGTCCTGATATTCTTATCGAGCTGACTGAGTTCTTCCATCCTCACGGCAAAATTGTTTACCTTTTCTGCCAGGCCATCGATCTGAACTTTTTGTTCCCTTGTTTGTCTTCTCAAACGTTCCAGCTCAATCTTGTCCCTCTTTATTTTGATGTAATCGTAATATGTATACATGGATGCCAGAATAACAGCCATTATACAAAATGCAACGCCCTTCAAAACCTTGTTTGAAAGGGTCAATCTCTTCGCAGAACTTTTTTTCTTGGGGATTATCAGGAAGGTATAAAAATTCTTTGGCATCTTTATTCCTTTCGAGCATCCTTACGACAAACCGGGAATGTATAACTACCACAATCATGCCAAATGTCAAGCAAAGTTTAAGCTTCTTTTAGAAAATTGACTTGACTTTGCAAGGGGGAATACGCTACACACCGCAAACATCTTTACCAACTGCCACCGGTAACTGTAGAAAGGAGTTCCCATGTCAAAATATGAACCTAACTCGTTAAGAAATATAGCAATTGTGGGGCACGGAGCAACAGGCAAGACCTCTCTCTGCGAGTCCCTCCTTTTCATTGCCGGTAAGACGGACAGGCCGGGGAGGGTTGATGATGGAACTTCATCAATGGATTTTGAACCGGAAGAGCAGAAACGGCGTATTTCCATCAGTGCAGCGACAAATTTTTTCGAATGGGAAAAGCATAAAATAACCATCCTCGATACGCCGGGAGATTCCAATTTCTCCTATGATACGAGGAATTGCCTCCGCGTAGCCGATGGAGCCGTTGTCGTCATAGATGCGGTCGGCGGCGTCGAATTTCAAACCGAGAAGGTATGGGAATACGCCGACGAGTATAAGCTTCCCCGAATCGTTTTTATCAGCAGAATGGACCGTGAGCGGGCTGATTTTTTTACAAGTGTGGAGACTATCAAGAGACGCTTGGGTAAAAAGGCCACGCCCGTACTGCTGCCAATCGGCAAGGAGGACAATTTCAAGGGGGTCATCGATCTCATAACCAAGAAGGCCCTCATTTTTGACGGCAGTAGTGGCGCATATAAATCGGCGGATATTCCCGCCGACATGAAGGACATCGTGGAAAAATACCGCGAGAACATGGTGGAAGATATCGCAGAGTCCGACGAAAAACTAATGGACAAATATCTGGATGCGGGGGAACTTAGCGATGATGAACTCAAGGCGGGGCTGAAGAAAGGCGTAATGTCTTTGAGTCTTTTACCCATCGCGTGTGGGTCTGCAGTGAAGAATATCGGCATCGCACCCTTTATTGATCTGGTAATAAATGCCCTCCCCTCCCCGGTGGAACGCGGACCGGTTACAGGGAAAAAACCCGGTAAAGACGAAGCAGAAACAAGGATGCCTGAGGAATCTGCACCCTTCTCTGCCTTGGTCTTCAAGACCATTGCCGACCCTTATGCAGGGCGGCTGACTCTGTTCCGCGTATTCTCGGGAACGGTTACCTCTGATTCAACTTTTTACAATTCGTCACGAAAAATTACGGAAAGGTTTGGAAATATCTTTTTCCTGGAGGGAAAGAGCCAGAAACCGGTTGAGTCTCTGGTGCCGGGAGATATTGCCGCTGTGGCAAAGCTCAAAGAGACCTCCACCGGAGATACGATATGCAATGAAAAAGCAGCCATAATTTTTGAAAAAGTCGTACCGCCGCCGCCCATCATGTCCTTTGCCGTGTCGCCCAAAAGCAGGGGCGATGAAGACAAAATAGTTTCCTCGATCAACCGCATAATCGAGGAAGACCCCCCCCTGACGTTCCGGCGGGAGGAACAGACCAAGGAAATGATCCTGTCCGGAATGGGGCAGGTACATATAGAAGTCTCTATCGAAAAGATGAAGAGGAAATTCGGCGTAGAACTGACCTTGAAAACACCCAAGGTTCCCTACAAGGAAACGATCAAAGGCAAGACCAACGTCCAGGGCAAGTACAAGAAACAGTCCGGCGGGCGCGGGCAATTCGGAGACTGTTGGCTCGACATAGAGCCACTACCGCGCAGTGGAGGCTATGAATTCGCGGACAAGATCGTCGGCGGCGTAATTCCTCAACAGTACCGACCTGCCGTTGACAAAGGCATTGTCGAGGCCATGTTGGAAGGCGTCATTGCCGGGTATCCTGTTGTTGACGTGAAGGTTTCTCTCGTGGATGGATCTTACCACACAGTCGATTCCTCGGAAATGGCCTTCAAGATAGCCGGCTCAATGGGTTTCAAGAAAGGTGTACTGGCATGTCAGCCGGTCCTGCTTGAACCCATTGTCAACATCGACATCGAGATCCCCGATGAATATATGGGCGACGTCATCGGTGATTTAAATGGCCGCCGCGGCAAAGTCCTGGGTATGGAATCAAAAGGACCGAACAGAATTATAAAGGGACTGGTTCCCCTTGCCGAGATCCTGAGATACGCGCCTGATCTGCGATCGATGACGAGCGGCAGAGGCACGTTCACATACGAGCACTCACATTACGAAGAGGTCCCGCCATTTATTGCAGAGAAAATAATCGCCGAATCGAAGAAGGAACAACAGTAAGTTGCCCATTGAACACTCTCATTTTTTTGCTTTTCACGAGGTCGTAACTTGTCAATTCACGCAGGTGTCATAACCATAAGTGATAAAGGGTTCCGGGGGGAGCGAGAAGATAAGAGCGGTCAGGAAATCATTGCGATGTTGAAAGACGCAGGCATTGATGTCGCCTGCATAAAAATAATCCCCGATGAAAAAGATCAGATAAGAGATACGCTGATCGACTTTGCCGATAAGAAGAACCTTGCTCTCATCGTAACGACAGGTGGTACCGGCGTCAGTCCCAGGGACGTCACTCCCGACGCAACTCTGGAAGTAATCGACAAAGAAGTGCCGGGCATGGCGGAGGCAATGCGGCAGGCAAGCGCAGCCATAACACCGCATGCAATGATATCGCGCGCCGTTGTCGGGATCAGGGGCAGGTCTCTGATTGTTAATCTGCCGGGCTCTCCCAAAGCTGTTCGGGAGAACTTTGTAGTGATCCTGCCGGCGCTGAAGCACGCCGTTGAAAAAATCAAGGGTGATGACGCCGAATGTGCGTCTTAAGATGGTTAAGAGCGTTATCTATGTGCGTGCCGGGCCAGTAGATCCCTTTGCAACTGGGACATCTGCGAAATGCGCTTTGGGTGTCATATACGAAGGCCGGGACCATACCGGCAACATCCTCCTTGTCGACCGCCTCTAATGCCTCATTGCATCTCAAGCAGATACTGAACAACTGGCCGAGATCAGCGGCGATAGACAGTTTCTCCATCACTTCGCCGAGCTGTTCCTGGACATGATCACTCCCGACGGTGACGAGCTTGCCGGAAAACTGTCTGGCTGCCATATCCTTTTTTCTCGTCAGAACAACTCTGCCTTCGCTCTCCGCCTTCCTCAAAAATTTTCGATCCGCTTCTCCCCGGTACGATACGGTGTCGTAACCCAAGATACGGAGCCACTTCGCAAGTTTCCCGAGGTTAGTATCCGTTATGAACTTCACGTCTCAAGACAGTCCGCAATCTATCTCTTTTGTGTTCATTGATGATCAGCGTGAACTTGCGTTTCTTCCTCACTGATCACTTCCTTCTTACTATCTCTGACCTCTCTTCTGAGTTCTCTGATGGTTGTGTTTAACTTGCTTATCGTCCTGTTCAATCTGAACCGCTCCACTATTCCCATAAACCCGGTAAAGACGACGCCGCAGAGGAACGCTATAAAAATCAGCATATATGTCGGCGCGGTCACATTGAAAAAATCATAGTATTTTAAGCGAATGGGAAGAGTATTCTCTAATGAAAAGGTAATTACAAAAAGTACAACCAGAACAACAATTACAGTGTATATAACCTTCATCTCAGACCTCCGGACGATATTTTTCGAAATACGGCAAAAGAATCTCACAAGTTTTGTGTATGTCCTCGGGGATTACACGGACTTCGCCCACAACGCTCATGAAGTTGGCATCCCCGCTCCATCTCGGCACTATGTGTACATGGATATGATCGTCTATACCGGCGCCCGCGGCCTTTCCCAGATTGATACCGATATTAAATCCATCGGGGCTCATAGCCTTTTTCAGGACTCTGATTGCCATCTCCTGCAGGTTGAATATTTCCAGTTTTTCTTCGGAAAGAAGATCTTCCAGCTGGCTTATATGCCTGAAAGGAATGATCATAAGATGGCCGCTGATATAAGGGTAGCGATTCGCCATTACAAACGCAGTATTCCCTTCAAAAAGCACGAGATCATCACTTCTCTGTGATTCCCTGCAAAAAATACAGCCTGCCGGTTTTTCGCCTCTAATAAATTCCATTCTCCAGGGCGCGTATATTTTTTCCATGTATGAAACCTAAATATAATTCAGCTCTATAATTTCCCCTCTAATCCCGTCCCCGATCTCCAGAATGCCGATAGTATTATGGGATGCAAAGCGTCTGTCCGTGGCCGATCCCGGATTGAAGAAGAGGATGCCGTCCTTAACCGCATTCGCTGCACGATGCGTGTGACCGTATACCAGACAGTCCACGCGTCCTATTTCTTTTAGAAGTTTGCGTTCAATGCCGAATGGCATCCCCCAGCCATGAATGAGCCCCACTTTATAATTGTTGAGATCAAGCACCAGCTTCTTGGGAAGGGACTGCCTTACGGAAGGCAGATCCATATTGCCGCAGACCGCCTTCACATCTTTTCCTGCAAATGCGTCAAGAACACTCATATCAACCAGGTCTCCTGCATGTAAGATCAGATCGGCGTCGCGAAAATGATCTTTCAGGAGACGCGTTAGTCTTTCATCACAGCCTGTAAGGTGGGTATCTGATATAACCCCTATCTTCACCCTTCAACTTCCTCAACATTTTACAAAGAATTATATCGATACAGCCCAAAAAGACAAGCATTATTTGTATATGGCGATGACCCATTGGCAGGGCATACGTCAGGCATGAACCTGTAAATCGGAAAAGAAGACGCTTCTTGTCGGTTTTCACGGGCATCCCGCAATGGAGATTGCCCGCGCTTTTAGTTTGACTTTATCTCCTCACTTTTTATACTATTTATTTAAAGACCTAAGAAAGGAACTGATAACCGTGCTTGAATCAGCATTGGATAAGATGGCAGAAAACATCCTCAATCTTGATGAGGCATCCCTCGCCAGTCTATGGGAAAAATATAAGACAAGAATGGAGCATTTCGAGACAACGAAAGAGTGGGAGAAATCCGTTATCATCTTTTTCATCATCAATGCCGTGCGCGTGAAGAATCACATCTTTAACGAAAATATGCTTGAACTCCATAAGAAGCACGACAAACCGCAGAAGCCGCCAAAAAAGAGGCCTGACTTAAAACTGGTTAAGTAAAGAGACATGGATAAGGCTGCCGCAATTAAGAGAATTAAAGAGCTCCGGGCATTAATCAACTACCACAACAAGCGTTACTATCAACAGGATGACCCGGAGATATCCGACGCCGAGTACGACCGTCTCATGAAGGAGCTCACCGAGTTCGAAGAGCGATTCCCGGAGATTGATGTCTCCGAATCCCCCTCGCAGCGCGTGGGGGCCGCGCCATTGGACAAATTCAGCACCATCTCGCATCTTACCCCGATGCTCAGTCTTGCCAATGCCTTCTCCGAGCAGGACATTTTAGATTTTGACGAGCGCATCAAACGCTTCCTCGGTACGGACGAAAAGATCGCCTTCGTCGTCGAGCCTAAACTGGACGGCACGGCAGTTAATCTCATATATGAAAACGGCTTGCTGGCTGTCGGGGCAACGAGAGGTGATGGAGAGAAGGGGGAGGATGTCACACAGAATCTGAGGACCATTGATTCCATACCGCTCAGCATGAAGAAAGGCAAGGAATCCCCTATCCCGGAACGAATTGAAATCAGAGGAGAGGTGTATATAGAGAGCGAGCCATTCAAGAAACTGAACAAACGCAGGCTACAGGAAGGCGAGCAGCCCTTTGCCAATCCTCGAAATGCGGCCGCCGGATCATTGCGGCAGTTGGATTCAAGGATAACCGCCAGAAGACCATTGGATATCTTCTGTTACGGTATTGGCCTGGTTGCAGGAAAAACATTTAAGAGACATTGGGATGTCCTGCAAACTCTTTCCCGATGGGGCTTCAGGGTCAACCCCTATGTCAAACAGGCCAAAGATATCCATGCGTGCATCGCATACTATCACCACATCGATAAGATCAGGGCGGAACTGCCATACGAAATCGACGGCGTCGTAGTCAAAGTAGACGATCTCAGCATTCAGGAACGTCTGGGCGCTGTTTCTCGAAGCCCGCGCTGGGCTATTGCGTGCAAATTTGCCGCAACTCAGGAAACAACCATCATCCAAGACATTATCGCCCAGGTTGGGCGGACAGGCGTCCTCACCCCGGTAGCGATCATGAAGCCAGTCCAGGTGGGCGGCGTCATGGTCAGCCGGGCAACCCTCCATAACCAGGATGAGATCGAAAAGAAGGATATTCGCATAGGTGACACCGTCATTATGCAACGGGCGGGGGATGTAATCCCGGAAGTTGTAAAGGTAATTGAATCAGAGAGAAGAGGCACGGAAACTAAATTTGTCATACCCGCCGCCTGCCCGGAATGCGGCTCAGAGGTTGTTCGCCTTGAAGATGAGTCGGCCTATCGGTGCATCGGTCTCGCCTGTCCCGCCCAGATAAAGGAACACATTGCGCATTTTGCCTCTCGCGGGGGGATAAATATTGAAGGATTCGGCGACAAAGTGGTTGCGCAACTGGTGAACACGAACACCATAATAGACCCGGCGGACCTCTATTTTCTGACACAGGAAAAACTGCTAAGCATGAACGGATGGCAGAAAAAAGAAGTATTGGCACCAAAACTCCTTGAAGCCATCAGACGTACAAAGACCCCTCCTCTTGATAAGTTCATATTCGCTCTCGGCATCAGACATGTGGGTGAGCACATGGCGAGGGTGCTTGCCGGGTCGTTTAAAACACTCGATAGTCTAATGGCGGCTACGGAAGATGACCTTCTCGCGATCAGAGATATCGGACCTGAGGTAGCGAACAGCATTACCAGATTTTTCAGCGAGCAATCCAACAAGAGAGTCATCGAGAAATTTAGGGAAGCGGGCGTCACACCCATTGAGACGGCACAGCCAGAATCGGCACATCTCGCGGGAAAATCATTTGTCTTTACGGGCACACTCAACAAACTAGGCCGCAATGAGGCAAAAGAAATCGTTGAATCTCTCGGGGGGAAGATATCGGAGTCCGTTACAAAAAAAACAGACTACGTGGTCACAGGTGAAGCGCCGGGTTCCAAGCTTCAAAAGGCACAATCAGCGGGAATCACTATTCTTGATGAGGAAGGGTTCCTGCAACTGACTATCAGGAAATAAAATGAAGCGGATGCATGTTCTAATCTCAGGCAGGGTCCAAGGTGTTTTTTTTCGTGCATACACCATGGAAACCGCCCAATCCCTCAGACTTACCGGCTGGGTCAGAAACCTTGCCGACGGCAGTGTTGAAGCTGTTTTTGAGGGCAAGGATGAAGACATAAATGCCATGCTGGATTGGTGCAAAAAGGGTCCCCCGTATGCCATCGTTAGAGAGGTCGACTCCAGGGAAGAACCACCCACGGGAGAATTCCGGGATTTCCAGATCACTCATTAATCAAGATTATTGCTGAAAGACTCTTGCAACATATGTTTTGACAGGATCAATTGCCTAAAAAGAATGCTGGACTATCCGACAATGTTATAAGGGTAAAGGAGGCGACCAGTGCTATTCAAAAAATGTACAAAATGCAAACGTGAATTTACAAAGGAAGAATTAGAAAAAGAAATACAGTCAAAGAAAAAAAAATCAAAAGAAAAACTGCTGAAGAAAAACTGTCCAGACTGCGGTTCACATTTAAAAATATATGATGCAAGTAGATTTCAGAAAAAATGGTACGGATATTTAAGTATCGATAAAAGAACGATCGACCATTTGATCTTAGTC
This sequence comes from uncultured Syntrophaceae bacterium, assembly GCA_903893135.1. Lineage (GTDB taxonomy): Bacteria > Desulfobacterota > Syntrophia > Syntrophales > UBA2185 > Fen-1135. The sequence continues at coordinate 427 of CAITLA010000103.1, read as the reverse complement.
GAATTTAAATATTATATAGATAAAGATAAAACTGATTCTTTTGAAGTAAAAGTCCCTATCCTGAATTTAGCATTTGAAACTAAAGACTTTTCCGAAGCGATAAATATTCCCGACGAAAATATTTCGTTCTACCTCAAAGATAAATATGAAAAAGTATACAATAGTGAGCACAAATTCTTAACATTAGCATTCAAAAAAGAAACTATTGCTGAAAAGCAAACTGTTCCGGTTTGGTGGTAATGAATAAAGGCGGACGTCAAGGAGGAGGGACAATGGAATTCGTTGCTCTGGACTTCGAAACAGCAAACGCAGATATGTCCTCTATCTGCCAGCTTGGACTTGTTCACTTCAAGGATGGTTCGCTTCAGGAAGAATGGAAGACATATGTTGATCCAGAGGACTTCTTCGATGAAATCAACGTTTCTAT
>CAITLA010000102.1 GCA_903893135.1 uncultured Syntrophaceae bacterium | reverse complement strand
TCCATACTTGGATCCCGTTACGGCATAGGTCGAAATTCCTCCTGCATCGTTATCAGCAACCATAACAATAATGCCTGGGCCGAGTACTGAGAGAAATATGATGAACTGCCGACGAAAGCGATTCAGGATGTGGATACTCTTGCTAACCCAGAACATAAGACGCGCGCCATCAAAAGGGAAACGAACTACCCCTGATAGGACTAAATAAATCAAAAGATTTAGAAAGTCGGGTTAATCAATATATCGGAGATAGAGGTATGATGAGCGGCAGTGATTTCCGGTTCAGACATATACCCCGGAAATCTGCGAAGGAAAGACTAACAGATCGGTGATGTAAATACTTCCGGGATAAGACTTCTATTTTGTATTACCGGGAACCACAGTCGGGCAATCGTCAATCCCTCTACAACCAGGAGGTTCCATATGATTTTGTTTACTCCAAAAAAAGAATTAAAATTCAGGATCAACATTTCGAATGTCCCTTATACATAAAAAGAAATTGGCGTCAAGGTAAAATAGTTCGCGGATCATTCTTTTGCATAATGACTTCGGGATGTAGCATCGGGCAAGAGAATCGGTCAGTCTCTCGGCCGATGATCAGGAGCGGATTCACATGATTGACAAGGAGTGATAATGGTCTGCCTTACGGCAGTAAGACGCTTATGAGGGCCAAAATCATCCATCGGAAAAGATCGATGAGGGGGTCTAATGCTCCAAAATACAGGAGTCCGATGATGATAAAGAATCCGTAAGGCTCGAGGCGGGAAAGGGTGTATTGGAGCCCTGCCGGCGCAAACCCCATGAGGATCTTTGAACCGTCCAGGGGCGGAATCGGAATCAGGTTGAATGATGCCAGTATGATATTGATCTGTGCCAGGTAATATAGGAGTGTGGAAAGAACCCCCGAGGGCTCCGGCGATAAGAAGCGATACAGAAAGAAGGCCAAGAAGGCGAGAAGCATATTAGTGATGATACCCGCCGAGGAGACGAGTATCAGCCCCTTGCGTGTGTTGTGCAGATTGCTGAAATTTACAGGCACGGGTTTCGCCCAGCCAAAGCCGAAAAGAAAAAGCATGAGGGTGCCGATAGGATCGAGATGCCTTAACGGATTGAGGCTCAGCCTGCCAAGCCTCTTAGCCGTTGAATCACCCATCCGGTAAGCAACCCAGCCATGAGCCAGTTCGTGAAGAATAACAGAATACATAAGCGGTATGGCAAGGAGAATGAATGTTAAAGGATCGTTTATGAGAAGTTTGAGTAGTCCCATTTATTTGTCCGTGCCGCGTGTCAGGGGTTTTACCATATCCAACGAAGTATAGGTTAGAAGTGAAAGCACGCACAGGAACATTATAAAGCGAATGGCTTTCATCTGTATGGCCCCCTTTTAAGAATCTGTGGCATTTTATACATCAACCGTGACCAAACCACAAGAGATGTTCTATATAATCTGCGCTGCTGCCTCACAGGATGGTTCAATTGGTAAAGCGGCTGTACTTATACCTCCGCATAGTGCCAACGTGAAAAACCCTGCCCGGACAAGGTGTTTTTATATGGGATTTTGTTGTAAATGTAAACTTGCTGAGGTATTAAATAGAAAAAGGCGAAGGAGGGATCATATGGGAGAAGTCGTTCATACTTCTAAAATCAGAATTGTCAGGGAAAAGGGGCCAACCCGGAGAGCCATGATAGATGGATTCTCAGAACCGGTCTATTACGGCGTCCACGGCGGTATCATGAAGTTTTACAAAGTGGAGCCGGAAAAGGAGCATGCGGCGACTCTCGACCACATTGTTGCCGCGACAGCGGGTTGAATGATGGGCACACTGGCCACGCTGATGGCCGGAAAAAAGATTCCCACCCCGGAAAGTCTTTACTGGACCGATGTGGAAGGGGACATAGAGAATGTCAACGGCGTCCTCAAGATCACAACCATCCGGGTCAAATTCCACCTGAAGGTTGCCGAAGATAGGATGGCCGATGCAAAAGAGAGCTTCGCAAACTATATCACCCGCTGCCCGGCCGCTCAGAGCGTCATCGGTTGCATCAAGCTGGAGGACGAATTAATATTCGAAAAATAAATTTACGATATGGAGGCCATAGAGATGGCGGGACGATGCCCGCCCTATCTTCTATTTACTTCTCATGTGTTGTTCTTGATCTTTTCATAATCGGGTAATTCGGATTCTTTTGTCAAGAAGATTGAACATCAAAGATCAGGGCATATTCGTTGAATGTTCTTGACGTTTGAAGCAAGAATTTGATTCAGCGTCTAGTTAATTCGCGGATGAAACTTACCATCTCAGAAAACACTTTCTCCATCGCCTGTATGTGAGGGATGTGTCCGCAATTGTCGATCATCGATGCTCTTGCAGGCCCCGTCACCTTGCCCACAATGGCTTCAACCTGAGCGGGCGTGCCATACTCGTCATCCTTTCCCTGAATGGCAAGAAGAGGGCAGGTGATATGAGGCAGGTATTCCTCTATATTCCAATTCCGGAACTCCGGGGAAAGCCAGATGTCCGCCCAGCCCCGAAACATCAGCTCGGTATTACTACCATGAAATCTGGCCAGGCGCGTTTTTAAATCCGTGCTCTCATAGACTTCGACAGCGCGCTTGATGCCTTCCACGGTGACATCCTCGACAAAGACATGTGCCGCCTCTGTTATTATACCGGCGACCTTTTGCGGATATGTTCCCGCATATATGATGGCAATGGAACCGCCGTCGCTGTGACCTATAAGAATAGGTTTGTCAATAGCGCATTGATTCAGGACTTCAGGCAGGCTGAGCAGGGCTTCGTCATGGAGATAGTCGGGTTTTCGGGGCTGTGTTAAAGGATCGGAACCGCCATAACCCCAGCGGTCGTAGACCAGCGCCGGGCAGCCCGTACTTGCGCATATTATTTCAGGGAAGTCGCGCCACTGACCGATGCTGCCCAGTCCTTCGTGGAGAAATACAAGCACAGGCCGATTGTCTCTCTTGACCCGTGGCCTGATGAATTCGGCAGACAGGCGGTTTTTCGCCGCGTAGATGTCAAACCTGTCTCTGGTAGTTGACAATCTGATCTACCTCCTGCATGTCCCCGCAAGACTGGAAACATGAGAAACAAATGGACTAATAAGCAAGATTGTAGCAGTGGAACGCATGGACATTATCATGTGATATATTACATCAATAATGGAGTGTAATATACTAATTATTAAGATAAAACGTTTACATCAATCTGATGCAAATGTCATTTGATGAAGCACGAGAAACGCTCATCACATTTAAGCGGCAGAAATTTGATAAACTGATATTCTGCGGCTCCGTTGACATGGAAGGGATCGTCTTTCATGAGCTGCCGGGCTTCATCGACGCTTTCTACGTTTGCCACGATCACACCGCCGACTCTCGGGTCTTGCGGACCGGAACAGATAAACTTCGATTTTTTGTAGAATTCATCCAGAAATTGTCGATGTTCAGCGAGCAGAGCATCGACCACCTTCAGCGGCTTTACGTATTTGCCTAAAATGATAACCATGGCGTTCCTCCCGTTACATTAATCGATGAG
>CAITLA010000101.1 GCA_903893135.1 uncultured Syntrophaceae bacterium | reverse complement strand
GTCTGCTCAGACCAGTGGCCGGGCTACAATATCGCGCAGGATATCTTTGATGAGTATGATGCCATATTGTTAGGGATCACCGTGGACAATATACCGACCCTGTTTTCCTGGACGAACCAGATGGGCAATTTGTGGTTTCCCGTTCTTTCTGACTTCTGGCCCCATGGCAAGGTCGCGGCAAGCTACGGAGTTCTGCGAGCGGACGGGGTATCCGAACGGGCGTTGTTTGTGATCGATAAGAAAGGTATCATACGTTACATAGATGTTCACGACATTAACAAGAGACCCCCGCTTGAAGACCTCGTAAAGGAACTGGAGAAGCTGAAATAGCCATAGATTATGTCATGCCGCACTTGATGCGGCCTCTATGTTTGTTATACTGTTCCCCCGCTTTCGTGGGGACGATGTCTGGATTTCTGCTGGAGTTGACCCCGTACGCCGATACGTGGCAGAAAGACACAACTGCTGTGTCTCCGCAATTTTTCAAATATCTCACTGTTCATCATTTTTTACTTGACGAATCATTTATTTTGTGCTACTGATATAAAAAAAGTAACACCACATTATTTTTTTGTGCATGCGTGGCACGAAATATAGATTCATAGCATAATCAAACTTTGGTGGTTGGTATGCACATTCCCGACGGTTATCTCAGTCCCCAAACATATATTCCCCTTTATGGGGCATCAATAGCAGTCTGGGGGATAGCCCTAAAAAAGATTAAGGAGAAGCTCTCCGCCAAACATGTTCCTTACCTGGCTATGGCCGCCGCATTCTCCTTTCTCGTTCAGATGTTCAATATTCCTGTTCCCGGAGGGACGACGGGGCATGCCGTCGGTGCGGGTATTATTGCCTTGATCCTCGGCCCTTGGACAGCGGTCATTGCCGTCTCCGTGGTCTTGATTATACAGGCGTTTGTCTTCGGTGACGGCGGCATCACGGCCATAGGCGCCAACTGTTTTAATATGGCCATTGTCATGCCTTTTATTGCCTACTGGACATTCAATTTGATCAAAGGATTCTCGCAGAATAGAGTAAGGATCCTCGTGGCGGCTTTCCTTTCAGGCTATGTCGGACTTGCTGCCGCAGCCTTCTGTGCCGCTTTCATGTTTGGCATTCAGCCTGTCATTGCTTCCGGTCCTGACGGTATGCCGCTGTATGCACCGTATCCCCTCTCCATTGCCATTCCTGCTATGGCTATTGAACACCTGTTCCTTTTCAGCATTGTCGAGGGCGTCATGACAGTTGCGCTTTTGAAATATTTTTTGAAGAATGAGTCAACACTCATTTATGCAATGAGAGAGGCTTCCCGTGAAAAGGCTTGAGAAAAAACTCTGGCTGTGGCTTTTTGTGTTGGCTGTCTTGTCTCCTCTGGGAATTATCCTGCCGGAAAAATTCGGCGCCGAAGGAGCCTGGGGTGAGTGGGGTGTAGACGCCCTCGAAAAGCTTGTCGGCTATATTCCCGTGGGTTTGAAGAAAACGGCGGATATCTGGGCGGCCCCCATAAGGAACTATAACTTCGGTGGAGAAGGCGCGGTACTCTCGACAAGAATTGTTTCCTATATTGTGTCCGCTTTCATCGGGATCGTCCTTGCCTGGATCATAGTATTAATAATATCGAGGCTGCTATTCAAACATGAGAAATAAGATTCCGGGCTTTCTTCTGTGTACACCCGCGCAGGCACATGATGCAGGCGAAAGGGTTACACAAAGATCTTCGTATATCGAGAAGGGAATAGGACATCTGTCGGAGATGATTACGACAGGGTATTTAAACGTAGGTCAGGAATCAGGGAAAGGTTTTTTCCAGAAGCTTGATCCAAGGGTGAAGGTTATTTTTCTCATCTTCTTTGTTGTCATTGTCAGCTTGAAAAGGCATGTATTCCCTGAGGCGGTAATTGCCCTGTTTATCTTTCTGTTAGTTGCCTCGTCACGGATAAACCTCGCGCAATTCTACAAAAAAATAGCCGGTTTGACCTTTGTTTTTGGATTTCTTGTCGTCTTTCCCTCCGCTTTTAACATCGTAACACCGGGAGAATTGATTCTGCCTGTTATAACTTTGTCACAACCTTATGAATTTATAATTTACAATATTCCCGAAGAGATAGGCCTCACAAGGCAGGGGGTTGATGGAGTGATGATGCTCTGCCTGAGAATGATGAACTCTCTTACCATTTCTTTTTTGGTCATCTATACCACACCGTTTCACAGGATTATCAAGGCGCTGCAAGTTTTCCGCGTTCCTCAAGCCTTTCTGCTCGTCATTACTCTTTCGTACAAGTACATTTTTATTTTCGCAAAAACAGTAGAGGGCATGTACTTTGCCAGAAAAAGCAGGCTCGTGGGAATGGTAAGAGATGGCGAAGCGAGGATCTGGGTAGCCGGGAGAATTGCTCATATGTTCAGAAAGTCCATGTCCCGGTATGAGGAAGTATTCAGAGCAATGGTGGCGAGAGGCTTTGCTGAAGAGGTAAGGCTGTCAGATATCGGTGAGCTGACGACAATGGACCGGCTTTCCGGCAGCTTCTTTTTGCTTGCCGGGATTTTTCTTCTGTGGATGTGAGGATATGGCAGATATAATCCAAATTGATGATGTAAGCTATGCTTATCATGATAATATCCCCGCTTTATCCCGGGTGAGCATGGGTATTTCTGAAGGTGAAATATTTGCGGTTATCGGTTCTAACGGGTGTGGTAAGTCGACGCTCCTGCACATCATGAACGGCCTGATTTATCCCCCCTCAGGCAGAGTGTTTTTCCAGGGAAAAGAGGTTTCCGAGGATTCGCTCCGGGACAGGACATTTCTGAAATATTTCAGGAGCAGCGTGGGTTATGTCTTTCAGGATTCTGACGTTCACCTTTTCTGCCCGACCGTTTTCGATGAACTGATGTTTGGTCCCCTCCAGCTTGGTCTTAGTCGGGATGAGGCTTCCGGGCGGGTCAGGGAGATTATGGCAATGTTAGAGATATCTCATCTGCAGGAGAGGCCCTCCTACATGTTATCGGGAGGTGAAAAAAAGAGGGTCGCCATCGGTTCTATTCTTACCATGAACCCCCGTGTTCTCCTGCTCGATGAACCCATGAACGGTCTCGATCCGAGAACAAAAAGCTTCCTGATAGAATTGATGATTCTCCTCAATGACGCAGGAAAAACCCTCGTCATTGCTACCCACGACTTGTCTCTTATCAGTGAACTCAGGTGCCGTGTTGCCGTCCTTTCTGAAGATCACCGCGTTGAAAAAATCGGGACTGCCGATGAGATATTACAGGATGAGGACCTGCTATTGAGAGTCAATCTCATCCACGAGCATGTTCATTACCACGGGAATCATGCCCACATACATATCCATTCTCATTACCTGTTTCACCGTCATGACCGGAAGCCCGATGATGTGGATAGTTGATTATGAAATTTTCAAGAGCGATATTTCTTCTTATAATTGTGACCCATGCATTTTTGACTCTGAGTTATGCGGCGCATCCCCTCATTACCGACGATGCAGGCACACAAGGAAAAGGGAAATTTCTGTTCGAGCTGAATGGTCAAACCAGTTTCGACAAGACAAATTCGCCCGATGACACCGGTGCCAATGCGTCTGCAAAGAGCAGAGAAATGGAGATCAAGACAGGCCTCACCTATGGAGTCATTGACAATGTTGATGCCATCTTGACTATTCCCTACCAGTGGAAGAGGACGGAAGTAAACGATGCGACTGCGTCTGACGTAAACGGTGTTGCGGACATATCCATGGAGGTCAAGTGGCGTTTCTTTGAAAAAGATGGCTTGAGCCTTGCCATCAAGCCAGGGATAACGCTCCCGGCGGGCGATAAGGATAAGTATCTCGGCACGGGGAGGGCAACGGGTACGCTGTATTTTATTACCACAAAGGACGTAGACCCGTGGGCGTTTCACTTGAACCTCGGCTATAAGAGAAATGAAAACACGCTGGATGAGAGAGAAGACATCTGGCACGCGTCTCTGGCGGGTGAGTTTAAACTTATGAAGAATTTGAAGTTGGTTGCTAACATCGGTGCGGAAAGAAATACAGACAAGTCATCTGATACCAATCCTGCTTTTTTATTAGGCGGGTTTATCTATTCGATAAGAGAAAATATGGATGTCGATTTCGGCGTCAAGATGGGTCTCAATGAAACAGAGAAAGATTATACTTTCCTCGCGGGAATGGCACTGAGATTCTGATTCGATGAGAATTCGCCTTTTGTAAGGCAGAGTTGCAGAAAGGGACTTAGTCAAGTTGACCCTGAGCGAGTGAAGCGAGTCGCAGGTCCTTATTATTGATTGCTTGGAGCGTTAAGAGGACAGGTGCGGATTTCTACAGAGCAGTCGAACATGCATCCACAAAGCACATGACATTAAAGTCCTCTGTAAGTACGAAAAAAGCCAGTACGCATAATTTCAGAATTTTAATATCTTTAAAGTTTTTGTTATCTGCGGCAGTTTTTATCTTCGTTTTGCTCAAGGAAAAGATACTGGCGTAATCATCAAGGAACGATTCTACATCGTGTTCCAATCTATCGAATTTTTCCAGAAGCTCTCTTGCCTCCGGTGTCAAGTGCATTCCTCTGCCCTGTCCGTCAGAACAGGTCAATTTTAGACCGAGTCTTGCTTCTGAGGCCTTTAGCCTTCCCCAGGCGGCCCGGTAGGACATTTTCAATTTCTTGGCGGCGGCATAGAGGCTGTGCAGCTCATCAATCGATCGCAACAGTTCCTCCCGGCCCCTGCCAAATATGGTCTTATCGTTTCTTTCCAGCCATATCTTATGTCTGATTTCCATTTCTCGACCTT
>CAITLA010000100.1 GCA_903893135.1 uncultured Syntrophaceae bacterium | reverse complement strand
CCCTCCTTTTTACTGTCATTTTATTCCTTCAAGTCATACTCATAACTAAACTAATTCTCTCACCGCCAAGACATCAAAAAACACAAAACCCCGCTTTCTTTGTGAGAAACGGGGTTTCAATAATCAGTCCATATTACCCTCATCACGGGTTAAAGACTTTATGAAATTATAAAATCATCAGGCTACATGTGAGATTTTGATTATCACGAATTAGTTATGAAATCCACTGTAAAAAGAAATTTGAGGGTTCATAATAATGTAGTGCAGCCCCTTTAGTCCTGCCAATATAGCGCACCTAAAGGTACGCACTACATTTAAATGGTGACACAGCAGACCTGAAGGTCTGCACTACATAGATAGACTGGATTCCCGATCGAGTCGGGAATGACACCACACCCTCTCCTGAAATCCCCCGTGGCCCCCTTTGTCAAAGGGGGCGTGTGCCTACGGCACGTATTATTACAATGATATATTAAGTACGCCGTCCACCGATAGAATTGCACCGACTATATATTTCGCCTTATCTGATATGATAAACGCTACGGCCTCAGCAACGTCTTCAGGATTGCCAATATGTCCAACGGGAATCCTCTCATTTTTGTAAGGCCTGCCAACATACTCCCTGTAGCCCACCGGGGTGCCTACAAGTCCTGAACCCACTGCATTGACACGAATGTTAAAAGGAGCCAGATCTATTGCCGCGCACATGGTCAGGTAGTTTACACCCCCCTTGGTTACCATATATGAGAATTTATCCTTTGCGCCCCTTGTGCTGGAGACGGTAATATTTACAATAGAACCCCCGCCTTTCTCTTTCATGATTTCTGCTGCAAGCTTGGTGCATAAATAATAGCTTCTAAGGTTTGTATTTAACGTATACTCCCAGTTGCTCAAGTCGCAATCCAGGATCGATTCGTTTTTCGTATAGGCAACGTTGTTAACAAGGACATCAAGGCGTCCAAAGGTCTCCTTTATAAATTCAAACAATTTTTCAATCTCGCCCGCTTGTGAAAAATCGACTCTGAAATAAGAACCCTTCTTAGGCAGGCCTTCTGACACGGTCTTTGCCTCGGCCTCGTTGCGGGATGTGATAATGACGTGATAATCTTCTCTTGATAGAACATCCGCTATGGTTTTTCCTATGTTGTTCGTGGATCCTGTCACGAGCGCTATCCTTTCCATTACTTCCTCCCGTCTTTAATCCTGATTGCTGACATTGCACCTCAATGTGCTCTCTCTTTTACCAGGCTGTCATACACAATCTTCACAAACTGTTCCGGCTTCATAAAGCCCTTTCCCAACGTCGGGTCAAGATCGCGTGTCGGCTGGGAGGCAATAACTGCATCCAGCGGTTTTCCGGCTTTAATCTCACGAGCGATCCGGTCTCTCACAGTAACCAGCATCTTGAGGTATTCCTCTAATTCAGCCTTATTGGACAGATGACCGTGTCCCGGGATCACCTTCGTATTTTGATCACAAAGCAGGAGTATCCGTTTCACCGCCGATATCATGCCATTTATCGAACCGCCCGCGGAGAGATCAATGAAAGGGTACATACCGTTAAAATAAATGTCCCCCATGTGGATGACATTGGATTTCTTAAAATGAACGATGGCATCACCGTCGCTATGGGCCCGTGCAATGTGAAAAACGAATATTTCATTTCCATTCAGATAAAAGGTCACGTTCCGACTGAAGGTAATGACGGGCAGTGCCGACTCAGGCAAAGGGGGTACTGTTTTATTTAGAAGCTTGACGAACTGCTCGGTGCTCACCCGCTTACGGACATTCTCATGAGCTACCACGGTTGCCCCTGCCTTGACGAAATTTTCATTGCCTCCTACATGATCCTGATGCCAGTGCGTGTTCACGACGTATTTAATGGGTTTGCCGCTGACTGCCGCGACAGCAGCCTTGATCTTGTCCGCAAGGGGGGCATATGAGGTATCGATCATGAAGACACCGTCCTGTCCAGCGGAAACGCCGATGTTTCCACCGGCCCCGATGAGCATGAAAACGTTGTCCGCGACTTTTTCTGTCTGGATTTGTACATTGGCAAAATCCTGTGTCGCAGAATACGCACCTGTTTGTCCCATGAAAAGAACTAACAGGAGGATAACTGCCAGTCGAATTTGACGGGTGAACATTTAAAACCTCCTTTTTGTTTATTCTATTTCCTGCTAACCATCATTTGAATGAGCAGATGTATTCCATTATGTTTCCATCCACGACTATTTCAAACCAAGATTCACCTGGCACCTGGAAATATTCACCTGCCGAAAAGCTATTCCATTGCCTTTCGCCAGCCCGCCGTACCAAACAGTTTCCGACGGTAATTTCCATTTTTTCAGGGGCGTCAGTATTGAACTTGAAAGATCCTGGTTGAATCAGGCCTATTGTCTTTTTACTGCCATCCTTAAACAAAACAGTATGACTCATCACCTTGCCTTCAAAGAATATGTTCGCTTTACAAATTACAGTTACGTCGTCAAATCGTTCCGATGTTTTTTCTGCCATTGATTTCCTCCGTTGATCTTCTCTTACTCTATTTTATTGATGCATTCTTTCTTAGTAGGCGCATCCAATTCACCATAGATCATATCAACAAGGTCGATTTTTGTCAGAGCCATCTCTATATTCCTTCGTACTTCTCAGAATGCTCTCTGTGATTATCCCAGTTTCCCAGATAAAGTCCAGCCAGATCCTTATTCCTCAAAATCAACAGATTCTCCGCGTTCCTCTCCTCCGCGGCTTTGGTGAAGTTGAATGATCCGGTAATGACAATCTCCCGGTCGATTATCATTATCTTATTGTGAGCGATCGCGTATGCCGCATTAATGTACGTCGGGATTCCCATGTGAGCGGTAAAATCTGCGGAGCTGTATCTGGCCGACCGGTTAGACTTGTCCAGAATGATCTCCACATGGACTCCCCGTTTATACGCCTTAAGGATAGCGGAGGCGATATCTTTGGATGTGAATGAATACGCCTCCATGAGGATCTCCGATCTGGCGTTGTCGAGCTCCTTGACGATTGCTTCTGTGCATCCGCCATGCGGACTGAAGCAGACCCTGGTCGGGGTATTATTTAAGGTGAGGTCGGCGGCATAGGCGAGCGGCAGAAATATGCTGCTAATGCCGAATACGAAGAGGAGAAAAACAGGTACGATAAATTTTTTCATATTAAATCGCTCCTTGCCGAAGATATTTAATGTAATCGACATTATCACAAAAATTCTGAAAGCACCGATGGCGGTGACCTTATCCAAATCTCTCCCTTTTGTAAAGGGGAATAGAGGGCGTTTGCTGGCGATGACAGTGGGGCTGGATTCCCCCCGTATCAAGTACGGGGCAGGCTTATCGAGTCGGGAATGACATAGAGGGCGAGTGGTGCCCCCGGCGTGACTCGAACACGCGGCACACGGATTAGGAATCCGTTGCTCTATCCGCCTGAGCTACGGGGGCACGGCTTGGCTTTCGGATGAAGGGCTTTAACATGATTCCGGCAAAAGTGTCAATCGTTGTATTGTGGGGTGGGAATGACAACGCATGGTCATTGCGAGGGAGTGAAACGACCGAAGCAATCGCACATTGTTTTCGAAAAAAAGATTGCCGCGCACCGCGTCTGCTCGCAATGACACTCTATATAGCGGACCTGAATGTCCGCGCTACATCTGAAAATCCCCCGTTGCCCCCTTTGTCAAAGGGGGCTTATGCGCGTCGAGAAAGAGAGGGGATATACGGTGACTACAGATGGGTTTCGATGATGCATTCGGCGCAGAAATTCGATAGCTGGAGATATTCGGCGGGAACGCCTTCGAGGGCCTCCTCGGGGATGAGGCCGACCAGTTCCGACTCCAGGATGGAAACGCCGTGCGAGGCTGCCTGCTCCTTCACCACGTCAAATACTGTCCGCGGTGATGTCACTTTATAATTGGTGAGGTTCATCGATACCTGGACGATATTCCTGCTCGCGAGGGGAACGCCGATGGCCTTTACATATTGCAGTCCGCCGCTTGATTGCCTGATGGAACAGGCGATATCCTTTGCCACCTGAAGATTGTCCGTGGCGAGATTGATGTTGTAGGCAATGAGCGGCTCCCGCGCTCCGCAGGCAACTGCGCCGCTCCGCGGATCGAAGCGGGCCGGGCCGGCGTCCGGTATCCACAGAGGATCGTCGAACCGCGTTTTCAAAGCCTCGTATTCGCCTCTTCTGACATCGGATAATTCTCTTCTTTTAGGATCAAGGGAGGCCTCACCATAGAAGTAGACGGGGATTCTGCGCTTCTTTCCGAAGGCGCGGCCAAACCGGTGCGCCAAGTCTACGGCGTCTTTCATTGTCGCGCCTTTCAAAGGGACGAAGGGGACCACATCGACAGCTCCGATCCGGGGGTGCACGCCGTTGTGTTTGCGCATGTCGATGAGATCAAGGGCCTTCTCGCAGGCAGCAGCAGCTCCTTTTAATACGTCTTCCGGTTCTCCGATGAAGGTCAGGACAGACCGGTTGTGATCCGCATCGACGCACACGTCAAGGAGTCTCACGCCCTCGACTGAGGAAAGCGCCGCCGCGATGCGGTCTATCTTTTTCCTGTCCCGGCCCTCACTGATATTGGGGACGCATTCGATAATTTTCATGAAAGTCATACCTGGTATATTTTCATCTCCGGCAGTTCGATGCACGTCAACCAGCCGCCATAGACGGCGCCTGTATCAATGCCGATCTTATTCTTGTCGATCAGAGGCTCATCCAGGAACACGGGCGTGTGTCCGTAAATGACGGTCTTGCCGAAATCATATGGAGACCTGATGAACTCGAACCGTATCCACAGAAGGTCCTCGCGGTCCTGCCGATCAAGGGGAACGCCGGGTCTCAGGCCGGCATGGACGAATATATAATCGTCAGTCTCATGGTATGTGCGGAGGCTGGTGAAGAACTCTCTGTGGCTTTCCGGCAGGATTAATTCCTCCGTGCCTTCCGGGGAAAAGCCATACGACGCTAATGTCCGCATGCCCCCGTTGGACATGTAGAGCTCTTCATCTCTGCGGTCAAGGCAGTAGTTGAGAAACATATCTTCATGATTGCCTGAGAGGCAGACGACGTTGCTGACGTTTTTCCTGATATCGAGAATGGAATCGATGACCCCTTTTGGATCAGGGCCACGGTCGATATAGTCGCCGATGAAGAGGAGCGTGTCTTCCTCCTTATCGATATCAAGCTGCGCCAGCAGCCTGTCAAGCTGGGAGATGCAGCCGTGGATGTCTCCTATGGCGAATATCTTTCCCATACAGAAATTTTTTTAGTTTAAGTCTCTCCGACATAGCAGACCTGAAGGTCTGCACTACGTAAACACAATAAATGTAGTGCAGGACTTTAGGGGCTGTTGCCCAAATAAATTTTGCAAATAGAGAAAAAACTATTTATAAGACTTCATCACGGAATGATGAGGTGCCGAACCATGATGGGTTTTCAACCGGACTTCCAGCCGCAACTTTTCTATCATCAATTCAATCTCGAACAGAGGATCCCCGACGATCATATATTAAGGAGAATCAGGGAGCGCGTCGATTTTTATTTTATCTATACCGATGTAAAAGACCTCTATGGAGAAAGAGGCAACGTATCGATTGCTCCTCCCATCATACTCAAGATGATGCTCCTTCTCCTTCTTTATAATGTGCGTTCCGAGCGCGAACTTATGAAGACCATCCCCATGCGTTTAGACTGGATATGGTTTCTGGGCTATGATCTGGACAGCGCTGTGCCGGATCACAGCGTCCTGAGTAAAGCAAGGGCCCGCTGGGGTCATTCGGCCTTCAAGGGCTTTTTTGAACGGATTGTCTGGCAATGCGTTCAAGCCGGTCTGGTAGACGGGACAAAAATTTTTGTAGACTCGAGTTTCATCCAGGCCGATGCCTCCAATGACTCCATTGTAAGCACAGAATGTTTGAAAGAGCAAATCGCAAAAGGTTTCCATGAGCTCGAATCGCGCCTCGATGAACAGGAGCCGCAATCAGGCAATGTTAACAGTAAACTCCGATCAACCACCGATCCCGACGCCTCTGTAGGCAAAGGCAAACAGAAGCTCCAGTACAAGATACACAGGAGCGTGGATGAAAAGAGCGAGATCATTACCGCCACCCAGGTGACGGCGGGGGCAGTAAGCGAGGCCCATCAGCTTATTCCGCTTCTTTCCATCCATCAGGAGAACACGCAACTATCAGCAGATACAGTCGTGGCGGACACCGCATACGGAACTATTGAGAATTACATTGCCTGCAGTGATCTAGGCATAAATGCCCATATCCCCGATCTCAAGGACAGCCAGAAGAAAGGGGGATTGAGAAACGGCCTGTTTACCGATGAAGCCTTTCTGTACGATCCCGAACATAATGTATACCGCTGCCCTGCGGGGAAAGAGCTTAAGCACAGAGGCGCCAATAAGAAAAGAAAGACCTTAATCTATAAATGTCAAGCCAAGATCTGCGATTCCTGTCATCTCAAAAATAACTGCACTCCCTCAAAGCATGGCAGATCGGTGCATAGGCATATAAGGCAAAGAGAATTGGACAGCATGAGGCTAAAGTCCAAATCGTCTGCCTCCAGGGCAGACATCCGAACCCGCCAGCACTTAATGGAGCGCTCGTTTGCCAGAGCTGTCAGGTTTGGCTTCAAACGGGCACGCTGGAGAAGGCTCTGGAGGGTACAGATTCAGGAATACCTTACATCCGCGATACAGAACATTATGGTTCTTTTGAGGTTTGACAAAGAGCTGAAGGCTTCAGCCATTAAATGCATCTCATCCATTGAGGAGAGGGTATTATTTAAGGGCATAAAGCTTCGATTTAATGCATTCCGGGAAATGGATTATTCTTTAGCTCCACGGCTCATAGACCTTTTGCCCGAATTTTAAAGCAGGCTTTGGGCAACAGCCCCTT
>CAITLA010000099.1 GCA_903893135.1 uncultured Syntrophaceae bacterium | reverse complement strand
CGCTTACGGCCATGGCGCAATTGAGATTTCCAACGTCGCCCTGAAAAACGGCGCCGCTCTCTTAGGCATTGCCAATGCAGACGAAGGCGTGCAATTGCGCGTCAGCGGCATCACAACTCCCATCCTTATCCTGAGCCCCTCCACCGGCTCTGAAATTGATGAAATCATCAAATACAATCTGATACCATCTGTCTCGGATATCAACTTCGCCCGGGAACTTCAGAAAAAAAGTAAGAAGGCAGATATAAGGACACCTATCCACATAGAGGTGGATACGGGCATGGGGAGAGGCGGAACGATCCATAACGAGGCCTTCAAGATGATCGAAGAAGTCCTCGGATTTCCCAATATCGTAGTTGATGGCATATTCACTCACCTGTCGTCCAGTGAAACTATGGATGCATATAACACCATGCAGTGGAATCTATTTAAAGAGCTCCTGGAGAAACTGGAGAAACACCAGATCCGGATTCCCGTCAAACATATGGCAAACAGCGGAGCCATACTCAATTTTCCGGCATTTCACCTGGATATGGTGAGACCAGGTCTCATGTCTTATGGCATCTATCCCGGACCGGAAACAAAAGCAAAGGCAGATCTTGCACCTGTCATGAGTTTTAAGACGAGGGTGGTCCTCATTAAGGAATTCCCCAAAGGATACGGCATCGGATATGGCCGGTCTTATATAACGGGTAAGCCGACAAAGATAGCGACCATACCGGTCGGATACGGCGACGGATACGGACGCATCCTCTCCAACCAAAGCGAAGCGCTTGTCGGGGGAAAGCGCGCCCCCATAGTCGGGAATATCTCCATGGACATGTGCACCATCGATGTCAGCCGCATAGATAATTGCCGTATAGGTGATGAGGTGGTCCTCATGGGCGGCCAGGGCCATGAATACATATCTGCCGATGAGATCGCGGGAAAAGTGAATACCATCAGCTATGAAATTCTATGCGCTTTAGGCAAACGGGCGCCACGCGTTTTCTTGCATAAGGGAAAAACTGATACCGTAGAGCCCCGATTGCGGAGAATTTTTATTCCCGGCGAAGAAAAGTCGATCGCCAGGATCGACGGTATTATGCGCCACTGCTTTCAGGCAAGGGCCCACGATGAAGAACTGGGAGACGCCATATATTACGAGATGTTTGAAACCCTCTTTGGTAAAGAAGACCGTCAGTTGGAGTTAAGGACCAATTTCAAGTATGATATTTCTGTAAATGAGTTTTCCAAGGAAGAGAGGTTGTCAGACGATAGAGCGGCAGAGTACTTTAAGGTTACCACTCATATCGAATATATGAAGACGATGAAGAATCCTTTCTTCATGATAGGCTGCGCCCTAAACGATGAACAATTGTCCTCTTTCTTCAACGACAAGAAATGCGAGTACCGGTGGCTTTTAAGCAGGGGGGATGATCCGGTTACGGAGAAGGATTTCAAAGTCGCCGGGGTGCGCATAGACAATGAAGATGTGCCCATAATAAGGACGGAAAATACCGAGAGGGGTTATGAGGTCTGGTGCGGCGATGATAAGCTAAAGAAGAAATTGAATAAGCAGGCCAGGGTGGAGATCGAGATTGTCACGAAGAAATCCAAGAGCAGCAATACCTTCTCTGTCTATATTGTATACCCCACCAGGGGTCTTGACATTTCCTTCAATTACGAGGGAGTAAAATTCAGATATGTGAAAGAAGTCAGCTTCTTTGCAGGGAAGCAACCGTATCCGGAGATCATCCGGAAACGGGGAAAATCCATCAGGCTTCGCATCAGCGACAATGAATGGATATTCCCCAACAGTGGCGTGACTTTTTTCTGGGATTTTTGATTGTATGAAAAAGCTAAGAGTAGGCATCATATCGGGCGGCATGTCCTCGGAGAGGGAGGTTTCGCTAAACAGCGGCAGGAATGTCTATGATAACCTTGATGCTGAACTCTACGAAGGCAAACCGATATTCATGGATGATCATGGAAGCCTGTGGGTCATCACGTGGCAACTCGTTTCTCAAAACACCACCGTCGACATATTGGAACGTTTGGCAAAGGAGGCGCGTAAGATATCATACGAGGACCTGAAGAAGGAAATAGATTTCGCCTTCATATCCCTGCACGGAAAGTATGGAGATGACGGATGCATCCAGGGTCTTCTGGAACTCTTAGGAATACCCTACACAGGCCCCGGGATACTGGCATCAGCCCTGGGCATGGACAAACACATGCAGCAGACACTCCTGAAGGCTGAGGGGTTGAGTGTCCCCGACAGTATCATCGTCCACGAAAGGGAGTGGATGGAAAATAAAGAAGATGTCAAGAGGAGAATCACGAAACATTTTGCATTCCCTGTTTTTACGAAGCCCACCAGGGAAGGTTCAAGCGTAGGCGTTACAGGCGTCAAAGATGAAGATTCCCTCGAGAAGGGGATCGAAGACGCCCT
>CAITLA010000098.1 GCA_903893135.1 uncultured Syntrophaceae bacterium | reverse complement strand
TCGGTCTTGTTTACTGGAACAAGGGCCAGCTTGACCGTGCGCTGGAATACGACCTGAACTCCCAATCCATAATGGACAGACTGGGGCTTCAGAATACCACCGCTTATGCCACGCTCATGATGAACATGGGCAGTGGTTACGGGGAAAAGGGCCAGCTTGACCGTGCGCTCAAATACTACCTGAACTCCCAAGCCATAAGGGACAAGCTCGGGCTTCAGAATACCGCCGGTTATGCCACTCTCATGTACAGCATCGGCGTTGTTTACCACAGGAAGGGCCAGCATGACCATGCGCTCGAATACGAACTGAACTCCCAATCCATAATGGACAGGCTCGGGTTACAAAATACCACCGAATATGCCATTCTTACGATGAATATCGGCAGTGTTTACTCGAACAAGGGCCAGCTTGACCGTGCGCTGGAATACTACCTGAACTCCCAATCCATAAAGGACAGACTGGGGCTTCAGAATACCGCCGGTTATGCCACGCTCATGTATGGCATCGGCGTTGTTTACTGGAAGAAGGGCCAGCTTGACCGTGCGCTGGAATACGACCTGAACTCCCAATCCATGATGGACAGGCTCGGGTTACAGAATACCGCCGATTATGCCAATCTCATGATGAACATCGGTCTTGTTTACTGGAACAAGGGCCAGCTTGACCGTGCGCTGGAATACGACCTGAACTCCCAATCCATAATGGACAGACTGGGGCTTCAGAATACCACCGCTTATGCCACGCTCATGTATAACATGGCTGTGCTATACGAAAAACAGGGTCAACGTGACATGGCAGGGAGGTATTTCAGAACGGCATACGATACATATGTGAGGTCTGACTATTCAGGGCAATGGAGAGATAAGGCACTAAATAATGCAAGAAGGCTGGGTTACTAAAATTAACGTATAGGCATTAAAAAATACAGAATTCGATCCGTAATAAACATTTTTAAAAAAATCCTGTAGTATTTGTTTGTAGGTGTTGCCAATAACCGACCTCTTTAATATTTTCATTCATTGCCCTCTCACAATATGGTTTGAAAGCTACTACACGATCTTGACAATACATCAAACATGATGTATACAATAACTGTGGCGTGGAGGTGTGCTTGTACAATCTAGTCTTCTACACTGCTGAGCCGGGCGTTTCACTGCTTGATGATTTTCTTGATGGGTTAGACAAAAAGTCGCGGGCTAAGGTGGCTGCTACCTGTCGCTCTTGTAAGAGCAATGGCCGAATCTCAAGCGGCCCTATGCCGACATTGTCAGGGGTAAAATAAGATAATTGAGGATACATCATCGCTCGAACCAGTACCGCATTCTCTATTTCTTCCAGATGTTTGATCAGATTGTGTTGGTACATGCATTTTCCAAAAAAACGCGGCAACTGAAAAAGAAGGATATTGACTTAGCGGAAAAAAGCATGGAAGACTGAATGCGGAGGTTTCCTGCTTTCTATGAAAAAAGGCAAAGTTCGGACATTCCAAAGCAGGTTACGGGAAGATATCAAAGATCCCGAGTTCAAAGCGCATTACCAAGAAGAGAGGCAAGCTCTGAAGCTGGCAATGAAGATTGCGGAACTGCGTGAGAAGAAGGGCTTATCGCAACAGCAACTGGCAAAACTTATGGGAACCAGCCAGCAGGCGATTTCGAGGATCGAGAGCGGCGAGTATGAGGGCTTCACACTCAAGACCCTGGAAAAGATCGCCGAAGCAACCGGGATGCGGGTTAAAATCGAGTTCGTTGCGGCATAGGATAACAGCAGCCGAAAAACTGCTCATATGAGCCAAGAAGAGACTTGACCCCATGTTTTCAGAGGATTTAATCTTATCAGATACTTTATGATGGAGGATTGTAATGGCAAAATCAAGGGACGCTCAGAGAGATACTAAAAAGAAGCCAAGCAAATCAGCAAAGGAAAAGAAGCAGGAAAAGCGGGATAAGAAGAATAAGTAGTATTTGAAAATGCGAGGCATAGGGTGCGGACCTTTTACTCAAATGCCAATATCGATACCAGGCTGTCAGCTACTGCGAGACCGGTACGGGTAGGCAGCAGATAACCTTCATTTATTTCAATGAATCCTGCCTTAACGAGTCTTGCCAGGGTATCAGCTTTTTCTGATATGAGATCATAACCATACGTGCAGGAATAATTGTGCAGGTGGATGCCCCTCTTCGTGCGGAGACCGAGGAAGAATGCTTCCAGATGCAATTGTTCTCTCGTCAGTATCTCTGAGGAATCCAGAGGCAGCTTGCCCGCCTCGATATCCCCGATATATTCATCAAGAGAACTATGATTCCACCAGCGCTTATGTCCCATAAAAGAATGCGCAGCCGGGCCCAGACCGAGGTAAGGTGTATGGTTCCAGTATTTCTGATTATGCTTTGATGCGAGGGAAATGTCTCTTGCGAAGTTGGATACCTCATAGTGGACGTATCCGGCATTCTCAAGTATTTCTGAAGTTTTTATGAAGAATGCATGCTGCAGCTCTTCATCGTGCAAGACAATTTCTCCCCGGTGATGCCGGAGGCCAAGGGGTGTGCCGGCTTCGATGGTCAACTGATAACAGGAAAGGTGTGCCAAGTTAAGAGATAGCGCCTGCGATACGGTGTCAAGCCATGATGTCATATTCTGTCCGGGGATGCCATAAATCAGATCGATTCCAATGTTTTCAAATCCGGCGTTCCCGGCAGCTTCTATGGTATCCAGCGCTTCGCGGACGGAGTGCCTGCGCTTGAGGAATGTCAGAACCTTATCGTCAAATGACTGGACGCCGATGTTGAGGCGATTGAATCCCAGGCGGCGAATGGATTCAAGATATTCCTGTGGACTATCTGCCGGATTGATCTCGACGGTGATTTCCGGGTTTGGTGAGAGGATGAAGGTATTTCGAATATTCGACAGAATGCTGTCGAAGTGCTCTATGGCAAGGAGAGAGGGAGTACCGCCGCCTATATAGACGGTGTCAAAGCGGGTGAACGCCTCCCGGTACATTTCCATTTCCCTCACGAGTGCATTCAAAAATTCGTCGATCATGCTGAAAGAGGTAACCGAATAGAAGTTACAGTAGGGACATTTGCTTTTGCAGAAGGGTATGTGAATGTACAGGCCGGGAGTTGTATCTGTTGTTGAGATGTCTATGCTGGATTCCATATCAAGAGGTTTAAAAAAGTGAAAATTGATTTCGTGAAGGGTGAATCAAAAATTTTATCATGGTGCATCTTCATTCAGTGCCGGACTTCAGGACGGCGAGAAAGGCGCTCTGCGGGATGCTGACTGAGCCTATCATCTTCATGCGTTTCTTCCCCTTCCTCTGTTTTTCGAGAAGCTTTCGCTTCCGGGTAATGTCTCCGCCGTAGCATTTCGCCGTTACGTCTTTGCGGAAAGCCGAGATCGTCGTTCGGGCAACAATTTCCCCGCCGATTGCTCCCTGAATTGCGATTTTGAACATTTGCCGGGGTATTTCATCCTTGAGGCGTTCGCAGGCCAAGAGCCCCCTGGCGCGTGCGCGATCCCGGTGCACGATCTGCGACAGGGCATCCACTTTCTCCCCGTTAACCAGGATATCCAGGAGGACAAGGCTTCCTTCCCGGTAATCGATCACGTCATAGTCAAAGGAGCCATAGCCCTGGGTGACGGACTTGAAACGGTCATAATAATCATAGATAACCTCGGCGAGGGGTATTTCATAGATGAGTTCCGCCCGCCCGGGACCAGTGTAGTTGAGGGTTGAATTCACCCCCCGTTTTTCCATGCAAAGCTTCATTACCGCACCGAGGTATTTCTCCGGCATCATCATGGTTGCGCGGATATACGGTTCGTCGGATTTGATAATGATAGATGGATCGGGATAATGCGCCGGGTTGTCCACGTCTATCACCGTCCCATCTTTCAAGGTAAACCGGTAACGGACACTGGGAACGGACAAAATGATGGAAAGATCATATTCCCTCTCCAGCCGTTCCTGAACGATCTCCAGGTGAAGAAGGCCGAGAAAGCCGCACCTGAATCCCTGGCCGAGGGCCACAGATGAATCTTTTTGATAGATGAACGATGCATCGTTGAGTTTGTATTTTTCAAGGGAGACAGCCAGCGCCTCATAGTCATCCGAGGCAATCGGGTAAATGGAGGCAAAGACGACAGGTTTGATCTCCTTGAAACCGGGAAGCGGTTTTTCGCAGGGGCGGTTGTGGAGTGTGATTGTGTCACCGGAACGGACATCCGAAACCGTCTTCACGCCGGCTATGATATAACCTACCTCGCCTGCACTGAGATTATCGCGCGCTTGGCGGGTGAGGAGAAAATGGCCGACTTCTTCAACCTTGTAAGTTGCGTTATTGAACATGAAACGTACGATGTCTCCGCTTTTCACTGCACCGTCAAAGACGCGGCAGTGAATGACCGTCCCGCGGAAAGGGTCGTACTGGGCATCAAAAATGAGGGCGGCAAGGGGCGCGTGCAGGTTGCCCTTCGGGGGTGGAATCCTCTCCACGATGGCTTCCAAAATCTCTTCGATACCCGTGCCTTCTTTTGCGGAGCACGTGAGATGGCTGTCAGGGTCCAATCCCAGCTCCGAGTCGATCTGTTCGATGACCTTTTCAACATCCGCGGAAGGCAGGTCAATCTTGTTGATGATGGGAATGACTTCCAGACCGAGCTCCATGGCAAGATAGAGATTGGCTAAAGTCTGGGCTTGCACGCCTTGTGCGGCATCGATCAGGAGAAGGACGCCTTCGCATGAGACCAAGGCGCGGGAGACTTCATAGGAGAAGTCGACGTGGCCCGGCGTGTCGATCAGATTGAGGCTGTATGCCTTGCCGTCTCTGGCCTGATACGGGAGGGAAATTGCCTGGCTCTTGATCGTAATTCCCCGCTCACGTTCAATATCCATATTATCCAGTATCTGGTTTTTAAAAGTTCGCTCGTTGCTCACACCGGTATACTGGATAAGCCGATCGGCAAGGGTCGACTTCCCGTGGTCAATATGGGCGATAATGCTGAAGTTACGGATATTTTCCATATTCTATATTTAATGGCCGGCCTTTTTACGAACCGTCACAGTTAAAAAAGCCTTCCGGCATTACTGTCTCAGGAAGGCTTTCTTTCGTATTTTGTGACTGCTATAAATTATGTTAATATTTTCTGATATAACTTCCTTTTCGGTGCGAGAAGTATAGGAGAAGCAGTCTTGTATGTCAATATGATTTTAGGGGGCAAATGGTTTAAGAGTTTGTGGTCAGGATTTTGATTGGAGGATGTCCGTATAGAATTTCATGCCGATCTCGATGCCGCGGTCGATAAAATCGGGACCGTATATTCTACCTGTGTGGGTACGAAAAGTTTCACGGATGCGCTTTATCCCTTCCATGCCTTTCAGGAACCGCGTGAGGAGTGCATCCAATGAGGCCTTTCTGTATTCCACCATGTCCCAAAGCATTTCCGTGAAGTTGTCCGGCCCCCAGCGGAATTTGTCGGCGTCGTAGAGTGCATCGGAAAGAAACTGGGACAGAGGATCTTCGAGTATCTCGGCGGCGCGAAAAGCCTCGTGATTCCTGATGGCGCTGGTGATGGCCAGCACCTCCCTATCTGCCAGATCAAAGCGTGTAAGGAGCATCCCCGCTTCCCCGGCGCTTGCCTGGGCGTGATCCTTCTCCAGCCGCCTGACATCATGAAGGACACCTGCCACATGGGCCAGAAGAACTATCCGCCGGACTTCCGACCTCTGTCGGAAAGGGGCATACTCCACCAGGGAAATAGCCCCCGCATCGATTGCGACCTTCCTGCTATGGCCGATACCGTGGCCGATTCCGCCTTCCCGTTCACTCACAAGATTGAGGCACTCCCTGACCAGAGGAGAAGATCCAAACATGCGTCGCGAAGCCTCCAGCGCTCTTCTCTTTTCTGTGTAAAACCTCGGAGACCCTGTGGAGCCGGCGATCCTCCTGGCCAGTCTCTTCGCTTCCTCAAGTTCCCTATCCAAACTTCACCTTTTGATAGATAGCGATTCTACCTTTTCAGGCTTGGTATTTCCTTTGGGACTGACGCATCCGATTTGCGGCAGCGTCAATTGCCATGGGCCGGCTGCCAGTATTCGCAATCTTTCGATCTTTCAATTAACAGGTGATCGACGAAGCGGGCAAATCGTAAACACTTCTCTTTTTCTATGGCGCCTTCCTCGCAGGCCAGGTACAGACATGTCGCGCAATTACCGCTCTCCCGACTGACATCGAGAGTTTTCATGTGTTTGATACTTGATACCATTGTCACTGTTTATGGACGCGAAGCAGATATTCCACGACTCTCTCAAGATGGCGGAGGGTGCTGCATTCCCGCGCGATGTTGCAGTAAGGGAGATATTTTTTCATCTCCGAATCACCCGATCCCCAGAGAGAAGGCGTTTCGGGATTGAGCCATATTAACCTCTTGCACCTTTCGGAAATGAACCGAAGCGCTTCGGTATGCGGCTCCGAATAGTTATTGCGGGCGTCCCCCAGGATGATCACCGTCGCTCTCTTCGTCAGGCAATCTGAATATTGATCCTTGAAATCAAGAAAGGAGCCTCCGTAATCAGTGCGGCCCAGAAGAATCGGAATACCGGCCCCCGAGCGAAGCATCGCGAGAGCCTCGTGAAGCGGGTGCATTTCAAACAGAGGGCTTACTTCAACCAGGTTCGTACAGAACACGAAGGAGCGGATTCGGGAGATAACCTCATTTAAGCTGTATAGAATGAGAAGAAAAAAACGTACTATGTTCGAGACAGAACGGCTCACGTCACAGATGACAACGATTTCCGGGCGATCAATCTTCTTCGATTTCCAATGGGTGTCAAACGGAAGTCCGCCGTAGGTGATGCTCTTCCGGAAAGTCTTCCTGAAGTCCAGGTGTCCCCTCCGGGCAGCCCTTGGTCTCCTCGAATAGCGGTCCTTCAGGTGCTTTACCATTCTCTGTATAATCTTATGGATCCGGGCCAGATCCCGCTCATCCAGCGCTGAGAGCCTTGCATTTCTGATGTAGCCCTCGGAGAGCTCATAAGAACGCCTCGCGGCGTAAAGTTCGAGCTGTCTTTCAACCAGAGTTCTCACCCTTTCCATGAGATTGTCCCGCATGGATTCCAGGGCTTTCGCCTGATTGAGGGCATCCTGACCTCCAACTTCGGCAAGCCTCCGGATGTCCCTGTTTAGACCCTCCAGGCCGAGCTCCTGAAAAAGCCTCTGCATGAAAAGGCCTTTCTGCGTCCATGACTGAATGCTGCGGATGTCCGCCCTCTCTCCTGCACCCCTAAACGCCATGGCAAGCCCGCCTACGTCGCCGGAAATGAACATCTGCGTCAGGGGCGCTTCCCCCTGGAGAATCGAGGGGAGGTTTTCATTTTCAAAGAGGAAATCTTCTCCTGTAATATAATCGAGGGAAAAAAAGCGGCTGAAACAGACCTCAAAGATATCCTTCTCCGGCATGGACTTGGCGAGTGAGGCAGACAGAAAATCTTTCAACACCCACCTGTCCCCATAGCCTGACAGTTCCACGGCTCGCAGGGCATCCATCGTTTCCGCGACGGATATCCTCACGCCGGAGCGGCGCAGTGCAGTGATAAAGTTCTCCAGAGTGCGATCCAATCAGGTTGCCTCCCGGAGGGCATGCTCCGTTAACGTGTACAGTTTTTCTTCAGTGACCCGGATGTCTTCCTGGGCCTTGAGAAACGTGTTCAATGTTTCCCTGACCATTTCTTTGTCGAGGGTTTCTGCATGGAGTATAACGAGCGTCTTCGCCCAGTCGATGGTTTCACTCACGGACGGCAGTTTTTTAATATCAAGTTTTCTGACCTGGTGTATGAAGGATACCAGTTGCCTGGTCAGCCTCTCCGATATGCCCGGGACGCGGGTCATGACAATTTCCCTTTCGAGTCCCTGCTCGGGAAACGAGATGTACAGATGGAGGCAGCGCCTTCTTAAGGCCTCTCCGAGTTCCCTTGTGCTGTTGCTGGTGAGAAAAACGAAAGGCTTCGACGTGGCCTCTATGGTGCCTATCTCGGGGATGGAGACCTGGAAGTCCGAGAGGATTTCAAGAAGAAAGGCCTCGAACTCGTCATCAGACTTATCCACCTCATCGACGAGGAGGACTGCCCCGTCCTTTTGCTGGAGGGCCTTGAGCAACGGCCTCGGTTCGAGGAACTGGGGGGAGAAAAAGATATCATCGTATTGGTGAAGCTTCTCGATGGATTCGGCGAGATTCGTCTCCCCCTCGATGACGCTGTCGAGTTTGTCTTTCAAAAGCTGGGTATAGAGAAGCTGCTTTCCGTATTTCCATTCGTACAGGGCCTTCGACTCGTCGAGCCCCTCATAGCATTGAAGCCGGATAAGGGGAACTCCCATGAAGGCAGCAGCCGCCTTGGCGAGTTCCGTCTTCCCCACACCCGCGGGCCCCTCCACGAGGACAGGCTTTTCCAGGTGGTAAGCCAGATATAGCGTGTGGGCGATCTGCGTCGTGGCAATGTAGCCCACGTCCTTAAGGCCCTTACGAACCACCTCCACGGTGGCAAATTTAGCGTTTAATGTGCTCATTTGACTCCTTCCTTACAATAATTTTCTCACCTATTTTTTTCTGCCTTGACGGGTCTGCGCCTCTCAGCAATTCAAGTGTACGGCGTATATCCTTTGTCATGGCTGCCAGCTCCCCTTCCATGCCGATACCCGATCTCTCTATGATCTGCTCTGCCAGGGACTGGCAGTCCGCCGCCATGGTTCGAAAAGACAAGAGTAATGTCTCAGACTCGCTTTTACCGCCGCTTTTTTCCATCCGTTTCGCTGCTTCACAGGCCATCCACCGCAGCGTCTGCCGCCACGTCTCCATTTCGCCGAGGCCCCTCATGACGTCATCGGCTGGCGTCACACCCTGCTTACGGAGGGCATGCAGCATGATTTCCATCTGCCTGCATATGCCTCCCAAGATGGGACCGTTCAAGAGCGCATCCTCCAGTGCACGGCAAGGCCGCGCCATTTCTCCCAGAGCAGTTCCCTCCCTGCCAAGCATCGCAGAGATCGGCACACGACAGTTTTCCAGCCTGATCATGCAGTGGGGGGATGGCCTGAGGAAATCCAGTTTCATCATTTCCGTGACCGCCAGATTCCGGTTCTCTCTCGAAACAAGAAAGGCCGTAAACTGCTTCTTCCCTTCGGCCGCACCGGTTACAGCATAAACCACAAAGAAGTCCGCCAGGGGTCCGTTGGTCAGATAAGCTTTTTCGCCGTTCAAAATAAAATGATCCCCTTCTCGATGGGCCGTCGTGCCGAGATGGCGGGGGTCTGCTCCTGACTTGAGTTCGGAAAAGGCGATAGAGGCCGTGATGCCGCCCTCTGCCATCTTCGGCAGATACTCTGCCCGCTGGGGCGGAGTCCCGAATTTCCCGATCATGAAACCTGAAGCCAGCAGATGGATGATCCACGACAGGGCCAGCCCCATGTTATGCCCGTGTTTGACTAAAGTCTCGCCGACAAGGACAAGAGCGCCATAAGCGATTTTTATTCCTCCGTATTTAACAGGGATCCCGAGGCGAAAGAGGCCTTCGTGCGCCATCTTTCTCCATATGTCCCGTGGGAAATCATCAATAGTATGCAGATCATGCCTGGTGGCAATTTCCTTCCCGGCAAATACAGCCACCTTCTCCATCAGAGAGGGGACGTCTTTTTTATTAAGTGCGTACATCTCTCAACTCTTAGGTCGGACCCGAATCGAATTTGTGAAAAAAACTTTTCAGAATCCTGTTGAACGAATCCAGCTCTTCCGCTGAAAACCCATTCTTTATTTCCTGGTTAACCATTCTGATAACCCTTCTCGCCTTGTCCACTTCTTCTATCCCTTGCGGATTGATAAAGACGTGTGATGCCCTGCGATCATGGGGGCTGGCATTTCTCCGGACCAATCCCGTTTTCTCAAGACGGTCTACCAGGCCGGTGATGGTGGAATTGTCAATCGACAGGATCTGGCTCAGTTCGCTCATGGTCCGGCCGTCCTTCTGCTTCAGGAGGAACAGGATACCGGCCTGTGCCGTGGTCACCCTGACGTTCTCCTTGGTCATCATTTTTTTCAAGTAAGTGCGGAGTTTCTGCTGGGCTGTAAAAAGTAGATAAATGAGTCTGTCGTCAGGGGGCATCTCCATAACCTCAACGGAATACATCCATCGGGTTATTTATTTGGCATACCAAATAATAAATGTCAATCAAAAATCTTTATGGCACACATGACGATCAGTTAACATTTTATTTGGAGAGTGTAGAACCCGCCATTCCTCCGATAAACTGGAAGCTTATGGTGACATAAAAGGAATTTTTGAACGAGATTTTTTTACATGCGAATGTTTAGAATCGCCTGTAAGTATCTGCGGCTGTGAATAGGTGGACGACCTCTTCTTTTTGCGGATCCCACATTATTTTTATGTAATTACGGCTGAACACTTCATTACCGTTAGGCAAAGTCATAAACAAAGTCCAACCCCGCTTCACCAATTCTTTTTTGCTTATTTTTCGTCCAACCTTTAATGTGATAGTTTTAGCCATTGTTATCCGCCCTTACTAAATCTACCATATTGTCGATATTGGGTATGCCATTTTTCATCACTTGGAATATAATCTTATAGTCGCTTGAGGCCGCCTGTTAGAGACGTCTACGAGTCCAACACACCAGGTAGCTGTTCCAGGCTATCGTCGCTGGAATGAAAGAAGGACGAATACAAAAGAATCAGGCGTATTTCAGGACGATGCCTTCCACAACGTTAGCAACATCCTCACAGACATCGATAGCCTCTTCGATCCTCTCAAATATTTCCTTCCACTTGATCAGTTCGATGGGATCTTTTTCCTGCTCGAACAGGCGGGTCATCGTCATCCTCATGACAATGTCCCCTTCGTTCTCAAGGGTGTTGATTTCCACGCAGGCGTCGAGGATCATCTTAGCGTTTTTCATGTTTTTCATGGCGTGGACGATATATTTCACCTTCTTGATTGCCTTATTTAATATCTTGGCCTGATCGATGATTTCTTTGGCAGGAACCTTAACCTTGTACAGAGACATTCTGGCCGCAGAGGCTTCAATCATGTCGAGGATACTGTCCATTTTATTGACCAGAGCATAGATGTCTTCACGATCGATGGGGGTAAGAAAAGTCTTGTGCATCTTTTCATAGGTTTTATGGGTGATGACGTCTGCTTCTTGTTCCAACTCTTTCAGTTTCGCAATCTTCGGTTCTGAATATTCATAATGCTCGACCATGTCGAGGAAGAGTTCTCCTCCCTCTTCGATTTTGATTGCCAGCTCATAAAATAGATCGAAAAACTTCTCTTCTTTGGGAATCATTCTCATTTGGCATACTCTCTATGACTGATTTATCGGTAATGAAGCTTGATTGATATGGCTGCTATTAAGATATTGACCTAGTATCACAGACTGTATTATTTTTCTATACCACATTTTATGTCGGAGTTCCGCAGTTTTTAATTTAATAAGACTTTGTATGCCGCAGAAGATGAAGCACAACCGCCGCAATAATTATTTTTCTCTTTCATCAAGCAGAACGCCCTCGGAATTGCCCTGGGGGGTTGGTAACTCCTGTTCTTTGTGGCATAACCTGACGATTATTTTTCGGATGATTATATCTGGGGGTGGTTCGAATAATCGCCGGAATGTTCCTGAGAAGTTTCTGGCAGAACTTTCGGCATAGGAAAAATTAACATCCTTGAGATCCAATGAACTCTTATAAAGATCAAAGTCCTTTTCCTCTTTCAGAACTTGCCAAAAAGTTCTCCCTCCAGAATTTAAGGCGGAAACCGTGATGCCCGCAAGAAAAGAGATATTCGGAAGGGCGGAAAGAATGACGCCGCCGCTTAATCCCGCAGTATCTTTCACGTCCTGATCGGCTTTTTTAGCTGCTGATCTTTCGCGAGCCTCTTCCAGAGTGAGTTCAATCTCTATTTCCTGGTTGTCATCTTTAATATATTTGGGATAGTCCGTTTCTATTTCTTGCAGAATAGGCAAAGCCTTCTGGATCGATTCTATGAGAGCTCCTATATAATAATGTCGAGGTAAGGCAAATTCGCCACGGTCGCGCTGTACCTTGGCAGTCCTAAAAAAGGAGGACTCGTATCTTTGTAAGCGAATCTTCACATGATAGAATACGCGACTATGCAAGACGACCGTATCGTCCGCAAATATTTCAAAATCAGCCAGCAACTCAATGCCTTTGCAGTGCTTGAAGTTGGTTTCCAGATTACAGAGAGGACCCCCGGGCTGGACCGGAAGGTAAAGCTGAGGATAGGAGATGCGAAAGAGTTTTTCCAGCCCTGATATGTCAAAATCCTTCAGCTCGGGATTCTTAGTTTTCTCATTCAATAAATATTCAGCTAACGTACCCTGGCCATCTAAAAGGAAATTCAGACGGTAACTTCCCGGGTTTGCAAACCCCGTATCCTTATAGACTGTAGCCACCTGAGAACGGGCCTTCGCCGCACAACCGGTAATCAAGCACAGCGACAGGATCAATCCAGGCAGCAACACCATTTTTCTTCGCACGGCTAAACTCCCTTCAGATATCCGCGGCTACTTTCAGAAAACTTGACTCGCACGATAGAAGACCTGTAAGAACTGCCAGCATGATTCTGGCAGAACTTTGAGGCAAGTATGTAACGCTAAATTGAAAGCACTGAAGATGTTCACATCCTTGTACAGAGATTATTTTATGATTCTACCGCAATAAGTTCAAAAATAAAATACCCTGCCTTTACCTTGCTCTGGATTTTGACGGGGATCCTTTTATCATCAGCAGTAAACCAGATTCTGAGCTGTGGCACATCGCCTTTTTTTACCACATTTTGCGATTCCAGCTTCTCCATGTCTGGTATGACCTCGAAGGTGTCATACATTTTTTCATCAATCTTGATCAGTTCTCTCCTGGCGACGCTTGCTTTCACCATTATATTGTTATCGCCTTCAGAGATGGGTATTTCAATTAAGCTGTTTTCCTTTATGTCTTTAAGACGGATGACGTAATAGAGGGATACTGTGTCAAATGTTCCCGGTACGATAGGAACGGGCGCCATCTTCTCGCCGAAATTAGAACGGGTGGCTTCAAGTTTTTCCCAGTAAAAATTTACGATGACATCGCGCGGGTGTTCTCCTTCACTCACCTTTTTATACAAGATACTATGGGTCATATCGCCGTCGCAATAGGAATCCTGCCTTTCCCGAACTTTATAGATGTGATCGATAGTCGCATTGGTTTTTGTGATCATGGCAAAGTGGTATGCCTTTACACCATCTATGGTCTCCATGGGAAGAACTTCCAACGTAAGCTCCCCGGTTGTTATTGGACCCCACTTAGCCCGGTACGTCAATTTTTCTCCGGGATGAAAAGGGAAGGGCTTGGCAGAGCCTTGCGTATTGCCGGTCATGGGGAAAAAAAGCGGAGAAATTACCAGGATTAAAATGAGAACAAGATGCTTTGCAGGATTTCTGTAACTTCTACTTCCTACGGACACAGTCATATTTTTTTGACATTTCAGAAGACAGAGCGGTTATGATGAATATTACATACCGCACGGGCTATCGACCTGTTCAGTCAGAGTCAGTGTTCAGTGATATTGTACCACATATCAATTTAGAGTTCCGCCATTTTTATTCCTTGAGATATTAGGATGGAACAAAAATCCCTTAGAACACCCTTGACTCATAAACTCCTCTTGCTTATAGTAAAAAAACGTTGCAAGCTCTCTGGAATATTAGATCCGTATCCAATGATCACTCGTCCCTGTATTCTCGCAGGGAACATGCATTTGGAAGCGCGTTCTCTAAGGACGAAATGAAGCAAAAGGTTTTATCTCACAGATGCATGACATTCTCCAAGCTCTGATTCAATATGGTTATATCCTCCTCTTTCTCTGGCTGTTTACAGAAAGACTCGGCATTCCCATCCCTGCGACTATTGCTCTTGTTTCTGCGGGGCTACTTGCGGAAATGGAATACATACGGTTTGCCTATGCCATGGGTTTGGCTTTCGCCGCTGTCATGCTCGGGGATATTGCATGGTTTTTTATCAGCCGGATTCGCGGCATTCGTGTTCTTTCTCTTCTCTGCCGCATCACCCTGGAACCGGATGCCTGCGTCAGGAAAACGCAAAATTTATTCACAAAGCACGGGCCTGCCTCACTGCTGTTCGCGAAGTTTATTCCGGGGCTCGGCAATCTGACGGTCGCTCTTGCCGGTATTGTGAAATTACCGCTTAAAACTTTTCTCCTCTTCGACAGCATCGGTTCGCTCCTCTGGGTAGGATTCTTCATGGGTGCCGGTTACATCTTCAGCCGTGAAATACAGCCCGAAAGGATCGCCCTCCCCGACTGGGGGCAAGGAATTGTTCTTATAGCCGTTATTCTGCTCGTTGCCCTTTATATTGCGTGGAAATATTTACGCAGGGGCTATCTCCTTAAGAAATTGTTTTCCAACCGCATGACCCCTGAAGAACTTAAAGGGAAGATCGATGCTGGTGATGAGATCGCCATTTTAGATGTAAGGCATGCCCTGGAGTTTGAGGCTGATCCGTACGTAATTCCCGGCGCCCTTTACTTTCCCCTGGAGAATCTGAAACGGTTTTCCGCTGTTCCCGTGGAAAGAGAAATAGTGACTTACTGCGCCTGACCGAACGACGCATCGAGTGCCCGGGCGGCATTAATACTGAGAAAGAAGGGATTTATGCACGTGCGGCCGTTGGCCAGTGGATTCAGCGGTTGGCGGGAGCAGAATTATCCTGTCGAGGCACACAGAGAAAGAGTCAGCCCGTGAAAACCAGCAAAAAATCGAAAAATAATCAGCGGTGTTACCTGCTCATGGATACTTCTAAAAAAAGGCGGCTGAAAAAATCTGCAGCCGCCGACATGTAGAACTAAGGGGGATATGCCTCAAACATAAAAAAGAACAAACCTCCAAATTAGGTACGGTTTCTTGCGAATTACCCGCAGTGCGTAGTTCAGGAAAGAAGACTTATACGAATCTTCCGCTTTTTAAGAAGTCACTGCCTGCACTCCCCGACAGATCCCTCATTGCACATTGTGCCATCCAGCCATCTAACACCATCCATCCTTGCACCGGTCAGATTTGCACCGGTCAGATTTGCGCCTGTTAATACTGCATTGTTCATCCTTGCGCCGGTCAGGTTGGCATTGGTCAGGTTGGCATCACTTAGTCTTGCGTCAGTCAGCTTTGCATTAGTGAGATTTGCGTTAGTCAAGTCTGCGCCGGTCAGAGTTGCCTTAATCAGGTTTGCGCCGGTCAAGTCCGTATCGGTAAGTTTCGCACCTGCTAGGTTTACATTTGAGAGTCTCGCACCGGCCATGTCCGCATTAGTCAGGTTTGCACGGCCAAGATTTGCAGTGGAGAAGTTTGCGCCGCTCATGTTTGCACCTTGCAGTTCTGCTTCGCTGAGATCCATACTAGTGAGATCCGCTCTGCTGAGGTCACAGTTCTTGCAGCTCTTTAAATTCTTGACTTGTAAGATGGTCCCCGGTTTAAATGCAAATGCACCAGCAGTAGCGAGGATAAATGCGATAAAGCTGATGCCGAGGATGACAAGAGTTTTTTTCCCAATCATAGATATATCTCCTTTTCTCTTTCGTGGTATCCAACGCTCTTACGAAAGACTGTGATGAATTTCCAGGGGCAGCAGAGCGATAAGTCAGTTCGACTCTGGCATCTTATTTCCCAGATGCGAGCCTGGAACTCGCGATGGACACCCGCTGCAGGTCGCTCTGCCCCAGAACCGCCACACAGAAGTAGCCTAACGGGTCGGCCCGCGCATGGATGCCGGGTGGCCAGGCAGTTGAAGGCGCTTGCCGGTATCCGTGATCTTCGTGCCGTCCACCTTCAGGATGGAAACGTCGCTGTCGAGGAAGTTGCCGACATAGAGGTACTTTCCGTCCGGACTGAAGACTGCCCCCTCGGGAAGCCCTCGCACCTCGACCTCACCCACCTTTGTCACCTTCTTGCCGTCGATCTTTAGCACCGCCACGCTGCCGTTGCGGTTGTAGAACCACGCTTTCTTATCCGAGTTGCTGCCCCGCAGCAGCATTGCCACGGCGATCTTACCTGTGGGGCTGATAACGAAGCCCTCCGGCCCATCCCC
Source organism: uncultured Syntrophaceae bacterium (assembly GCA_903893135.1). GTDB lineage: Bacteria > Desulfobacterota > Syntrophia > Syntrophales > UBA2185 > Fen-1135. Next base: position 10,355 of record CAITLA010000098.1, on the reverse strand, counting down.
GACCACGACATGGTCGATGACGCGCGGGGGCGTTGCCTCGAGGTCGATTACACTTACCGTATCCACCTGTCCGTCCGCAGCACCCGCATTGCCATTGTTGGCGGAGATGGCCAGCTTGCCGTTCGGGGTGACGCCGATGTTGTACGGCCAGAGGCCGACATTCATGTCATACTTCTTGTAGGTCACTTTTTGCCCGTCTACTTCCAGCAACGCGATTTTGTGCCCAGGGAACTTCGCGGCCAGCGCGCGCTTCCCGTCCGGGGTGAAGGCCACTGCAGCCACTGACTCGCCCATGGGTACCGTGTCCACCAGCTTCACGTCCTTCCCCTCGATGGAGAGCACGCTGATAGAGTTGTCCGCCCGGTTGGTCACCAACGCCAGGTTGCCGGCCCTGTTGATGTCGAGGCCAGAGGGCTGCTTGCCCACCTCAACGGTGGCGATGTGGCTGGGAGGGCTTGTCGTGAGATCGATGACGTAGAGCTTGTTGTCGGGTACGGACTTCCATCCCGCGCCATCAGGCACGTTGTTGACGGAGTTCGCCACGATGGCCAGCCGTCCATTCGGCGTGATGGCCAGGTTCGTCGGCGGGCCGAAAACCGAGTTGGTTAGCGGAAGGTTGCTGACGATGCGCGGCGATTCCCGCTTGGACATGTCCACGATGGAGATCGTGTCTTTGCCGGGAGCTGTGAGCACAACCTTTCCGGCGTCGTCCCATGTCGCTTTCTCGTCGTTGCCGATGATCATAAGCTGCGCGCTGGCAGCCAAGGGAAAGACCAGAAGCAACATTAGGATCGCAATGGTAAATCGGATTCTATTATGTTTCATGACTGTCTCCATTCCTATTTTGATAAAGACTTGCTTTGGTGTCAGATAAGAATACGAAAAATGTGGTTCAATGTCAAAACAAAAAAGTCACAAGTTGTGGAGGAATGTTTCAGACCAGTATTGCAGCTAACGATTATCAAGTTAAATCTTGCATCATGGTAGCAATCTGTCAGCCAATAACTACAAGGTAGGAGTGCTTGCTGAAAACACCTACAACTGTTTACTCTGGGATAGATCTCAAAGGTAACGATTACCGGGAGAAATGTGCATAATTAACTGGGAGAGATTTCGTTGTAAGTCCATTACTCCTCATTTCAAGCCCGCTTTGCGCAGGGCGTCTATTTGGCGATCTTTCACCGGACCTTCTTTCCATGGAATCACTTTGGACCACCTCTCAAGAGAGAAATTGGGGTCTATTCGCTGGATCTCCGCGGCAGCAGCCCGGGCTTCATCTTCGCGTCCGGCGTACATATACAAACAGGCCAGAAAAATATTTGCGAACAGATTGTTGGGAGCCAACTTAAGGGCTTTCTTGACCGCAGCGATGCCCTCCTCATACCTTCCGGTTTGAAGACAAGCGTTACCGACCTGAACATAGTAAATGGGAACAAAGGGATTGAGTCGAATGGCCTGTCGGAGCAAAGGAAGGGCCTCCTCACCTCTCCCGGAAGCATTCAGAGACATGGCAAGAGTATCGAGAGCCCAATTGCTGTTGGGCTTAAGTCTCACAGCCCGCTCCCCGACCTCAATCGCCTTATCAGGCTGATGCATCGCCAGAAAGACCAAGCTGACAGCAGCGTGGGCCTCAGCCGAGGAGCTGTCCAGTTCGATAGCCTTTTGTGCCAACTTCATGGCATTGGAGAGAGTCTCTTTGGGCGATTCACTGGCACCGAAATACACAGTACGCGTGAGTGCCCTGGATAGCTCGATATAAGCCACTGCATAATTTTGGTCCAGTTCCAGGGCTTCGCGGTAAAGCCGAATGGCCACAGCATTCGCCTCTTTGTTTTCCTGACGCCTGTAATGCTCCCCTTCCACCACTTTCAAGTAAGCCTGAAGGTTGTTTGTTCCTTTCTCATATACGCGGGCTCCTTCGCCTTCCGCGAGTTTCACACGAAGCTCTGTGAGAATCCGCATGGTAATCTCATCTTGCAATGCGAAGATATCCTTCACACTCCGGTCATAGCGCTCTGACCAGAGGTGATGGCCGTTGATTGCATCGATCAATTGGGCGGTTACGCGCACCGCGTCTCCAAACCTTTGAACACTACCCTCCAGAATATATTGCACACCCAGATCCTCTGCCACTTGCCTAACATTCGCCGCTTTGCCCTTGTAAACGAAAGTGGAGTTGCGGGCGATGACAAAGACTTCGGGAACTTTGGACAGCGCGTTGATGATCTCCACGGTCATGCCATCGCTAATGAGATCCTGTTTTGGGTCCTCGCTTATATTGACAAATGGCAAAACCGCAATCGATGGTTTGTCGGGGAGCGGAAATGCCATCTTCTTTTTGGATGCAACCTCCACGGATGGATTAATAAAATGCGGATATAACTGCCAGACGCCATTGGCTAAAGCAATCAGAACTATAATGATTTTAATTGCAGGGTTGATCCGATTCCAATAATTTAAACCGATCCTTTTCCAACTGCTCACCAATGAGGCAGTTTCCCCCACCGGCAAAACCCGGTATACCCGCACGGGTTCTGCAATGTTTCTTACAGTCTGTTTACCGAGATATTCATATCTGAATTCTAACTTGTTTTTAATCTGTTCATAAGCAATCCCGGATAAGCAAATGCCGCCTACATCAGCAAGGCTCTGGATCCGTGCTGCAATGTTGATACCGTCTCCAAACAACGTTTCTTCTTTTTCTGATACGTCACCAATATTGATCCCGAAGCGAAACTCCAGTCTTCGAAGTTCAGGAAATTCATCATTTCGATTTTTGAGTTCCTTTTGAATCTCAATGGCACACCGCACGGCATCCATCACACTTGAAAACTCGGCAAGAACATTATCTCCGGGAGCATCAATTCCTCTGCCCCCATATTGTTGAATAAGGGTTACCATAACTCCCTTATAAGTATTCAGTGTGCGGATTGTTCCCACTTCATCCTTGGTCAGGAGACGGCCATATCCCTTCACATCTCCACTGAGGATGGTAGCGAGTTTGCGTTTAACTTCTTGGGTGGTCATGGAACCCCCAAAGGGTTAGAAGTTAGGTTGTTAGATTAATTAGGGCCAGGTAGGAAATACTAAGTGTAATTTATACTCTCATCTGCATGGACAGTCAAAGGGAAAATTCGACTCCGTAATTTACCCCACATTGCTGATTTTCGTTTGAAATGTTGCATTCTGATGAGAATTGCCAAAAACAAGATTACAAGGAAGAAGCAAATGCTGTATCCACCTCCTGCTGTTAGTTTATATTAGGTAGTGAACATGTTAAGGACAGATTTTCTGCAATAGGAGACGAATACGGTGAGCGGATCTGGACAGTTCACGGATTAGGGCAGAGACGTAGTCTAACGACTATTATTGCAGGTTCTCAATCGACTTGCGGTGAAAGAGACGGAAGCCGACAAAAACCCTGGGAGGGGATATCGAGGGCGTTGTTAAACTTACTCGATAAATTTTGAAAAGCCACCAAACCCGTAAGCTCGACAATCCCATCTTCGTCAAAAAACTCAAGTAGCCGCGCCATTAATTCATCGCTCACTTTTTGACCCGGACATGTTATTGCCTCAGCGTACTCCAAAACAGCCTTCTCTTTCTCGCTAAAAAGCTCACTTTCCCTCCATCTGTCCAATGCTTCCAGCTTTTTGAGAGAACCGGTTCTCTCTGCAAATAGAGACGCATTGATATCAACACAGAAGCGACACCAGCTTATTTGTGACACCCTGACCATGACCAATGAACGCAGAAGAGGATCGACGGGGCTTTTGCGCCTATCCAGCACACCATATAGAATGGTGACCGCTAAAAAAAGCTTGGGCACTCTCGCCCAGAGCAGGGCGGGTTTCAGAACCTGCCCGTACTTTCTTTCTTGGTTCCAGAACAATAGACGAAGGTACCATGGATATTTATGCAGGCGTTTTTCTGAAATTTTCATTGCGCATTCCCTCACTATGGAGTCTCACAGAGAGTGTAGCTGCGGTGGATGGACAGCCTCTGTGAGCATCTTGTAATCATCAAGTGATTGAATTCGGTAGCGAGCGCATTCCCCGCAGCTTGCTGCCGAGAGCTTCAATAATTATATGGGATTCTTTCACCGAAAAGACTAAAGAATCATTTAACTTGCCGGTTCATATATTACATATATGACAAAACCCGTCAACCTATAGGATACGTGACAGGGGGGCCAACGAACGGTCTTCCGGTTCTTGACTGTGTTGCATATCATACGCTTGCATTTCAAATGTACCGATGGTATTTGTAAGTCTCTGATGGGCGCAACATGAAAGCATAACCCATGAAGAAACAGGCGGCGGTTAAAACATTGAAGAAAAAAGGCATCCGCAACAGAGGTAAGTCAGAAATAATGCGCGAGAATGATCAGCTTTTCCGATCCCTGACGGAACAGTCTCTTGTCGGCATATACGTGGTGCAGGATGGCCAGTTCCAGTCGATTAACCCTAACGCCGCTTCATATTACGGTTGCGCACCGGAAGAGATGACGGGAAAAAAATCGAACTCCATTGTCCACCCCGAAGACAAGGAGCGGCACAAGCAGTGTGCAAGAGATATGCTCAAAGGGAAACGCTCTTCTCCTCATGAATTCAGGATCATCAGCCGGAGCGGTGATATTCACTGGATCATGGAAACAGTTACACCTATTATTTACAAGGGCAGACCGGCCATTCTGGGAAACTCCATGGATATCACAGAACGCAAGCGGGCAGAGGAGGCGCTGGAAAAGAGGGAGATGGAGCTTGAGGTCAAGACGCATGAACTCGAAGACATGAACTCGGCGCTAAGAGTCTTGATGAAACAGAGGGATGAGGATAGAAACGAACTGGAAGAAAAAGTCTTGTCGAACATCAAAGTACTCATTCTGCCGCACATGGAAAAATTGAAAAATCATGTGGACCTGCAGGGAATGTCTTATGTGAATGTCCTTGCATCTAATCTAAGGGACATCATGTCACCCTTCGCTCAGAAATTGTCAGTCACCTACTTGAATCTTACCAAAAGAGAAGTGCAGGTTGCCAATCTAATAAAAGGGGGAAAGACAACTGAAGAAATATCGGCATTGTTAAATATTTCTATAAGTGCTGTCAACGTGTACCGCTACCATATCAGACATAAGGTGGGCCTGTCAAAAAAGCAAAATCTGCGCTCCTATCTTTCGTCCCTTACTTAAAGAAATTAATACTCAACGGAAAGGAATAGATCTTCCGAATGACGAGTTTCGTGCGAGGTGCCTTCGATGATTAGATCACTTGATGATGTCTCCAGGATTGCCGGCGAAAAAGGGCCGAAAAAGCTTGCCGTTCTCGCCCCTGAAGATGAGGAATTCATGCTGGCGGTGAAGAGAAGCTGGGAGGCAGGGCATATCGAACCGGTGCTCATCGGGAATTCGGAGATGATGGAGAAGGTGGGGGGAAAGGTCGGGTTCGACATCAGCAGGTTCGAAAGGATTATTGAAAGCGACAGGCAAAGGATATCTGATCTCGGCATCGGCATGCTCTTTTCAGGGAAGCTGTCTATCGTCAGCAAAGGCCAGATTCCGACCTCATACATCTATCGCTCGATCATCAGGGCGGAAGGGAAGGCGGCTTCCGGCATGACAGTCAGCGTAATCTCCTTCTGGGAGATTCCGGGACTCGGCCATCTTACTGCCTTCACTGATACCGGCGTCAGTATAATGCCCGATTACAGGACTAAAGTGAATATTCTCAGGAATGCCGTCTTTCTGTACCACTTGCTCGGGTATGAGAAACCGAGAATCGCCGCTATCTCCGGACAGAGGAAATTCGGCGGGACCCTCGACTCTTACCGGGACTATAAATTGCTCAGGAAAGCCGCGGATGCGGGAGAGTTCGGAAACTGTGAGTTTGTCCATGCCACCTCCTTCGCGGAGATATTCCTGGGGCCGAGGGGTCGCCTGAGAGATTACCGCGATATCGATTTAGCGAAAATGCCGCACATCATCCTCGTCCCCCGCCTGGATACGGGCAACATCCTGTGCAAGCTTGATTTCTTTCTGGACGTGACACGCTGTTCCGTTGCAGTGACATCGAGAGGAGCAGTCTGCATTCCCTCCCGTTCAGACTTCAGCGATTCTATTGTGACGGAGCTTGCCATGGGCGTTGTGGTGGCCGACAGGCTGGAAAAGGAGGTGAGGTAAATGGCCGGCACATTCGCGGATATTATAGAAGCGGCGAGGAAAAAGGCAGTGAAGAGACGGCTGGCGATCTCATCGATGAAGAAACCGGATCTGGAAATTATCTCCAGGGCGGCGAGAGACGGTCTTGTCGTTCCCTTGCTGGTGGGTGACGGCAAAGCGGTAGAAGCCCTGGTAAGGAAGAGCCATCTTGCGTCTCTGGAACATGAAATCATAGATGTGAAAGATAGCGGCGGGTCTCTTCGGGCGGCGATTGCGCTCGTCCGGGAAGGGCGTGCGGATATGCTTATGCAGGGAGCTGATGATCTAAAGACATTCATGAACGCCGTTCTCGATGTAAAGACAGGCCTCTTGAAGGACAAGCTGGCAAGTTATGTATCGGTCTTCCAGTTGCCAAAGAGCGACAAACTGATTCTTGTGACCGATACCTTCGTAAATAACTATCCCGGCGTTACTGAAAAGCGGCTGATCCTCGAACAAGCAATAAAGCTGGCGGGTCTGCTGGGGATCGAGGCGCCGAAGGTGGCCGTCCTTGCTGCCATCGAACAGGTGAATCCCAGCATCCCCTCGACGCTTGATGCCGCCGTGCTCTCCAAGATGTCGGAGAGGAAGCAGTTCGGAAACGCCGTCGTCGAAGGCCCCCTCGATATTGATTGCGCCTTGAGCCATGTAGCAGCGGGAAGAAAAGGGATTAAGAGTGTCGTCACCGGAAACGTCGATATCTATCTCGTACCCGATATCGAGAGTGGTTATCCGCTTGCCCAGTCCCTCGTTTTTGTCGGAAGGATGGAAATGGCAGGCGTCCTCATGGGAGTGACGAAGCCTGTGATCCTGAATATTCCCTTCGTCTCCCGAGAGAACCGGCTTGTGGAAATAGCCCTGGCATGCCTGAACTGCGGGTGAGGGTGACGAGTGAGGAGTGAGGAGGAAATGATGAATAAGGAACATCACCTGCTTGTCATCAATGTAGGCTCGACATCGACGAAGGTGGGCTGGTTTTCGGGCAGAGACCATGCCGTACTCGAAACGATTCGATACAGCAGTGAAGAGCTGGCCTCTTATAAATCCATCGGTGAACAGCTTCCCCGCCGGGAGGAGGACATCCTTAAATTTCTCGCAAGGAACGGGATCAGTCTGGAAGAGATCGATATGATCGTCAGTCGCGGCGGACTGGGGAAACCGGCGCCCGCTGGCGCTTACAGGATTGATGAGGACATGTGCAAGGATCTCTTGGAGGGTAAATACGGAATGCATCCCTCGGCCCTGGGACCGGCCATGGCCCTTGATATTGCGAAAAGATACGGCATGCCGGCCATCGTCATCGATCCGCCGAGCACAGATGAATTCCAGCCTCTTGCGAGAATATCCGGCCTTCCCGAAATTGAGAGAAAGAGCGCCTTTCACGCCCTGAATCAGAAGATTGCGGCAAGGAGGCTGGCACGGGAGATGGGGAAAAAGTACGAGGAATTGAACCTCGTTGTGGCCCACTTGGGCGGGGGTGTCACCATCGGCGCCCATCAAAAAGGCCGGGTCATTGACTGTACCCACGGACTCGGAGAAGGGCCTCTCACGCCGGAGAGAGCCGGCTCCCTTCCCACAATAGATTTGCTCAATCTTGCATTTTCGGGAAAGCTTGACAAAAAAGAAATGCAGGGACGGCTTGTCGGGCAGGGCGGCCTCATGGCATATCTCTCAACAACGGATGGGCAGAAGATCCGCGACATGATCAATGCGGGAGATGAGAAGGCGAAGCTGATTTATGAAGCCATGGCCTATCAGATTGCCAAGGACATCGGCGCCATGTGCGTTGTTTTGAAAGGCGCAATCGACGGAATCATACTGACGGGTGGGCTGGCCCATTCAGAGATGCTGACTGACTGGATCAGGGAGTGGGTCGGTTTCTTCGCGCCTGTCTTCGTCTATCCCGGTGAAGACGAGATGTCAGCCCTGGCCGAAGGCGGCCTGCGGGTCCTGCTGAAGGAAGAAGAGGTAAAAAGCTACCTGTGATATTTTTATTTCAGACCCGTGGCCAGGAAGGCGGCGCCGATGGCCCCGTTCACCTGGGCATATTCTGAGACCTCGACTGCCATTCCGATTTTTCTTTCGAGGGCCTTCACAACACCGATATTCTTTGCCACACCGCCCGTCATCACCACGAGAGGTGCAATCCGCAAACGGTTTGCCATAGCCGCTATTCTTGCGGCGATGGACTCGTGTATGCCTGCAATAATGTTCTCCCGCTTTTCGCCCTTTGAGATGAGCGAGATGACCTCCGATTCGGCAAATACCGTGCAGAGGCTGCTGATTCTAGAGGGATCGCCTGCTCTCAGGGAAAGGGCTCCAAATCCGTCAAGGTCCACTTCCAGTGCCCTCGCCATCACCTCCAGGAAGCGTCCTGTGCCGGCGGCGCACTTGTCGTTCATGGCAAAGTTTTTCACCTTCCCCTTTTCGTCGAGGACGATGGCTTTGCTGTCCTGCCCGCCGATATCAATGACGGAGCGGATACGGGGATTCAAATAATGGGCGCCCGCGCCGTGACAGATGATCTCCGTCATGGCCTTGTCCATGAACTTCACGCTGTTCCTGCCGTATCCTGTGGACACGACTTTCCTGATGTCAGACTTCTCAATGCCGAGTTCTTTCAGCAGTTCCTCGTACACCTTCGTGCCGGCCTGTTCGGCGTTGTACCCGGTAAAGATTACCCTTGTGCCGAGTATCTTCCCTTCGGCCATGACGGCCGCCTTTGTGGTGATGGATCCTATGTCAATTCCTGCTGTAATCATCAATGGCTCTCTTCCATCTACTGCCTAATCCCCTTTTCGCTGCTTGATAATTTCCATGAAGGCATCGATGCGCGTGGAAACCTGACTCTCTGAAAAGCTCCTCTCATCCACCATGTCCGCCTCAATCATCAGGCAGGGAATCCCTCTTTCCTTCTCTACGATCTTCTGGATATCGTACTGGCCCAGGGAATAAGGTTTGCAGCTCCGGTTCGAATGCATCACGATGCCGTCGACCTTATACGTGTCCACCATTTCGAGCACTATACGGGCCATCTCATCCACGCCGATATTCAGGTAGATGCGCGTGTAGGCCTCGGCCATGGAGTCAAAAAAGTTATTCTCGTCGATGTACTTCATCGTGCCGCACCAGGCGGAAGTATAGGTATCCGCAACGAGGCAGGCATTGTGAGACGCAAGTTTTTCCGAGAGCCAGCGTGTCCGGGGCCAGATGGGGATATTGTCCCAGAGGAGCCTGTACTTCTCATTGGGGATAGCCCCGATCCCTCTGGCCACGCGGTCTTTCATCTTCTCCAAAAGCTGGGTGTAATAGTCGATTACCAGCGGTGTCCCTCTCAGCGTGACGATCAGCGCCAGGTGGTAAAAGGCATCAAAGGCCGTCATGGGCGCGGGACTGTTTGCGGTCGTCGCGAGCACGGCCTGCCAGAGCCGCTGTCCTTCAAGGGAAAGCTTTCCCACAGCCTTTAGATGATCCATATCCATTTTCCTTCCGCATGCCTTTTCCAGGAAAAGGACATATTCATCGAGCTGCCTGCGGACATATCTCTGGACCTCTTCTGCGTATCCCGTATGACAAAACGGTGTATCGAGGATGAAAAGGGGGACGTTGAAGTAGCGGGCCTGAACTTCATACCATTTCAGAACGGTCCCGCAGATATTATTGCAGCAGACGAGCATGTCGGGACGGGGAAGACCGCCGATAGGGCCGCCGTTCACCGTTGCACAGGCGATATCAGAGCGGGCGTAGGAACAGAGGTCGCTTGAATATCCCATGGATTCCGACTTTTCGCAAAGGTCCGTCCCCATCTTGCTCGCCCCGATCATTGCACCGTGGTTTTCCGGATAAACGGGAATTACATCCATCGCTATGAGGGGTTCGACGGGACCGCCGCTCGTAATCCAGGCAACCTTCCTGCCGCTGATGCGGGCGCTCTTTGCCTCCATGTAATAGATCATCATGATCTCTTTTATCTTCTTTTTCTTCTTGAAATGAAGGGCAAGTTTCTTGATCTTCGCAAGAAAGAAGAGCACGATCTCCGGCATCTTATTCATAGACGTTTCACTTCCGTTTTTTCATTCAAGAAAAGAATTCATAACATCTCGACGAATGTCTCAAACCGCGTGCGCAACTGGCCCTCCGAAGGGAGCTGATCCTC
>CAITLA010000097.1 GCA_903893135.1 uncultured Syntrophaceae bacterium | reverse complement strand
CTGCCTCCTTATTTTTGGCTCTGTATTTGGATTTGCCTCCAATTATAACCCATGTCTATAAGGGGCAGGTTCTATTATTTAACTGTCAGCCATTATGTCTAGTGCATCTCCGTAGTGCAGACCTTCAGGTCTGCTCCCAGTAAGTCATTCCCACCCCACTGTTTTATAGTGGTATTCAAATGTAATTCGTGCTAATCAAGATCGAACATGTAGCCCGATGATTTTATCATTTCATAAAGTCTTTAACCCCTGATGAGGTTAGTATGGACTGATTATTGAAACCCCGCGTCTCACAAAAGAGAGCGGGGGTTTTTAGTTATATGGTGGGGATATCGTGACTATATTAAATGATAAAGACAGACAAAAAATAATCGCACTGCTGAAAGAGGGGAAGGCCCTTCCTGATATTTACAAATCAAAGCTGTTTCCATCGAAGGATACGGAATACGTTGAACTGACAAAGATCTATCAACTTGTCTATCAGGGCAAGAATCGCAAAGAGGACATTATTGCCGAAACCCTTGAAGCGCCGCTCCAGGAAGTGCGGAGCTTCAACACCGACAATCCCTTTCCCGACGGCTGGCGGAACAGGCTCATCTTCGGCGACAACCTCATGGCCTTGAAGGCGATCTATGAAGACCAGCGGGGAGCAAACAAATATGGCACCCGGAATAAAATAAAACTTGTCTATATCGATCCCCCTTTTTCTACAAAGCAGGACTTCATGAAGGATCGGGAAAAAGCCTACCGGGATAAGATCATTGGCGCCCAGTTTATTGAGTTTCTGCGGAAACGGCTGATCTTTCTGCGAGAAGTGCTGGCGGATGATGGGAGCATCTATGTTCATCTTGACTGGAAAAAGGGTCATTATGTGAAATCCATAATGGACGAAGTGCTTGGTGAAGAGAATTTCATGAATAACGTGGTGTGGTGTTACAAGACACGCACTTTCGCAAAGACATACTGGAATCGAAAACATGACGATTTACTCGTATATGCAAAATCACTTGGACAACATGTCTTCAACTGGGACGACAAGCATGTCATGGATTCTTACTCCAAGGCGTCTTTACGAAAGTTCAAACTCAAAGACGAGGTTGGTTATTACCGGCTTTGTGGCCGAGGGATTGCGGGAAGTCCAATTAGGTCTGCTAAAGACGTAGATCCGAAGTGGGAACAGACGCACCCACATTTAGTCGTCCGCAATTACATGGGGGATGGATTTGCGCCTAGCGATTATTGGCAGATCGAAATAGTTAACCAAGCAGCAAACGAGCGCATGGACTACCCAACCCAGAAACCTGAACAGCTTCTTGAACGCATTATCAGCGCATCCTCGAACGAAGGTGACATCGTCCTCGACGCCTTCGCTGGTTCAGGTACCACCCTTGCCGTAGCGGAGAAGCTCGGCCGTCGCTGGATCGGCATGGACTGCGGGAAACTGGCGATCTATACGATTCAGAAACGGATGCTTAATCTCACGACACAGATCGGTTCGGGGAAAAAAGATGAACGCAAAATTCTCGATCGCGTGGATGGCTTTGAAGACCACCTGAAAAATGCCAAAGCATTCTTTATCGTCAATGAGAAGGCTAGGAAGGGCGAGCTTGAGATTGACGACGCCTTTCTGAACAACCTTCATGCCCTTGTGTCTGTGACGCAGAAAAGCGGAGAGTTTATGCTGATCTGCCCGGAGGAGAAATTCCGGATTAAGACTTTCGAAGAAGATGAAGAGGGCAGGAATATCATCAAAAAAGACCGCATCACCTATATCGTTACCTTCGTTGAACCCAAAGAGAAAACTGAAAAGGAAAAACCCCTTACAGCAAAGTCATTCACTCTCTTCAATGCGGGGATCTACGACAATCACGCCATTCTCAATCTCAACTGGCAGGCCTATAGAGAATTCGTTCTGAAGCTCTTTGAGGTCCGGGAGGAGAGACATACCATCAATGGCTTCCCTGCGGACGGATATATCGGTGTGGACAGCGCCTATATCTGGGACTATCCCAACTGCAAAAACGAAACCCTCGACGAAGGCTATGTGGAATCCCTCCACCGTGTCATGGGCGGCAAAGCCGGAGACAGATTTTATCTGATTGCCCCCGTTATTAGCTTTGCTTTTCTGATGGACGAGATCCGTTTCGGTGATACGAAATATGTCTTTCTTAAAGTTCCTATTTCAATCCTGGCCCGTCTCATTGAGAATAAATCACTGGGTGCGTTCCCTCAGCCCTGTGCTGAGACAGATGTGAACGAGGTCATCGATGCGGTGGGCTTTGATTTTATTTCACCGCCTCTAGTTGAAACGCAGTGTCTCCGACTGGCTCCCGTAAAACCTGATCTCTTAACCCAAAGCCGCAGGGACTTCGTCATCCGGATCAAAGCGTTTAAGTCCGACACACTGGCCTCCAGCCCCGAAGATTTTGAGAATTTCGAGACTCTGTCGATGGTCTTGATTGACTTCAATTTCAACGGCAAGGTCTTCGATCTGGATTCGGTGTACTGGGCGGAAGACCTGGCAAATGCCGAGTTAAAAAGAAAAGGTATCACGGCAACGGCAAAATACGCCGACCGGGTCAAAGACTGCGATTACCTGGATGTCAGGATTCCAGAGGAAACGGCAACAGATAACATGATGGTCATTTTTGTCGATAAATACGGCAATGAAAAAAAACAAATCCTGAAAAGAAAGGATTTTTCAAAAAATGCCTGAAGTGACCTATAAGAACAGCGATTTTGTGTTGCTCATCGATGACGATTCTCCGGAAGTCATGGATGTGGTGCATAAATATGACGCTTTTTTATCCACGGTTTGTAAGGGCGAGTATGCGTTTCAAAAGGATGCGGTCATCAAAATCATAAAGTTTATTTTCTCAAAGCGATACCAGCATATTGCCGATCTGGCAAATGAAAACTACAGACAAAACAATAAACTTAAACAGAAATATTCCAAGCTTGCCGATTATCTATCCAAGTTTCCTATGAAGGATCAAAAAGCGTGCAGTGTTGACCTGGCGACAGGAACAGGAAAAAGCTTCGTGATTTATGCCTTGGCGCAGATTTGCCTGGCCGAAGGATTGGTGGATAAGGTGCTGGTCCTCTGCCCGTCCCTGACCATCGAAGAAGGGCTTACGAACAAATTCGAAAAGCTGGCTGGTGACCATATCCTAAAGCAAATCATTGTTGATGCAGGCGCCGTGCATAAAAACCCGTCAATCAAAAGTTCAAATGATCCTATCCTGGACGGCGATATCTGCGTGGAAAATATCCATGCCACCTATGAACGGACGGGGTCATCGGTTGAGGACAGCTTCAAGGGAAAAGGGGTGAGAGTGCTGGTTATCAATGATGAGGCCCATCATATCTTCAGCCCTACCAATAGCATAACTAAAAAATGGCTTGATTTCTTGCGAGACAAAGATTTCGGTTTTCACTACGTTGTCAATCTTTCCGGGACGCCATATATCGGCGATGAATATTTTCACGACATCCTGTACCGTTTTTCCATTCGCGACGCCATTGACGCCGGCGTTATCAAAAAGGTGGATTACAAATTTGAGGAAGGGCTTCAAATTGACAAAAGTTTCCAGGACAGTTACGAATATCACCGTAAAAACTGGGAGGATTACGGTGAATATGTGAAGCCCATATCCATCGTGGTTACAGAAAAGATCAGCAGTTGTATTCGGGTTTGGAAAGAATTGGTTGATTTTATCGCCGACAAAGAGAAAATTTCTTTTGATGATGCGAAGAAAAAAGTTATCTGGGTGACCTCCGGCGTGCCTGCGGAAAGTACGAAAGACGGAAAAGCAGTTAGGCAGATCATACCGAGCGCACCTGAGAAAATCAGGAAACAAAATATGCAGCTATTGAAAACCGTCGATGAACGCGATAATCCTGTGGAATGGATCGTATCCGTCAGTATGCTCACGGAAGGCTGGGATGTTAAGAACGTCTTTCAGGTGGTACCACATGAGAATCGGGCCTTCAACTCAAAACTGCTGATTGCCCAGGTCCTGGGTAGAGGGTTGCGCATTCCGGAATCGCTTAGAGGAAAAGAGAAATCACTTCTTCTTAAGGTAAATAATCACGAACGCTGGACGACACAGATTGAAAATCTCTATAGAGATGTGCTGGAAATCGAGAACCGGCTTTCCTGGGGCTATGATCCGGCAAGGTCGAAATATGCCTTTCCGTTGCATAATCTTTCTTATGAGCCTGTAAAGACCACAACAGAAACCAAGAATAAACCTGCGGCGGATCCTAAGACTTTTGGCTTTGTGCCCCAGAGCAGAAGCTACACCAGCGTCGATAAATTTGTCGAATCCGGAGAATACAGCTTTGAAATCTATACGCAGGGGATCTATGAGGTAGGAGCTGCTGCAACCTATCTGCATGCTTATTTGAAACAAAGCAAGATTCCAGAACTGGCAATCAGATGGCCAAGAAAAAAAATCAAAGACACAATCATCAAGGAACTAAAAGATAAGGGCCAGGACGCCACATTTTTGAGCAGGGAGAATTATCTCAAACTGCAACAGGCCTTTGGGCCAACGATGCGGAAGCTACACGAAGAAAATCCGCGGATGAGCATGCGATCAAATGATATTCAAGAAATCAAAATGGAATCGATGCCTCTTCAACTTTTCAATGAAGGAGCGCTTAAGAAAGAAGGCATGATCTTTTATAACAAAAGAAGTGAGGATTGGCTGACAGGGGATCTAAGAGCCTTGTTTCAGTCTATGGTTGAAAAAAGCATTAATTTTGAAAAAATATCAGAGGACATGAAGAAGTATAATATTGATATGAGTGATTTGAAATATTTGAGAGACAATCTTCGTTTTATTGAAGAGAATAAATTCAAGACGCCCCTTGGTATTGTTTACGCAACATATGCCCCGGAACATCAGTTCGTGAAAAAGATTTATGACCATGCTGGCCTTATTGATTCATTCATCAAGAATCCCAACAAATCCTTTTACTCTTTCCCCTATTCATACAAGCCGGAAACAAGGGCGCGTACGAAAACCCGTCAAGAGAATTTTAATCCGGACTTCTTTTTGAAGAAGGCCAATGATGTAATCGTGGTGGAAATAAAAAAAGATGGCGATGATAACAAAAAGAATGCCGCAAAGTACCGTGACGGCAAGAAGCATTTCGAGCAATTGAATGCAGCCCTCAAGAATAATGGCATTGCACAGAAATATTCATTCAAATTTCTCACGCCTTCGGACTATGACGATTTCTTTGCCGCATTGAGGGAAGGTACACACAAGGAATGGCGGTCAAGTTTGATGAATCAGTTGGCCGAATGAAAGCTAAAAGAATAAAGTGTTGATATTTAATTCTAAATTACGTCCTAATCTAGGATGAAAAAGATACCGGAGGCTACCAATGACATATTCATTCCTTGATTTAGCATACGACGTCTTGAAGCAAACTACGAAACCTCTCACTTATCAGGAGATCTGGCAAACTGGGAAAGATAAAGGTTTTGCGGACAAAATCAAGACATCAGGGAAAACCCCTTGGCGTAGTATGGGTGCACAACTTTATGTAGAGGTAAGAGACAACGAACAATCAAAGTTTATCAAGGTAGGCCGATGGCCAGCTCGTTTCTTCCTGAAAGAAAGACAAAACGAAATACAACCGGATTCTGTTGCCAAGATCGAGAAAGAAGAGGCGAAAAAAGGAGAGAAAAAAACTGCATATCAAGAGCGAGATTTACACCCGCTTCTGACGTATTTTGCATATGCAAATCCAACTTTTAATCGCGGGCGTTCAATATTTACAAAGACGATCTATCATGAGAAGTCGCAAAGGTCGGGCTATAATGAATGGATTCATCCCGATATGGTTGGGTTCTACTTACCGCTCGATGATTGGCGTCCAGACGTAATTGAGTTCAACAGACTGTCTGATAACAACTCTCTAAAAATGTTTTCCTTTGAGCTCAAGAAATCTTTGGGTAGAAGTAACTACAGAGAAGCTTATTTCCAAGCTGTTTCAAACTCATCATGGGCGCACGAAGGGTACCTCGTTGCAGCAGAAATACTGCAGGATGATGAGTTGTTATCGGAGCTTGAACGCCTTGCCTCTTCGTTTGGTATAGGGATCATCCACCTCGATCCAAAAGATATTGACGGATCTACTATCCTGTATCCTGCAAGATTGAGAAATGCACTTGACTGGGAAACAATCAACAAACTTTGTGAGCAGAACTCTGATTTCGAAAAATTCCTTCAGGATGTAAAAATAGACTTTGAATCAAAGCGAGTTCACCGAGCCGAATATGATGAGGTTGTGAAGGAAATAGGAAAGTATATTAAAGACAAATTAAAAATAGAACAAACAGAATGAGAAATTCCTAACAGTTTATATATGAAATTACATTTGAAGATATTTTCAATAATAATCATATTTCGATAACTTATCTTTATTAAAAGGAACATTTATGCCCAGCTCCAGACCGAGAGTGAAATACAAGTATTCACGCCTTACTTTCAAACGTGATTTGATAGAACCATTAGAAGACCATGAGACTTTCCGCGTCGAAACTCCTGACGGAATCTATCAGATGACTAAGAGTGATTTTTATAAAGTATTCAAAAGCGTCACCTTATCTGAATCCTACGTTCAAAATGGCCTTTACAATTACGTAAAGGTCCCCAAGAAAGCTGTCAAGTTTCTCATTAGCGATAACAAGCTGAACATGACGGACGCGAAATATGCATTGCCACCTTTTCTCGTGGATGTTTGTTCTTCTGAGGCATACAAGAGATGGTTGCACCGGAAGGCAATGGCCCACTTCAAAAGAGATTCTAAAAGGGGCATCAAGAACATTTCGTGTTCCTCGTATAAGCAGGCAATTCATCGGGCAGTCTTGAACGGAGGGCAATATGATGCATATACAGGTGAACCGTTAAATTGGACTCTGATTAGCAAGTATGACAACGAAGATTCAAAGGCCGGTAAACGAGGATACAAGAAGCAATTTGCAACCTTGCCAACTGTTGACCACTTTGATGACGACTACGAGCATCCAACGTTTAAAATCTGCTCATGGCGTCTTAATGACTGCAAGAATGATTTAAATATGGATGAGTTTCTTGAGGTATGCCGTAAAGTAATAAAACACCATCAGGGAAAGTAAAGAAATGACCAATTTCATCAGTATATTATTAAGATATCGTCAATTATCTTAAAAATAATCGGTATTCGTGAAAGAATTCTTGCAACACTCGCTAACACCTACGAGTCCGCAACTTCAGTGAGTAGTTTGTTCCGATGATTACGACTTGAAGTGTTCAATAAAAATAGCAGGGCCATTTCTGACCCTGCTATCAATATTTGGCAGAAATAAAACTCTGCCAAAGCTTTCCATCAAGAGAGCAAAATCCAAGTGCCCTACTTCATACTTTTTGCCATTTTCATAACCTCTTCCGCCTCTATTACTGGAACGGTTTCAAATTTGAGAAGGTCGCTCCACGCCAAGGTTGTTGCCATGACAGCTTTGGGATCCTGTGCCTCAGATAGGATGAAACCTCTGTGTCCGCCGAGAGCAAGCCATTCGCCAATAACCTTGACTCCTGCGGCAGCTCCAGTACCTTTTTCCAGTCGTCTTTTGATTATTTCATTCCTTTTCCCAGGTTCGTAAGTATAAATAGACATGAAAAGCATTTTACTGACTCCTTTCTTTACTTGTTAGATTGGGATAACCCATTTTTAAGGCAAGAATACAAATGATCGCCCCCAAAGAGGTATAACAACTCCTTGGAGGCTTCATATCGGTACCTTTCGGAAGCTCGTTCTCATACTACACTCCAAAAGGTTAGATGTTACGTTGTTAGATTAATTAGGCCAGGTAGGAAATACTATGTATAAGCCATACCCTCATCTGTATGGATAGTCAAGGGGGGAAATTCTCTTCCTTAATTTACCCCACATTGCTGATTTTCGTTTGAAATGTTGCATTCTGAAGAAAATTGCCAAAAACAAGACTTCAGGAAGTACGCATCAACCGGATGAAACGCTTTCTTTCGTGCCCCGGGTTTCATTTTTTCTCTGAGCCTGGAGTAAGGTATGCTCATGTTGTGCCTTTCTGCTCCATTCTTTAAAGACTTCGAATAATTCGTTTTATCGGGCAACCGATATGTCCAAAGCCTTATCGCGGAGCGGATAGGGCTTGGTCGCTTTTGACCGTCGCGGCAAAACCGACATCGACGACCGAAAAAGCCGATGCCGGTTTGCCGTTGGTTCGCTGGTCGTCCCCCATCTCAGGATTGCCCGAGATGAGGAAGGGGAATGGGTGAAAAGAGCGATGAGTCACGCTCTTCCTTCGTGGTCTATTTGTCAAAGGACTTCTGGATCTGGGCAGTATCCTTGACGTCATTCTGAATTAACAACATGAGCAGAAGTCGTGCCTTTTGAGGACTCAGATCATCGGCAAAAATGGCACCCGCGTCCTTCAGCGTCTTGCCGCCACCGGCAAAACCGTAGACCGGCAGGACCCTCCCCGTTGGAACTCTTGTCGAAATCACGACGGGTACGCCTTTGGCTATCGCCTCTTTGACCGCGTTGTACATCGGAACATTCATATTTCCCCACCCGAGAGCCTGCACAACGATGCCGTTTGCCCCGTTCGCGACCGCCGCCCTGATCATGGAACCGTCAGCGCCGCCGTACATGGCGACAATCTCGACGTATGGGAGTGTATCTTTATTCAGCGGTACTTGTTGACGCCTTAGCGGTGCACGGTAGAAGATAACACGATCAACGTCTGCATAACCGAGGAATCCGAAGTCGCCAGATTTGAAAGTTTCCACACTCGATGTATGCATTTTTGTAACCTCTCGTGCCGCATTGATTTGGTTGTTCAGGACGATCATCGCGCCCTTATTTTTTGCCTCAGGCGAGACGCAGATCCTCACGGCGTTTAGGAGGTTCCTTGGTCCGTCAAAATCATGTTCCGATGCGTTTCTCTGCGCGCCGATAAGGACAATCGGCTTATTACTCTTGATCGTGAGGTCGAGAAAATACGCGGTTTCTTCAAGCGTGTCGGTGCCGTGAGAGACGACGACACCGGCCACTTCAGGCCGTCCAAGAGCCTTTTCCGCAGCTTTATATACCGCTATCCACAGCTTCGCATCCATATAGTCTGACGGAACATTCGATATGTTCTCGACTTCGACCTGTGCATATTTGGAGATATCCGGTACCGTAGCCAGAAGATCTTCTCCTGAGATCGCCGGGACAGGCGCCTTCTTCACCGGATCGATCTTCATGGCGATGGTACCGCCCGTAGCGATGAGCTTGACTACCGGTTGCGCCGCGCCTGCATATGTCGAGAACAGACATAAAGCAAAGACTGCCGCTATTACTGCAACAATACCTCTTTTCATCTTCTTACCCTCCTTGCTATGAAATTTTTGGATATTGGATTTGAGGTTGGGATAGAAATACGGCGCACGCAGTTTTAGATGGAGAGTTCCCAATTCATGAACCCTTTCGATATGTGCAGTAGTTTCCTGATTCCACCATGACCCACGTTTCCGCAACCCCCCCTTTTTATCCAACCGTCAACATCTAAGTCCTACATATCACAATTATGGATAAAAAGAACATCATTGATAACTGGTTGAAATACTGCATTTGCGTTGAGGTTGACGATTTGTTGCTTTCAGGAAGTTATGTTCGGAAGAATATTGAATTATACACCGTCAAAAATAGTATTTTTAAGAGTATTACCATTCTCTTAAATTAAATATCTTTAGCACTAGAAATGTGCTTCCTGCAGATTCAAGCGCGTCTCCTTCCATAGGGTATATTAGGGACAGAGCTCTATTTTCTCGGTCATAGTCAAAATTGTGTTGAGAGTGGATTCTATAGAGAAGCCCGCTAATCCGTCAGATGTTTTGTGACCAACAGGATTGACGGATCGTCAGGGATATTAGTTTCTGCAAAGTCCAGTTGCTTGACAAACTTGCGCATGGCCGAGTTGCTTTTGAGTACGTAGCCAGAGATTCGTTTTACCCCACTTCCCTGAAGGTGCCTTATCAATGCATTCATCAGTCTCATCCCAATGCCACGCTTTTGCCACGCGTCAGCAACGACAATCGCAAACTCACAGTTCACCCCATCCGGATCGATCACGTATCGTGCCACTCCGATTTCTTCTTCACTTGTTTCTCCACTGCACAGGACAATCAGGGCGACCGCGTTTCGCGAATCAGGATTCGTAAACTTCTCTAAGTCTTTCTTGCTAAGGTCTGTGATTGTACCATGAAAACGGAGGTAGCTTGACTGACGTGAAAGTCCATGTACGAACGCTTGCTCTTTAGCGGCATCGGCAGGCGCGATATGGCGCAGCGTTAGCCTCACGCCATCAGCAAGTGTCCAAGTTTCTACACAATCGTCGTGACCCATGACATGACCCGATAATCCTTGTTAAGGTATTGATTAGAAAACCCTTTTTTACAGGTAAAGTATTGCAAAGAAAGTTCCTGTATGTCAAGAAAGAAAATCTCAGGATGTGTTAATGCTATGCGTCAGTATAGGAGGAAGGAGAAAATTTTTCTCAAGAATAGTCTCAGTCTTGATATTGATGATTTCCGGTTGAAAGGTTTGATGCCCGTCAAAATCGCTGGATGCTTTGTTACAGGTAGAACGGTATCTACAAGTCAGCAAGAATGCAAATATTAAAAATCAATGAATGGCGTTTGTAACTATGAAAATGTCGTAGCACATTGTTTATCTGAGTTAATGATCTTTCAAATATTTTTTATCTGCCGCAATATTTCCTTTGCTTTGGGAGAAGACGCTTCCTCCCTTTCCCACCTTTTGTCCACAGAAACTCACTCCATCAGGGAGTGATTATTCCAAAAGCTTCTTTCATTCTTTCAGGCCTGACCCGATTGCCTTCTCCTTGTTAAAAAGATACCGAGCAATGAGGCGTGTCCCCAATCCGATAAATAGCGCGAGAATAATAGCCAAATAGTCGCGCTTCCGAATGGCATTGATCTCTTGTACGCGCTCGGTCAGCAATTGTTCTTCTTCGTTTTGCATGGCATTTAAGTTGGCGCGTATTTCATCCATCGTCCGTTTCCCGTAGGTGAGGTGATTATATATTTTTGTATCGAAAGTCATTCCCCTAGTAAAAAAACGAAAGGTGTTCGATTTGGTGACGTACTGCTGTTGCCAGGTGAGGTTTGCCATTTGCCGGTCAATCAGGAGTTGTATTTTTTTCAGTAGGCGCAGCTTATTAAGTCGCGGATCGTAGCTCGGCTCTGCTTCAGCTAAAGCGCGTAGGTCTGACATTGCAAAGCGGAGTTTTTGCGACGCAGTAACATAGGGCTGTAGAAACTCATCGCGCCTGGTTAAAAGATAGCCGCGCATACCGGTTTCAGCATTGACCATCAAAATGACAGCTTCATTCAAGCCCCTGACCATATGAAAGTGTCGCTGAATATCGGCTTGAATATTGGCACGCTGATGATTGCCGAAAAGGGCTAAAGCGGCGGAGATCGTGATTGCAAGTAGCGGAAGTATTACCAGCATTTTCTCCTGCCTACGCAACGGAATACGCCGCCATAGGCGCGTCACCGGCTGAACGATACGCTTTCCTATACTTATAATTGTTTGTATCATCGCTTCGCCTGACCTGCTCCCTATATTTGTAGCACATGTTTCCTGGGCAGGTCTTATAGTGTAAGTGGCTACCCAGGTGCTATATCATGGATAGATGAGTCAGGCCAATACCGCTATGCTGATTGGCAATATATTTTTTTGGCAGGGCCTGCATCGACACCAGTGCCCGAACCCGCCACCATGCTACTCCTTGGTTCTGGATTGATCGGGTTTGCAGGAATCAGGAGAAAGTTTAAGGAGTGAACTGAGTTTGGGCCTTCAGCATAACGGCAGGGTCAATTGGCTCTGCCTTTTTTAATTTCCGGATTTTGTTGGACCAATTGTAATTTTCAACTAATGCGCGAAACTCGATTTTAACGACAAGGAAGTACGCATCAACCGGATGAACGAAATAATACAGATCGCCCGAGCGTGACGGGGCGCCCGCCGGGTTATCTACGACGGCCGATTTCGATGTTTTCTCTGTTGCCCCTGCGGGAGACTGCCATCATGATGCCTAATCCAATCAATATTACGACTCCGATCACTGTCCATGCCACGCCGATGCTGGCCAAAACACCCATTTTCCAGAGCGCGGCCAGAACACCACCGATGAGCACGAGATAACCGATAAGATACATGCCGGTCCATTTCATGATGAGTCTCCTGTGGATCACATACTTCAGTTTGATAAGGTATTGCTTGCGATGGATAGAAGTATAGGGGGGCTGTTTTTGCTTGTCAAGGGCTATCTGGCATCGAAAAGCAGGGGCTGGCGATGCGATTGGGAAAGGGAGGTGGAGCGACATCCGTCCTTATGATAAACCTGCTCACCTTTTGGTCTGTTCACCCGCCACAAAGGCTTTTTTTACAGAATTTAGACAGACCTCTCCGTCACGCCTCTTTTCACGATGCATTTTGATTGGATGTATTCATCCCATGTGTAATCGGGGTCGTGACATAGATGATTATTACCAAAAGAAAACTTGGATAAATCTTGTTGCCTTTGAATGGTGTAGAAGAGGAAGTTATGACACAGCAGACCTGAAGGTCTGCACTACGGAGATGCACTGGATTCCCGATCGGGTCGGGAATGACGTACTGGGAGCAGACCTGAAGGTCTGCACTACGTCTTCCAAAAAAATCCCCTGTAGCCCCCTTTGATAAAGGGGGCAAGCATGATGAAGATTACGATTATTTTTATCGTGGAGGTTATTATAAATTTTTCTGATTAATACGCCCGTCCTTAGAGAAAGGGAAGTCGCGGCTGCCAAAGGTCGTTTTAATAGAGGCCTTTCCTTCTATCTTGTAAGGCAGGTCATGACCGGTGATAATTGTCTTCACGCTACCGCCCAGATCTTTAAACTTTGCAGCGACAGATACCTGCACCTGCGTTGTTGATGACGAAGGGACGAGAATCTCCTTTTCCAGGCGGCCGGTTCCGATTTCCTTGTTGTCAAGAAAAAGAACGTATTCGAAAGACTTGAGCGTAAGGTCAAAACGGTTCGGATTTTGAACGTCGAGACCGAGGAGAAGGTTCACGTCCGTGAAGGAGCTGGGGCTGAGGATGATTTCACGGACGACGAAGGAGGGTTTTTCCATGATCCAGTCCAGACAGGATACAAGACATATGGAAAGGGTGAGCAGGAACAATATGCAAAGATTCGCCACCCATTTTTTTACCCTCAGATTTTTCATACAGAATGAAAAAACAATTATATATGTTTAGTCTATTCGATATTGGCGCTAACAACAGATGCCATTTGCATCATATCGATAGTCTGACCTTCTTTTAGATTTGTAAAATCAGTTAATTTGCCAGTCTTGCTGGTAATTTTGGTGTTGTTAAATATTTTAATTAATTTAGCATCAGCCACAATATTCTTGCCGGCATTTTCTGGTTTACCATTGACTGTTTTGGTTTGTAGTTTGTTTGCCTTGATGTAATCCCACAACTTTTTGGTGATCTCCGTACGAGGAAGTGAGTTAGCACCCAGTAATGCCGCCAAGTCCGCTTTCAATTTTACCGGTTTATTCAACCCTTTTTCTTCTGCCATGTTTATGCCTCCATTCTTTAAATTGTATTAGTATTTTTTTGATCAGATATTGCGGGGGGAAGTATAAGAGCTTTCGGTTTTGTATGTCAAGGCAATATGTGGTGCTGATAATCAGGCCTGATCACAGCTAACGAATCTTCACCATCCAATTTCTCATTTTATTAAATGTCATTTAACGCTTCTTTAAATAACCCGCACTTTTCAGGGGCATGAAGCGCTGTCCCAAAATCATTTCAATTCATAATAGCTTGGTATAATCAAGATGTTATAAATGTTATCCCCTAATCTCGCAAAGTTGGCATGGATAATGCGATAATACAAATCAAAACAAATTAACTGCAAAGGAGAAAACAGATCATGAAAATGACACTTAAAACATTAGGCTTGGCAATATTTGTGGTGTTAGGGACGGCTACCTTCGGCTTCGCTGAGTATGCAATATCAGGCGTAAGCGAATTCCCCTATTTTCAACTTGGATGTCTGATTGTCGGCGGGATGACGATCATCTCTCTGAAGCAAAAGTATCAGAGGTTTTATGCCGGTGAGCTGATGGGCGTATTCGCGATGTACACAATTCTCGTTGCCCTGTTCACGGCGCCGGTTTTCAATGCCATTAAGACTCTCGTAAGCTAAGAAAACCATCATACCGGTTTTCATGCCGGTATGGTGATCAACCCTGAAGGGAAAGGAGGATAAGGCCATGTTAGCGACTCACTCGACACACCAAGACCGCAAAATGTACAAAGCG
>CAITLA010000096.1 GCA_903893135.1 uncultured Syntrophaceae bacterium | reverse complement strand
GGACGTTCATTTTGGCCCCTGTGTGATGCTCGGGCTTGGGGGTATAATGGCAGAGATATTGAGTGATGCAGTCTTTGCCCCGGCTCCACTGACCGTGGAGGACGCTTTGGCACTAATAGGTCGTTTGAGGGGACAGAAGATGTTCGACGGCTTCAGGGGAGAGCCGCCAGTGAATAGAGAGGAACTCGCAGGGATACTTGTTGCACTGGGCGACATCGGTCTTCAGTATCCACGAATTTACGAAATTGATGTAAACCCCCTCATAGTGGGCGAAAACGGCGCTATGGTAGCCGTTGATGCCACAATTGTCTTGAGATGACGCCTATTCCACAGACCTGACTTTCTTCCCCATACGCAGGGACGAGCCTTGCCTGCAGTCCACTTTCATTGTCATATATAATCTCGGGCAGTCCTTCTTAAGCTCCTCCATGCAACGCTTTGCAACAAGCATTACCTCATCCCATTCCCCCTCTATTGATGTTCCCATCGGGCCTATATGATGAGGGAGGCCGCTGTCCTTAATTATTTTAACCGCCCGCGATGCGTATTTACTCACGCTCTCCTCTTTACCAATAGGGAAAATGGAAAAATCAACGATGACGCTCATAACAACCCCCATTCGCACGCAGCGTCCTTCTTAAATGGCCAATCATTTAATCTTCTGAATATCCTTTTCCTTGGCGATAACTACGAGTATCTCTCCGTCCTTCAGAATAAAATCGGCGGCCGGTACCATGTGAACCTGATCTGTCAGCACGTCTTTCACGGCGATGACCTCGATGTGATATCTGCTCCTCAACTCAAGTTCACCGATGCTTTTCCCCAAAAAACTATTAGGAGGCGCAATTTCAAATATCATATAGCCCTCAGAAAGGGGAAGGCAATCGAGGACACTCGGAGAAATCAGACTTTTAGCAATTTTGCTGGCAACTTCCTTTTCAGGAATGATAACGTCAGTTGCGCCAACCTTTTCGAGAATAAGTTTATGCTCTTCGTTGGGGGCTTTGACGATTATATGCTTGACCTTCATCTTTTTCATGTGAAGGGTTATGAGGGTGCTGGCTGCAAGGTCCTCGCCGAAGGAGATGATGACCACATCATCCTCCTGTATGCCGATATGATCCATTACTTCATTGTCCGTACCGTCGGCAACTATTGCCTTGGTGGCAAAATCTTTTAAACGATGGACGGCATCCTTATCCTTATCGACGGCAATGACTTCGAATCCATTTTCATACAATTCTTTGACGATATTGGAGCCAAAGATACCGAGCCCAACCACAACCACGCGCCGCGTTATTGAAGCCATTAGCTAACCTCCTTAACCAACCATAACAGACTCTTCCGCATATGTTAACCCCCTTTTCGTTGAATACCAGGAAAAAGCGAGGGTGAGCGGTCCCACCCGCCCTGCAAACATCGTGAGTATTATAGCGAGTTTCTGACCGGTGTTCAAGTTTGGCGTTATACCCATGGACAGTCCCACATTGCCAAAGGCGGATACTGTTTCAAAAAGATACTCCACAAAGAAGTGACGGCTCTCAACGGGAGGCAAATCCCCTACACCCCCTAACAGCAGAAGAACGGATGTGATGAGAGTAACTGAAAAGGCGGAGGCAAAAATAATGGCAATAGTACGTGTTAGAACCTCCCCAGGGATGGTCCTGTCATAGACGTTCACCTGTTCCTGTCCTTTCAACCGATTCCAGATCATCAGGAGGAGCAGCGCGAAACTCGTTGTCTTAATGCCGCCCCCCGTTGAACCCGGGGATGCGCCGATGAACATCAGCATGATTATAACAAGGATTGTGGGATTTGTCAGCTGACCGATATCAATCGTATTAAACCCTGCCGTACGGGGAGTTACCGATTGGAAAAGAGATGTAAGGATCTGCGTTTTGACAGGTGCGTCTTTGAGAATGTGATTCATCTCAAAGAGATAAAAAAATGCGGCGCCACCCAGGATCAGGCTTGCTGTCGTTATCAGAACGATATTTGCGTGTACGGACAGTTTTTTTTGAAAACCCCTCCACAGTGAGATAATTTCATACTGAACGATAAAGCCAATCCCTCCGAGAATAATCAATGCCATGATTGTGATATTGATAATTATATCATTTTGATAACGCGCCAATTTATCCGGGAAGAGTGAAAGTCCGCAATTGTTGAAGGCAGAAACAGCATGATACAGAGCCTGATAGAAAGCCCGACTGGGAGAAAAATCTTGTGAAAACCGGAGAAATAAGAAAAATGTTCCTGCAGCCTCGATGATAAAGGTGAGGCCGAAAACCCATTTCATAATAACGAAGAAATCTCTTCGTGGGGTATGAAGAAATGTCGACTGGAAAATTTCCCTGCCCTTAAAGGAAATGCCTTTGCCCATGAGCCCGAAGAGAACAACGGAGAATGTAATAATTCCGAGCCCGCCGATTTGAAAGAGACACAGGGTCACAATCTGCCCGTTTATAGATAGATCCTTGCCGATGTCCAGAACCGTAAGACCCGTGACGCAAACCGCCGACGCAGATGTAAAAAGGGCGTCAATAAAGGATATATTACTTCCCGCGGCTGAATAGGGAAGCCAGAGGCCGACGGCTCCTATGATTATAACCGAGGCAAAACTGATGATGAAAAACCTCTGGGGAGATAACAGCTTCGAAATAAACCGCTTCATGGTTTACGGTCATGCTCCTTTGGGCGTCTAAACAATGCAACAAGCATAATGAAGGCGCCAACGGTTATGGCCGAATCAGCAACATTAAAGGCGGGCCAGTGATAGGCGCCTAAATGCACATCAATAAAATCAATCACCTCTCCAAGACGCACCCTGTCAATGAAATTCCCCAATGCGCCGGACAGGATCAGGGAAAGGGCAAATATCATGAACGGTTCTTCAGTCTTGCTCTTGGCGATATAGTAGAGAACGAGTATTATGGCTAAAATCGTCACTGTCAGGAAAAAGACTGACCGAAAACCCGGTGAGGCACTGGCAAGAAAACTGAAGGCTGCTCCCGGATTCCTGACATATGTAATATTCAGAAAGCCCCCTACGACGACAACCGATTCATGAAGAGACATGTGGGAGTCGATGTAGGCCTTCGTAATGATGTCGAGAAGCACCACTGCCACCACTGTGACAGAGAGAATAACATACTTTTTTTTCAAATAATCTCTCCATGAAACTTCCCCTCTGCCTATGTCCCCCGTTAAGGCAAACAGAGGGAGAGGAAATACAGTGATCAAAGGTTCCCTAAGCACCTTTCGCAGATCGTCGGGTGTTCATCCTTCACACCCACTGTCTCACTGTATACCCAGCATCGGTCGCATTTCTTTCCCCGCGTCTTTCTCACCCCGATTGTCAAACCTGCAAATTCAGGACTTGCATACGGGTTATTGATAATATCCTTTTCCACTATAGCGATCTCAGACACGATGAGCAGGGCTTTCAAATCCTCAAGATGTGCCTCCAAAAACGCGCGGAGTTCACCTGATGCAGAGATATCCACACCGGCATCGAGGGAGTGCCCGACTACTTTATTCTTCCTTGCTGTTTCAATTGCCTTCGATATCTCTCCTTTGAGGGCGATCATCTTATTCCAGCTCTGGGCCAGGCCCGCATCCATATACTCCGGATTCACTTCAGGGAATTGAGTGAGATGAACGCTGATTTCCCTGCCCTGATGCGGAGGCAAAGATAACCATATCTCCTCCGCAGTGAAGGAAAGTATGGGGGCAAGCAGGCGTGTCATGGCATCAAGAATTACGAGCATGGCGCTTTGCGCAGATCGTCGCTGCCGTGATTCCGCCCTGGATGTATAGAGCCTGTCTTTCAGGACATCAAGATAAAGGGCGCTCAGGTCAACGGTACAGAAATTATGAAGAGTGAAGAACGCATGATGAAAATGATACTCATTATAAGCTGTCCTTACACGCTGTATAACTTCCTGGAGCCTGTGAAGAGCCCACCGGTCGATTTCTTCCATATCCTGATAGGATACCATTTTGCTGGAGTCAAAATCATATAGATTGCCCATAATGAATCTACTGGTGTTGCGAATGCGCCTGTAGGCCTCTACAAGGCGTTCAAGGATTTCGTCGGAAATCCTTATATCCTGTGTATAATCTTCCGCAGCCACCCATAGTCTCAATATCTCAACACCATGCTTATCGATGATCTCCTCCGGGTCAATGACGTTGCCCATGGATTTGGACATCTTCTTTCCCTCGCCGTCGACGACGAAACCGTGTGTCAGGACAGTCCTGTATGGGGCGCGCTCTCTCGTTCCCACAGACTCCAGCAGCGAGGAATGGAACCACCCTCTGTGCTGGTCGCTACCCTCGAGGTACATGTCTGCCGGGGAACCGAGGTAAGATCGCTTTTCGAGCACCGCAGCATGACTCACACCGGAATCAAACCACACATCGAGTATATCCGTCTCCTTTGCAAATTGGTCGCTTTGACATACGGGACAGACCGTTCCCTCTGGCAGCAGATCTTTAGAATCCCTCTCGAACCAGACATCTGCACCGTATTCATTAACCAGCTTCACTACGTGCCCGATGATATCCTTTGTCAAGAGGTCGCTCTTGCAGCGGCTGCAGAAAAACATGGTAATCGGCACCCCCCATAATCTCTGCCGGGAGATGCACCAGTCAGGACGACTTTTAATCATTCCGGAAATCCTGTCACGGCCCCACGCCGGCAACCACTCGACGGCTTCGATAGCTTCAAGGGTTCTCTGCCTCAGGTTATTTTTCTCCATGGAGATAAACCACTGTTCCGTAGATCTGAATATGATGGGATTCTTGCACCGCCAGCAGTGAGGATATGAATGCTCAATGTCGACACGGCCAAGCAGGGCGCCGACCTCGGCCAATTTCTTAATGACCGACTCGTTGGCATCGAAGACAAACTGTCCCGCGAAATCCTTGACATCGGAGGTGTATCTGCCGTCATCATCAACAGGGGCGTAATTGTCAAGACCATACTTCATGCCTATTTCGTAATCTTCCTGCCCATGCCCGGGCGCGATATGCACACACCCCGTGCCCGCGTCCAGGGTGACAAACGGAGCCAGGATCAGGAGGCTCTCGCGTTCGACCAATGGATGTTTACATTTCAGACCCTCCAAGACCGATCCTGGGAATTCGTCCACAATCTTGTAACTCTTGTAGCCGAAGGCATCCATACAGTAATCCAGAAGTTCCTTGGCAATTATCAGAGTCTCACCATTTACTTTGACTGCCACATAGACGAATTCCTCATGCACGGCGATTGCCTGGTTGGGCGGTATAGTCCAAGGAGTCGTCGTCCATATTACGACGCTGACTTTTTCCCCGGCCAGTTTCGGACGGACCTTTGATATATCCGAGATCATCGCGAATTTGACATAAATGGACGGCGTCGTATGATCACTGTATTCGACTTCGGCCTCCGCCAGGGCAGTCTTGCAGGAAGCGCACCAGTATACGGGCTTTTTCCCCCTGTAGACGTCACCGTTGAAATAAAGCTTCGCAAATTCCTCCACAGTCGCTGCCTCATAGTCGTAAGACATGGTGAGGTAGGGGTTTTCCCATTCTCCAAAGACCCCCAATCGCTTGAACTGCTCCCTCTGGATACCCACATATCTGTCTGCAAACGCCCTGCAGAACCGCCTTATATCAGCATGGGACATCTCATTCTTCTTCGCGCCCAGTTCTTTCTCGACCTGATGCTCTATGGGAAGACCGTGACAGTCCCAGCCGGGGACGTAAATACTATCGAAACCGGACATATTTTTTGATTTAATCACTATGTCCTTAATTACCTTATTCAGCGCCGTACCCAGGTGAATGTTCCCATTTGCATAAGGGGGCCCGTCATGAAGGATATACGTCTTTCTTCCCTTCAAGGACTGTCTGATCTTTTCATAAATGTTCATCTCCTCCCACATCTTGAGCATTTCCGGTTCCTTCCGGGAAAGATTAGCCTTCATGGGAAAGTCAGTTTTCGGCAGATTCAATGTATCCTTATACTCCATGGGGAACTCCTCAACTCCTTGTAATCAATGATAATTTATGCATTTAACTAAACAGTGGGCAAATTGGTAGTCGCAGAGGTTATCACATAAATTAACCTCTTTCAAGCAGAACTAAAAAAGCCCCCTGCCGCAAAACAGGGGGCTTTTAAAAATCAGATAAGATTAAAAACCTCTTACATTCCCATGCCACCGGGATAGCCGCCGCCGGGAGGCATGCCGGGCATAGCATGTTTTTCTTCCGGTTTCTCTGCTACCATGCACTGGGTAGTCAGCATCAAGGCTGCCACACTTGCCGCATTCTGGAGGGCAAAGCGGGTAACCTTCGTCGGATCAATGACACCGGCTTCAATCATGTCTTCATACTCATCAGTTCTCGCATTGAAGCCGAAAGCGCCTTTTTTCCCTTTGACTTTTTCGACGGCAATGCTGCCTTCCTGACCGGCATTCGTAACGATCATTTTCAACGGTTCTTCGAGGGCCTTCTTTACTATGTTGACCCCCACCTGCTGATCCCCTTCTAATTTCAGCTTTTCCAGGGCAGGAAGTGTCCTGATATAGGCTACGCCTCCACCGGGAACTATTCCTTCTTCCACAGCCGCGCGGGTCGCATTGAGTGCATCTTCAACGCGCGCCTTCTTCTCCTTCATCTCGGTCTCTGTTGCCGCGCCAACCTTTATTACGGCAACACCACCGACCAGCTTTGCCAGCCTTTCCTGAAGTTTCTCTCTGTCGTAATCAGATGTCGTTTCATCTATCTGCGCTCTGATCTGTTTCACCCTTCCTTCGAGGGATGCTCTTGACCCCGCGCCGTCGATAATCGTCGTATTGTCTTTATCTATTGAAAGCTTCTTGGCCCTGCCGAGGTCTTCTAATTTTATATTTTCCAGTTTCATACCCAGGTCTTCAGAAATCACCTTCCCACCAGTCAGAACGGCGATATCATCAAGCATGGCTTTCCTTCTGTCGCCAAAGCCAGGGGCTTTTACTGCTGCAACCTGCAGGGTGCCGCGAATCTTGTTTACCACGAGGGTAGCCAGAGCCTCTCCTTCGATATCTTCGGCAATGATCAGCAGCGGCCTTCCCATTTTTGCGATCTGCTCCAGGATGGGAAGAAGATCCTTCATGGTGCTGATCTTCTTTTCGTTGATAAGAATCAAACAATCCTCGAGGTGTACCTCCATCTTTTCTGCATTGGTCACAAAATAGGGAGATACGTAACCTCTGTCAAACTGCATACCTTCTACGATCTCCAGTTCGGTTTCCAATCCCTTAGCTTCCTCTACAGTGATGACCCCTTCCTTACCGACCTTCCCCATGGCCTCGGCAATAATTGCGCCGATTGCCTCATCGTTATTAGCGGAGATTGTACCAACCTGCGCAATTTCCTTCTGGTCTTTAGTCGGTTTGCTTAACTTTGCCAGTTCCTTTACAACGACTGCGACGGCTTTCTCAATGCCCCTTTTTATATCCATGGGGTTACTTCCCGCGGCTACGCTCTTTGCCCCTTCTCTGTAAATGGCCTGGGCAAGAATAGTAGCCGTAGTAGTGCCGTCACCGGCCACATCACTCGTCTTGCTGGCAACTTCCTTCACCATCTGGGCGCCCATATTTTCGAACTTATCCTCGAGTTCAATCTCCTTGGCCACGGT
The DNA here is from genome assembly GCA_903893135.1 of uncultured Syntrophaceae bacterium. Classification (GTDB taxonomy): domain Bacteria; phylum Desulfobacterota; class Syntrophia; order Syntrophales; family UBA2185; genus Fen-1135. The sequence continues at coordinate 11,126 of CAITLA010000096.1, read as the reverse complement.
AACGCCGTCTTTTGTAACAGTCGGGGCACCAAAAGATTTATCAAGAAGTACATTCCTGCCTCGCGGGCCGAGGGTTATCTTAACTGCATCTGCGAGGGTATTTACACCCCTCAGAATCGATTTTCTTGCTTCTTCATCGTATTGAAGTATCTTTGCTCCCATCTAACCTATCCTCCTTATGATCATATTGTTACTTTTCAATGATTCCCAATATATCGTCTTCTCTCATGATGACATGTTCTACGCCATCGATTTTGACTTCCGTACCGGCATACTTACTGAATAGGACCCTGTCTCCGGCTTTGACATCAGGCTTTACCAGTTTACCGTCTTCCGTTGTTTTTCCCTTGCCGACGGCTACAACCTCGCCCTCTACTGGCTTCTCTTTGGCCGTGTCGGGGATTATGATCCCGCCTTTTGTTTTCTGCTCTTCCTCTAACCTCTTGATAATCACACGATCCTGTAATGGCCTAATCTTCATGATATCATCTCTCCTTTCCTTATTTTTTATATTTTTTGGCATTTTATAAGGCAATTATATCTGTTAATCGATTTTTCCTTAACATAAACACAAATTCCCTCATGTCAAGACATTCTGAGCAGATTTTTTAAAAAAATGAGGGAAAAGAGCATTTTTTTGGTAAAAAAGACCCTTCCCCCTTCAATTTTCTCTGATTTTTATGCTTTCGGCACCCGATTGATAGGAAAAGAAAGAGAAACCGTGGTACCTTTTCCCACCTGACTTTCGATATCAATGCTACCGTTATGGGCTTTCATGAGATGTTTTACTATTGACAATCCTAAACCGGTGCCTCCCAACTCTCTCGAACGTGTCTTGTCCGCCCGGTAGAACCGTTCTCCGAGCCTGGGAATTTCACTCTTCTGTATACCAATGCCCGTGTCGGTCACTTTCACGACCACAAAGCCACTGTCATCTTGAACCGCAGAAATGGAAATCTTTCCGCCACTTGGCGTAAACTTGACGGCATTATCAAGGATGTTCACAAGAATCTGCTCCGTCGACCCCCAATCGCCTATTGCCTGTCGATTGAGAACTGTGATAAATGGCCTATGTCTGTCAAGATTATTTAGACTCTGAAAGGATACTCCATGAACGATGTTGCAGGGAAGCGCCAGGTGTTAATCACTGAACTATTTTCTTCCGGCATCCCCAGATTGTGGTGCCCTCTCCTCACACACTACAGGAGCGATGGCACAATCGACATTGACCGGATGCATGTCCATTTCAACCATGTAGTCCCGTGGGTAAAAGGATTTCTCATTCCCGGATCGACCGGTGATGGCTGGGAATTGACAGAAGATGAAACATTAGAAGTCGCGGACTTCGCGATACAACAGGCCCGGACGCACGAGATCAGTCTCCTCCTCGGTGTCCTGAAAGCTGATGTTGAAACCATGAAGCGGACGATCTCAAGCATGATTAAGATGCTTCAAAAAAATCCGACGGAAAAAGAGGATGCCGGCCAAATCCTGCAAGCCAATCATGTTTGCGGTTTCACTGTCTGCCCACCCCGGGGAAAGTCGTTTACACAGCCTGAAATCGAAGCCGGTCTTTCCGCTATCCTTGATATGGGCATGCCTACAGCACTGTATCAGCTTCCCCAGGTGACCGGAAATGAAGTGGCGCCTGAAACCTTTGAAAGGCTCGTGCAGAAATATTCCAACCTGGTTTTCTTCAAGGACTCAAGCGGTCAGGACAATATTGCAACTTCCGATGTCTACAAGGGCGGCGTTTTTCTCGTCAGGGGCGCTGAGTGCAGCTATGCGCAATGGCTCACAGGCACAGGTGGCAGCTACGACGGGTTTCTTCTCAGTACGGCTAACTGCTTTTCTCAAAATCTTTCTTCCCTCATCGAAAGTCTTGAAAAGAACGATCAGGGAAAAGCACGGGAGATATCAGAGAGGCTGACTACTGCTGTAAGTGAGGTCTTTGCTCTGGTGCAACCGCTGCCTTATGGCAATCCCTTCACCAACGCCAATAAGGCTATCGATCATTTTTTTGCCTTCGGGCCTTCGGCAAATACAATAGAAGAACCCATGCTCCATGAAAAAATTCGCATTCCCCATGATGTCATCCAGGCGACAGGTGCCATTCTGACTCACCATAGCCTGATGCCTGAAAAAGGATACATGGAGTAATACGCTGCATCGTAAGGGGGCTTCACATGCTTTCAAATAGAAAGATGCCTGTACAATAACCATTCTGCTTTATTGCTTGTAGAGAGAAAGACGCGGCGCCAATGAGGCTCGCATATCAACAAAAGTGCCAGGAGAAAGAGGAGAAATGAGCGATGACATTAGCAGCCTGTCGCCAGTTGGTATTATATCTCTGCATCTCGTCCCTTGTGGGCTGTGCGGCTCAGACAGCAGCCCAGACAAAGGTCATCAAACCGGATTGGCAGAATCCCGCCCACAAGAAAGTTGCCGAACAGATTGTGCCGCTCCTCCGGAGCGCCGGCCGTTCCCCGGGCAATTGCCAGGTCTTCTTTATCGACTCTCAGAAACTGAACGCCATGTCTCTGGGGGAGTGCAAGTTCGGGTTTACCACGGGCTTGATTAACACAGGCGATGAGAGACTCATTCGCGGGGTATCGGCACACGAGATAGGCCACGAGGTTTTGGGTCACGCGGACAAGAGAAAGACAGCGATCGCCGCAGAGCAGTTGACCCGTACTGCTTTGTCTTTTATCCCCGGGGTGGGAGGTCTGATTGCTTCGAGTGCCGTGTTAGTGACGGGCATGCTTGCTCTTCCTGCCTACTCGCGTTCCCAGGAAACCGATGCGGACAACAAAGCTGTTGAGATCCTGTCAAAGGCCAACGACCTTGATCCGGCGGGGACTATGGCCTACAGTTTTAGCTTCCTCTTAAAGTCGTCAGGAGCCACAGGTGGTGGTCTGCTCGATTCGCACCCCAATACCAGGGAACGTCTGGAAGCCATGGTGAAACTGGGAAACATCGGGACCACCAAAGCGTCACCGCAGACTGCACCGGCCGCAGACGCCCCAGCTGCCCCAGGACTAAACACCCCTTAACAGCACACCGCCTGCCTCATTTAAAAAGTGGAAATAGCGATGCGGTGCAGTTTTTTGTGCTATAATATCTTTCGTGCTCCCTGCTCTGGCAATAATTATCTATGCAGGATTGGAGCGTGAGCAAAATCGATCTGGTGATATTGGACATGATCATGCCTGAGATGGGGGGAAATGAACTGTGGTTCGTTAGAATGGAGGTGTAAGATGACCAAAAAGAACGCTGTGAAGAAAGTACTCGTTTTATTAGGCAGCCCCAGGAAGAAAGGCAATAGCGCTATATTGGCGGAAAGGATTGCCAAAGGAGCAAAGTCCGTTGGCGCAAGTGTGGAGACCCTCTATATCCACGGGATGAAAATCGCGCCGTGCAAATCATGCTACGCATGCCAGAAACCAAACAGCAAAGGATGCTCTATCAATGATGACATGCAGACTGTCTACAAGAAGTTGCGCCAATCGGATGCGTGGGTAATTGCGAGCCCTGTTTACTGGTTTACTATGTCGGCGCAGACGAAACTATGGATGGATCGTTCTTTTGCTTTGCTGCCTTATGCCAAGGAAGCATTTGCGGACAAGCGGATCGCAATAGCCATGAGCTATGGTGATTCAGATCCTTTCAGATCCGGCTGTGTAAATGCTCTCCGAACTTTTCAGGATGCATATGGATATGTTGAGGCATGTATCGTCGGGATGGTTTACGGAAGCGCTATGGATGCCGGAGAGATCGCAAATAATAAATCGTTAATGAAGGAAGCTGAGGAACTCGGAAAACGATTGGTGAGCGGTTGAAAGAGCTATGAGAATGACAATTCTCTACGGGGACATTTATCCGCGCCAATGGCACTTCCTTTCTTCGTGCCACGGCGGTTGAAATGTTCGGCTATTCGAGCAAAGAGGAACTAAAGGTCAGGCGATAGAAGCGCAAGGAGTTACTATGGCAGTAACCGGTCCTAGCATTACTGCGCAAAGAGCCGCAATGCATCGCTCTGCACACCAGATACTTGATGAACCTCGGGTCTTCGATGATCCCCTGGCGCTGCGTATCATCGGTGCAGAAAGCTCATCGGTGTTGCAGGCCGTTCCAGCCTCGGACTTACTTAGAGCATTCATTGCAGCACGTTCCCGCTATGCCGAAGATGCGCTTGGCGAAGCCGTCCAAAAGGGGCTGCGCCAATACGTAATTCTGGGTGCAGGCCTTGATACGTTTGCTTATAGAAACCCTTACACACAAGCCCGACTGCGCGTTTTCGAAGTTGATCACCCGGCTACGCAGAGTTGGAAGCGCGCGCAACTTGAGGTAGCCGGTATCGCTATCCCTCCTTCTCTCACGTTTGTCCCGGTGGATTTTGAGACACAGACGATGGCGGATGGACTGCGGCAAGCGACTTTTGATCCCGGTGAGCCAGCCTTTTTCTCGTGGTTGGGAGTGACTCCTTATTTAACTGGAGAGGCCATCGCCTCGACTCTTAAATTTATTGCCACCCTGAAGACAGGGAGCGGCGTCGTATTCGATTACGTTATTTCACCTTCACTGCTGAACCCCCAGCAGCGGTCAGCATTCGACGATCTCTCGAAGCGAGTCGCCATGGCAGGCGAACCCTGGCGAACATTCTTTGACCCTTCGACGCTGGCAGCCGACCTGAAAGCATTCGGTTTTGAGAAGGCTATAGACCTGGGGCCGGATGAAATAAACGCATGCTACTTTATAAGTCGTAATGATAATCTGAAGGTCCGCGGTTTCGGCCACATTATGAAGGCTATCGTGTAGCGCTGAGGAAGAGAAATAAATGGGGATGAGACGCCCAAAGAGCCTCCCCGTAAGGAGAGGCGTGTGCAATGGTCTCAAGGCTGATCTCTTACCGCAGGCGCCTTAGATGAAAACTATGGCAAAAAAGATATTCCCATTTCTGCTTATAATTATTATCGTCGCTTCGCCTGCATTAGCTGATGCACCAAATCGTCCTTTCGGGTGGGCAGTTCCGATACAATTGCCCGGCGTCCCAAATTTACATAAAATAAATGACAACCTCTACAGAAGCGCGCAGCCAACAAAGCAGGGTATGAAAAACTTAAAACAATTGGGCATAAAAACTATAATAAACCTTCGTACCTTCCATTCTGACACAGATGAAATAAGAGGCACAGGGTTATTAGACGAACAGTCAAGCGTAAAAACCTGGCACATCGAAGATGAAGACGTCATTCGAGTTTTAATAATCATAAGGGAGAAAGAAAATGGCCCCTTTCTCATCCACTGCCAGCACGGTGCAGATAGAACCGGGGTTATGAGTGCGATGTATCGTATTGTGGAACAGGGGTGGTCAAAAGATGAGGCCATTGAAGAAATGGTTTACGGCGGATATGGATTTCATTCAATGTGGTTAAATATAATCCACTATGCTAAGAATGTGGATATCGACAAAATCAAGAGGGCACTGGTGAAGTAGGGAGATACTTAAGAAATCTGCAGATGCAGGAAATCAACAGCCGCACCCTCTTCGAAAAATACAAGAAGTGACAACCATGATTTCAAAAATATTTTCTATAAAGGAGCAATAAAATGAAAAAAGCCATGCTGCTTTCTATTATTCTTTCCCTGCTGGTGCAAAGCGCCTCTTTTGCCTGCACTGACTTTCTTGTCAAAGCGAAAGACGGTTCCGCCGTTGTGGCCAGGTCCATGGAATTTGCGATCCCTACAAAATCACATATTCGGTTTTTCCCAAAAGGAGATAAAATCCAAAGCGTCATTCCGGAAGGCCGGAAAGGCATTTCCTGGACATCCAAGTATGATTATGTGGGCATTAATGTCTTTGGAAAAGATAACAGCGTTGATGGACTCGTCGTCGATGGACTCAATGAAAAGGGTCTTTCCGTCGGCGGGTTAATTTTTGCCGACAGTGAGTATCAGGAATTCAAACCGGGGAAATCACTTGCCTTAACAGACCTGGCAAAGTGGCTCCTCGGCAACTTTGAAACCGTTGAAGCGGTGAAGGAGCGTATTAAATCTATAAATGTCGTTAGCGTATTTGTACCTGCATTGGCGCAGTATCCGGGTATACATGTTGCAGTTCATGACGCAAACGGAAAAAGCATCGTTATAGAGTTTATTAAAGGAGAACAGAAAATATACGATAACCCCATAGGCGTCATGACCAACCAGCCGGAATTTGACTGGCAGCGCACAAATCTGAGGAATTATATAAACCTGGATAACCACGACATTGAATCGAAAAAACTGGGGAAAGTTCAAATCGAATCTATTGGGTCCGGCAACGGATGGCATGGACTTCCCGGCGACTGGACTCCGCCTTCGCGCTTTGTACGGGCAGCTCTGTTTGCCAATAGAGCGCCACAGCCCAAAAACGTGACGGAAGCATTGATTCTGGCAAATCACATTGCCTATACGGTTGACATCCCCCATGGATTGATCGAGCCCCCCCTGATGTCCGGCACATTATTTTCCGATTCTACGCAATGGGTCGTGCTTAAAGATTTGAACAATAAAATTCTTTATTACAGATCCTACAACGATGGAACCCTGAAGATGATTGATATGAAAAAATTAAGGCCAGACTCTGTGGAAAAATCGATATCCATGGACGATGAGAAAGCCACCGTCATCGATAAGACCGCAGAACTGCAAAAATAAATTTGATAAGAACTTGGTTTTCTATGGGGAAGAGTACGAAGGCGGTCCTCGTTTGCTAAGGATGTTTCATAGCAATATGTTGTGTCGAAATAGGGGGCGATTCATGGAGGGGAGAGCTCGGCCTTAGTCTCTTTTGTTGTGTGGAGGTGCCGATTTCGGCGATTAGCAGTGCCCTTGGGGATGCCAGGCAGGCGCTCCAGGGAAAACTCTGAGCATTGATACCTTAGAGCATGCCTCATGGCATCTCAACTCTCAGATTGTTTTTCTAAAACATTGCCTGATAGGAGCCAGCCTTTGAAAATATATTTTAGACAGAGGTGATCCGTGGCAAACAATCGCAAAGAACAATCCATTCGGCTGTAAGCCGAAGGAGAGATCACGTGGGATTTAAATTTAAAAATATCATAAGAACGAACCTGTTTCATTCATTCCTGTACCGGTTTATTCGTCTCTATAGCTCGACCTTCAGAATCAAAGTCGAGAATGAAAAAGAATGGATTGACTTTCTATATAATGGTGGAAGGGTTCTCTTATGCGCCTGGCACCAGCATTTTTTTTCAGCGATCCGCCATTTCCAGAATTATAGAGACTTCAAACCATCTCTCATGATCAGCAAGAGCACTGATGGCGAACTCATAGCCGGCGTAGCCGAAAGAAGCGGCTGGCATGCAGTGCGCGGATCTTCTTCGAAGGGCGGCAAGGAAGCCTTAAGAAAGATGGTCGATCGTTTAAGACAATATAGGCTTGCCGCCCATGTCGTTGACGGCCCACAGGGACCGGCAGGACAGGTGAAGGCCGGGGTGATTCAATTGGCCCACGCCGCAGATGCTGTCATCATACCCGTTTATACCTCTGCTGACAGGGCCTGGTATTTCAATAGTTGGGATAACTTTTTCATTCCCAAACCCTTCGCCAGGGTCAACATCTCTTTTGGAGCGATGATCAAATTTACCCCCACGGAAGACCCGGACACATTTGAAAGCCAACGGCTCTACCTTGAGAAAATTATGCTTCCTGAATTGAGGAAAAAACGGCGGGAATAGATTCGGGTGTCGACATTCAAGAGATATCTGACCACCTTTTCTACCTGACTGTCAACTCAAGTCCGCCTTGTGACAACTGAGAATAACAGACAATAATTTATTCTGATTCTTCTTAATGATCCTAAACGAAACTTGACCTGACGGCAATTGTCAAATTTCGTGCTATCTTGCTTCCTGTTGTCTTGATTTTCATGTTTGCCTCTCCCAGACAACATTTTAGTCTAAAAAGCAAACACCATGAATTATAACCAGCAGGCCCGATACAGTCAGCTACGTTCCACAAAAAGGATTTCTTGCATTATAAGATGTGTCATAGCGACTTCGTCAGATTGGCACGCGACCTATCGGTCCCCCACGCTGCGCTCAGGGCTTCGGCTCACCGCAATGACAAGAAATGTCAGAGATAAGCGATTGCGGAGGAAAGGCGCTCTTGCAGAGGCTTCAAGTCTTCTTCCCTCGTAGAGATGAAGGAGAGGAGAGCGGCGTCAGTGATTTGCGGGAACCGAAGGAGGAATACGGGACAAACGCCAAGGATCATGGCGAGGCTAACCCTCTTTTCCCATGAATCACCAGTCAGGATAGGAGGGATTCCTCCCCCGAACAGGCGATACGTTTCGGAAACGTCTGTCGTACGATGAGGGTTGTCAGACACTATTTTATCTATGGCATTGAGGTATTCCAGCATTGTCCCGCCTTCAGGGAGCCCCTCTGCAACGGCAACAGGATCAAGGCCATAGTGCAGGCAGCTCTGAAGAATCGGCAGAATATTCTTTTTCACCTTTTTGGCGAGAGCTGCACACCCTGTATGATCGAGAAGCAGCAAGCCCTCCTCGGAATTTTGCATTTCCTTATTTCTTGGATCCTGCCATGAGTATCTTACATGGGTCATGCAGGGCGAAGGGCAGTGATAGCAGGCCATGTCCTTTTTCCTCTCTGCCTTGAGAAATTTTCCCGCGTCTTTCCCGCCTTCCAGATTTTTCAGGACGGAGAAGAATCCCCTGTGTTTGAAATTCTTATCCGTGGAGATTATTTTTTCGAGTTCCTTCCCCTGATGCGGATTATCCCTGTTGAAGGGGAGGCCGTCCGTGCCGCCCAGCATTATCCCCTTGAGGTTTTTCGCGGCCATGAGCGTTGCCAGACCGGCTTTGTCAAGACTGCCATTGGGTCCGAGCGAGAGAGATGCATAGGAACTACCGCGGTCAGCCGCCGGTCCTGTTATAATGACAGACTGAAAGGCAGGGGCTGTTTTCTTCAATTCTCTGATCGCTTCGAAAACAGGCACATTCAGAATATTCCCGGCAGGGAGTATCCGGATCCTTCCATGATTTACATGGGGAATGCATTGTTCCGGCGCAGTTCCTTTTACCACGAGATAATCAACGCCGGAAAATTTCATGTCCGGTCCGGTGCGGAGCATTAACGGGACGTGGCAGAGACGCTTGAAAATGGGAGACGCAAACGATGCGATCATGAGAGACGAGGCGGGAGCGAAACTTCCCGTCAATGGGCCGGTACCGAAGACCAGAGCGTCACCCTGATATCCTTCGAGGATAGCGCTATTCATGGCCGCCCCGCCAAGATACCTGCTCACCTGCTCCTGATCCAGAGGGATGACCTCAGCCTTTGAGGCGGAAAGATCGACAACGCCGATCTTCATATTGTAAAATGGTTGGAAGGGAGTCATGTCCTGCCTTCTCCCGGTACCGCCTTCTGCCAGCGAAATCGAATCTTCGCCGCATCATAGGGGCATCTATCAATGCACCTCATGCACATGATACATTCCGTCATGGGAATTTTCGGTGATAACCCTTCCCTCAATTTGTCCGCGTCAATAATCCCCACGGGACAGACCTCGGCACACTGAATACAAGAGAATTTCTTGCACCTCTTTGCACCGATGACTATTTTTATCAGACGCAATAATGCCGTGAGCCCTAATACAGCCCCAACAGGGCAGAAATATCTGCACCACGATCTTCTCTGGGCGATCTCAAGGCTTGCCAGGGCGGGGACGATGGCGAGCTCGGCGCTCTTAAAGAAGGACTGTAATCCGTAGGAACGGCAGAGCGTCCCGATGGGACAGACGACGCAGAAGACCTGGAAACCCAGGGCATAGCTTCCCCCGACGGCGCCGGCCAATACACCGTACTTTGTCATCCGGCTCTTGAGAAACGATGGCCAGCCGATTTTCCTGGGAGTTATCTTATCGACGAGATCCAGCACAAAACCGAAGGGGCAGACCCATCCGCAGAAAAGTCTCCCCGCGAGAACGGTGAGAATGAGGAGAGCCAATGCCGATGAAACACTTACCAGCACGACGGTTCCCGACGATGCGATATTCTGGAGGGTCCCCGTGGGACAGGCGAAGCTGATGCTTCCCGTCTTGAAGTAACAGAACGTGCCGATGAAAACCATGACTAAGAGCAGAAAAGATATAAGCTGAGAAGTCCAGCGCAGCGCCTTTATCCAGCGAAAACCCTTCCCCCGTGTGAAGGTCAGGGCATTCTCAGGACAGTGTTTGACGCAGAGAGGATCGCCTTCGCAGAGGTCGCATTTATGTATTTCCTGACTGCCGGGGTCCTTGATGGGGGCTGCCGCCGGGCAGGCCATGGTACAGAGGCCGCACTGGGTGCAGAAGAGTTTATCTATGCGCACGATGCCGTCATCGCCCTTTTCGATGGCCCTTGTGGGGCATGCAGGAAGGCAGAGGGGTTTGCGGCAATGCTGGCAAAGTATGGAGAAGTTCTTGCCCTCCTTTTCATCTCTGACGACCTTCACGCTGGCGGAGGCAGGGGCGACTCTTTCCACATTCCTCGTGGAGCAGATCATCTCGCAGGCGCCGCAGCCCGTGCACCTGTCAGGATGAAAAATTATGAACGAATGGCGCCGCGGCATGAAGTAGTCGGAAAGATGCCTCTTCTCCGCATGACGGGGTCGGAGGTCATCAAGGTTGAGAGAAAAATCCTGCTCAGCCATTGGCTTCTCTGTGGTTTTTTTTTCAGTCATTTACGCATTTCTCAGAAGATAAATCTCCCGCCGGCATGGCGGACATATATCGAGCACCCCGAACACATTCGGGGGCTCATCCTTTAACCTGGCGAAGACGAAGTCTTCCACGGGAATCGCCACAAAGGCCCTACCGCAGCATTTGCAGGTCTTCGCATTTGGGAGGAGGTTCTCATCTACGGCTGCCTCCCTGAGTTTTCTGATCAAATCCCTGCAGCTAACTTTCTGGGGGCATGTATCCGTACCCGCGTTGCATTCCGTGCAATACCAGATGTTCTTGTCCTCAACTACAAGGTCGCCCGCGAGCGTCTTTTTTATGATGCCCCGCGGCGACATCTCGATGGAAAAATTCGCGTACATCTCCGCCATGGGACAGGC
>CAITLA010000095.1 GCA_903893135.1 uncultured Syntrophaceae bacterium | reverse complement strand
TATTTAACCTGCCTTTCCCTCCTGCTTGTCGTCGTCCCCCTGCATGCGGAAACAAAGACATTTATCAGGGAATACACGTACGAAGCCGGCGAAATAGACAGCAAGATATCATGCCGTGCCATTGCCCTTGAGCAGGTGAAGAGACTCCTCCTGGAAGAACTGGGCACGTATGTGGAAAGCGTTACGGTCGTCAGAAATTACCAGATTGCCAAAGATGAAATAACAACTCTGACGGCAGGCATTGTCCAGACAACTATTCTGGAAGAGAACTGGGATGGAAGAGAATATTGGCTTAAGGCAAAGATAACTGCTGATCCCGACGACGTTGCCTCCTCGATAGAAAAACTGCGGAACAATCAGCAGCTGGTTAAAGATCTTTCAGAGGCGAGGGACGAGGCGTCACAGGCACTCAGACGGATCGATGCTTTGCGGCAGGAACTGGCGGCGGCCGAAGCGAGTAAAGAGAAGCGGGAAGAGTATAAAGAAGCAGTTAACAAGCTTGTGGCCACGGATTGGTTTGAAAGGGGGCAGTACTTAACGTTCTCAGGCAATTATCCGGAAGCTCTGAGGGCATATGACATGGTTGTTGTTCTAAGACCCAATAATGCCAAGTCTTACAGCAATCGCGGGGCTGTGTATGTTCAGCTTGGAAGGTATGACAGTGCGATGAAGGACCTGGATAAGGCCGTTGCCCTGAACCCCCAAAATAGAACGATCCTTTATAACAGGAATATTGTTTATAAGAAACTGCAGGAGACCAGGCCCGCTAAAATACCCGATAAGGAGATTATTCTCAGAAGCTATGGCGAGAGAGTGCAGCTAAAAGATAGAGAAAAGAAGGACGTTGCTGATCGCCTTAAGGGAAGACAGGGCAGAGAGAAGCAGCGACTGATTGATAAACCAGCAGACAGACGATTGAAGGAACGTGACGATCAATTGAGGAAGGACAGACAGCTGGTTCAAAAGCAGAGACCTGAAGATAAATTGAAGCAAAAGGAGCAATTGAGGAAAAAAAGAGAAATGGAGGAGAAAAGAAGAAAACAGAAAAAGCGTGAGCAGCCGAAACAGAAACAGGAAGACGAAAAAAAATAGAAGCTGAATGATTAAGGGAGCGGCAGGTTTAAATATTTAAATAATGGATACGGGAAATGGCAGTTATGAAAACGCACGAAGGAGCTGATGTATGCCTACTATGGAACTAACCAAAGAAGGAGCCGTTTATGTCCTGACGCTGACCAACGGTGCCGGGGCTAATACCCTCACTGAAGATGTGGTTGGCGAGTATCATGACATACTGGATAAACTCGAAGCCTCCGCAGAAAACTCTGCCTTGATTTTGACGAGTAGCGATCAGAAATTCTGGTGTAATGGTATCAATCTGGAATGGCTCCTCAAACAGCCGCACGATTATTTTCCGAAATTCGTAGAGCTTCTTGACGAATTATTTCTGAGATTCTCCCTGCTCCCCATGCCTACGGTGGGGTGTCTAACCGGACATGTCTATGCAGGCGGTGCCATTCTCGCAACGACGCTGGATTTCCGCCTGATGAGGGAAGACAGGGGCTTCTTTTGTTTTCCCGAAGTAGACATCAAGATTCTCTTCAGCCCGGTCATGTATGATATCCTTCGATTGCTGCCTGACCACTACGCACTAAATGAACTCGTGCTCACGGGGAAGCGCATAGGTGGTAAGGAGGCGCTGACCATGAAGATTGTCTCGGCTGTCTACCCAGGGGAAACACTTTTCGATAAGTCAATGGAGCTGGCAACGTCGCTGGCCAAAAAAGATCGCAGGACGTATGCCCATATCAAACGCGGATTAAGACAATCTCTGGTGAAATATACTCTTTGAAGAATTTCTGAGAATTCAAGAAAAGGCGATTGCGAATCTTTCGCGTATGTTGAGGATAAATGCCGCGAAACAATCTCTATCTTACAATATTAGAAAGATTGCCACGGTATTTCGCACCCCGCAATGACCGGGCGGATGACTTTTTGCAAAATCATCATTCTTTTAGGCCGTATTTTTTAAGTTTGTATCGCAGCATGCGTTCGCTGATGCCGAGGATTTCAGCGGCCTTCGTCTGATGATCACCTGACTTCTCCATGGCCTCGAGAATCAATTTGCGTTCCATTTCTTCAATCGATCCCCGTAGCAAGCCCTCTCCTTTTTTCCCTGTGTATTCCGGGTAGATCCTCTCTTCGTCGAATGGAAGATCATCTACGGAGATGACCGAATTTCGAGATATCACGACAGCCCGTTCGATTATGTTTTCCAGTTCCCTGACATTGCCCGGATAATCATATTTCAAAAGTAGGTCCCTGGCCTCGCTGGTTATGCCTGTCACGTTCTTGCCATTCTCCGCAGCGAAGCGTTTCAGGAAGTGATCGATGAGCAGGGGCACGTCTTCCTTCCTCTCTCTGAGAGGGGGCATGTCCACAACAACCACGTTCAACCTGTAGAAAAGATCTTCCCTGAATGTCCCCTCTTTGACCTTGGATTCCAGATCGCGATTGGTTGCACTGATAATCCTCACATCAGAGTGGATGGTCTGATTGCCGCCTACACGCTGGAATTCGCGTTCCTGAAGGAAGCGAAGGAGTTTAACCTGGACAGAAGGGGAAAGATCGCCAATCTCATCTAAAAACAGAGTCCCCCCGTCGGCTTCCTCAAATCTGCCAATCCTTCTTACTGTCGCGCCGGTGAAGGCCCCCTTTTCATGACCGAACAGCTCACTTTCCAGGAGGCTTTCCGGAAGTGCGCTGCAGTTTACCACACTGATCAATTTTGCTGAACGGGGGCTGAGATTGTGGATTAATCTGGCCAGCAATTCCTTGCCCGTGCCGCTTTCTCCATTGATAAGAACAGTGGCGCGGCTCACTGCGATCCTGTTTGCCATATTGATCAGGACATCCATTATATGGCTCTGATAAATGATCTTGTCCATGGTGACGCCCTTCTCCTTAAGTTCCTGACGGAGAATCTCATTTTCCCGGATCAGGGTGCGCCGCTCCGATACTTTATCCACATGGATTAAGAGCTCATCAAATTCAACAGGTTTTGTAACATAATCTATGGCACCTGCCTTCATGGCCTCCACTGCCGTTTCTATCGTTCCGTATGCAGTAATGATAATCACGTCGATTTCCGGATTGATTCTCTTCACCTCTTTGAGCACCTGCATGCCATCCATGCCTGGCATCTTGTAATCCAGGAGGATCATGTCAAAATGACCCTTTAAAACAGACTGGATGGCGGTATCTCCGTTTTCAGCCTCCGCTACTGTATGCCCTTCTGTCACGAGAAAATCGCGGAGCATCTCTCGCTGAGACTGGCCATCCTCGACTACGAGTATGTTTAACTTCTTCATGCCTGAATTCCTTTAGACTATTCCATTCTTCTCTGCCGCTTTTCCCGCAGGCAGTATGATATCGAAAGTCGTCCCCGAACCCGGCTGGCTCAAAACACGAATTTCTCCCCCGTGGCCACGAATAATCTCATGTGCCAGGGGAAGTCCGAGACCCAAACCCTTTTCCTTCGTTGTATATTCAGGATTAAAAATTCGCTCCACCTCTTCAGAGGTCATGCCGCATCCATTGTCGGAAATTTTTATGACGACCCGGTTTTTCCCACTCGAATCAACAAGAATACGGACGGTGCCCTCACCAGAAATGGATTCCATGGCATTCTTCACAAGATTAAGAATGGCCTGCTGGAGTTTATCCACGTCCATGGGAATGATTGCAGGGTTATCCTTGTACCGGGTTTCCAGGGTAATTCCTTTTAAGGTTGCTTCCTCCCGGATGAGATTGACAATCTTTTGAAGAACCTCAGCCACAGGATATTCGTGCAGTTCCAAACGTCGGCTCTTTGAAAATGTCAGAAACTCTTCAATAATTCCATCCAAACGTCTGATTTCATCACGAATAACACCGGCCAGTGTTTGGAACTCCTTGATCTTGTGCTCATCGGCCGGCATAAACTCCCGCTTCAGTCTCTGACTGGCCATACTTATGGCATTAAGAGGATTACGAATCTCGTGAGCAACACCTGCGGCAAGTTGCCCAAGGGCAGATAACCTCTCGGCTTTCTCAAGCTGCCTTTCCATCTCAACAATCCCTGCCAGATGCCTGTTCTGATTGTGATAGAGTATCCACATGGCCAAGAGCGAAATCAAGATCACAGAGGACATAAAGAAGATCATATTACGCTTGTTCTCAGCAAGGATTTCATCCGTACCCTCGCGATCAAGTCCAAGCCTCGCGACCCCAGCCACCTTGCCTAATAAGTATATGGGGGCAGCCATTTCCAGGAGTTTCTTGTCATGGGAAACAATCTTCCGGCTTTCAAATTTTCTTGTGCCTGCAAGGATTTCATCGATACGCATCTTACCTTGTTCCTCTTTATCAGGCGCCTGCCCCAAACTGCCCAGGATCATGTCGCGCTGATCCATGATCTTAATATAGACCAAACCCTGTCCCTGCCCCAATCTTTCCAGGGCCTTTTCTATGGATACCTTAATGCCCCAATATCTCTGCCCGTCAGGATCCAGAGCGATAATGACCGTCCCGCTGCCATCCGTGCGCCGCAATGCAACAAACCCGATCTTCTTGTCCTTGCCGAGTCGTGAGAAAAGATCAATAGTAATGGCATTCCTCCCTAATATCCTGGAATCATCTCCACCGATGAGGTCCGCGTGCAGAGCCCTGCTCTGGTAGACGACCTTTCCTCTTCTATCCAAAACGGCCACAAACCATAGACCCTTCTCTTCAGCAAATTTTCTTAAATATTCATCGCTGAGGTGATCTGCCTTCCATTGATTGTCAATTTCGCGTCCCATATCAACAAGAGCAGCTCTTAGTGACTTCTGCGGCAATAAGGCCTCATCACCAGGAGGAGGAAAGGTACCGCCGCTATCCTTCTGATACGCCTGAATCTGGGCATTGAGGTTTTCCTGGGCAAGCCTCTCAACAACCCCAATTATGGCCAGGCCCTGGCTCTCCATGAAACCCATGAGGCTCCTGTCGCTTCGCCGGATGTCCATAATCCCCATGATCAGAATAAGACCGATGAAAACGATGGAGACAATCGTAACGGCGATGGGCTGTAAAAAACGTCTGCCATAGTCGGGAGCGCGGTGCTGCCATATGATTTTATTCTGCGTCTTCATCTACTAATGCCTGTGTAAATCCCTGTATATATTCTTCTTTATCTCGAAATCCCCCCGATTCGTATTGAAGCTCTCCGCAGCAAGCGAAGGTGTTTGCGCTCGCTACCGAATTCACTGAAGGGATGCGGCATTTCTACTATCCGCTACAATGCATGCCATCATATTTAATCAGCATGAAAAGTCAACGAATTCTTTCCCCTGAAGAGAATTGCAGGATCGAGTAAAAAATCCGACAATTATGTCGATTCCAAAAACAATTGACGTTCATCCCTTAACTATTTGTTTTTACTAATATTATAAACATTTGCCGTCATCCTGCATCGACATTTATTGCCCTTCTCTTTCCTCATGCGGACATGCCATTTGCCTCAGACATACTTCCATTAGCGCTGTAATATAAATAACTTACATACATTGACCGAATTGTGGCATAACATATGCATTCTGAAAGCATTACAAAAGTTAATTATCGGTTAATAAACGGGCATGATTGGCCGATAGTAAAATCCAAACTAAGAAGGTAAACACCTTCACTCCTCCTGACCTTGGGGAGACATCAAGTCTCCCCTTTTTTTTTACCTCGTTCATTGGTCGATTCTCGCAGCTTTCGCCACTTCTCGATTCCATCTTTGATGACCTTCTCATGTCCCCTTGTTGTAGGGCTGTAATAAACCTCTCCCTTAAGCTTGTCTGGCAGATAGTCCTGGGGAACATAGGCATCCTCAAAGTCATGGGCATACTGATAGCCCTTGCCATAACCAATATCTTTCATTAAACGTGTCGGGGCATTCCTTATATGGAGAGGCACCGGGAGGGTGCCGGTTTCACTTATCCTTTCTTTAACCATGCCGTAAGCGACATAAAGTGAATTGCTCTTGGAAGCAGTCGCAAGGTAAACGGCGGCTTGGGCCAGGGCGAGTTCCCCTTCGGGGAGACCGATAAAATGAAATGCCTGCATGGCCGAAACCGTGATTCCCAGGGCCGCCGGGTCGGCGTTGCCAACATCCTCGGAAGCGAACCTCACCATACGCCTGGCTATGTAAAGAGGGTCTTCTCCGGCTGCAAGCATGCGGCCCAGCCAGTAAAGGGCGGCATCAGGGTCGCTGCCGCGAAGGCTCTTGTGAAACGCCGAGATGAGATTGTAGTGTTCCTCACCTCCCTTGTCATACTGCAACGCCTTCTTCTGGAGGGCTTTCTCCACAACAGAGCGGGTAATTTTTCTTGCACCTATCTCCTCATTCCGCAGGAGAGACGCTGCTGCCTCCAGGCTGTTTAAGGCCATGCGCGCGTCTCCGTCGGCAGACCAGATGATATGTTCAATGGCGTCCGGCTCTATCTCAAGAGTAAGGTTTCCAAGGCCTTTTTCTTTGTCATGCATGGCCCGGTTGATAATAACCGCCAGTTCTTCCTTGGAATAAGGCTTCAGCAGCATGACCCGCGTCCTGGACAGGAGCGGCGAAATCACTTCAAAAGAGGGATTCTCCGTAGTCGCACCAATGAGTGTAATAAGGCCTTTTTCGACATGGGGCAAGAAAGCGTCCTGCTGTGCCTTGTTGAATCTGTGGATTTCATCTACAAAGAGGATCGTCTTCTTGCGGTGGTAACGCCATTGAGATTGCGCCTCATCTACAACAGCCCTGATCTCTTTAACGCCCGAAAGAACGGCAGAGAAACTCACAAAATGGCATTTTGTTTCATGGGCAACGACGCTGGCCAGGGTGGTCTTTCCGGAGCCGGGCGGTCCCCAGAAGATCATCGAGAAAAGCCTGTCTTCTTCAATGGCGCGCCGAAGCAGGCTGCCTGAGCCCAAGAGGTGTGACTGCCCTACGAATTCGTCAAGAGCCCGGGGACGCATCTTATCCGCCAGGGGACTGAGATCGATGTCGGTATCTTTCTGATCAAAGAGATCCATAATAATCACTCATCTTTTATTTTTACACGTTTTTTCGCCGCCTCGACGAGTTCGATAAGTGTTATGATCTTGTCTTTAGGCATCTGACCGACAAAGGCATTCCATGACTCTTCGGTCATGGTTTCTCTCAGATACTGTTCAACGGGAAAAAAGGGATACCAGCAACTGATGATGCGAAGGCACGGCAGGTCCCCGCCTTCCTTCCGGCAGTATGAGAATTTGACTTCACCCCCAAGCCGTGAACACCGGAGCTCTAATTGGTCATACTTATCCACGATATCAGCTCATTGCATTAATAATGCCATTTCAAGCATGTCTCATACCATGTCTAAAAACAAATAAGCCGTCAAGGGGAATCTTGTTTTTCCCCTGACGGCTTAAGGGTTTAAGAAAGGCTGATTTATTTAGGGTTTCGGTAGTCCCTCAATGGCCTTCAATGCCCTCCGGATCTCTTCATCCGGCAACTCATAGGCCTCAAGCTTCCCCGATAAATAGGCGTCATAAGCGGCAAGATCAACCAGACCGTGCCCGCTCCAATCGAAGAGGATGACCTTCTCCTTGCCTTCTTCTTTCGCCTTCATGGCCACATCCACCACAGCGGCGATGGCGTGATTCGTTTCCGGCGCTGGTATAAAACACTCGGTCCGGGCCCACTTCACGCCCGCGTCAAAGGTCTCCATCTGATTATATGCCCTCGCCTCGACCAGTTTTTCATTGACGAGGTGGCTGACTATGGGGGCCATGCCGTGATAGCGCAATCCTCCCGCATGAATGGGCGCTGGCACAAAATCGTGCCCTAAGGTATGCATGGGAAGGAGCGGCGTCATTTTGGCAAGGTCACCGAAGTCATAGGCAAATGGTCCTTTTGTCATGGTCGGGCAGGATGTCGGTTCCGCGGCGATGATCTGGACTTTCTTGCCATGAATCTTATCTCTTACGAACGGAAGCGCTATACCTGCAAAATTGCTTCCTCCACCTGCACAGCCTATCACGACATCGGGATATACGCCTATCTTTTCGATCTGCTTCTGCGCCTCCAGGCCTATGATGGTCTGGTGTAAAAGGACGTGATTCAACACGCTCCCCAGGGAATAGCGCGAGCCTTTATGGGTGACGGCATCTTCGATGGCTTCACTGATGGCAATGCCCAGGCTGCCCGGCGAATCGGGGTGCTCCGCCAGCACCTGCTTTCCCGCGTTCGTCATGCTACTCGGACTGGGGATGCATTCGGCGCCCCAGGCATTCATCATCATGCGACGGTAAGGCTTCTGCTCGTAGCTGACCCTCACCATGAACACCCTGCATTCAAGATCGAATATTTTGCATGCCATGGCCAGTGCGCTTCCCCATTGCCCAGCCCCGGTTTCGGTGGCAAGCCGCTTAATACCAAAAATCTTGTTATAATAGGCTTGGGGAATGGCGGTATTGGGCTTATGGGAACCGGCAGGGCTGACGCCTTCATTTTTGTAGTATATTTTGACAGGAGCGCCGAGGAGCTTTTCAAAATTAAAGGCCCGGCATAGTGGCGTCGGTCGCCATATAAGGTATTTCTCCAGGACAGCTTCGGGAATGTCGATCCAGCGTTGTTGGCTGACTTCCTGTTCTATGAGATTCATGGGAAAGACAGGGGCCAGATCGTCAGGGCCAACAGGTTTCCCCGTCCCCGGATGAAGGGGGGGCTTCATGGGAGTCGGCATGTCAGCCTGGATGTTGTACCATTGCTTCGGTATCTCGTTGTCGTTTAATACTACCTTGACCTGTTCCATATCATGTTCTCCTTTGGTATTTATTGAGAGCTTTGCCAAGCCCTGCTCTTGTCATTATTTCGTATCAAAGCCAGCGACACTCCCGGCTATACTTCGAGGTTCGACAGCAACCCTTTATGCCTTCGATACCATGAGTTTGGAAATAATTTGTACAGCACCCTCGATACGGGCCCTATATACTCTCTCGTCCTCCTGTCGAACTGGCACGCCTGGATGATCTGCTCCTTGATATCCTTCTTATGCCCCACCTCGTTAAATATCTTATAGCCACAGTGAAAAAGCGGACTGTACATATTTTTCTTTTCCAGGTATTTATTTACGCTTCTTATGGTATTCGGCCCTTCCGGTGTACCGTCGATCTTCTCAAGCACCTTGATATTCGTTTCAATGGGATTCCCCGTATATAATTCGTAATAAAATTTTCCGTACCGGTAATTCTTGCTCGCGACGGACGACAGGGTTATGTACATATCCCCGACACCCGCCTGGCTGTGAAACGCCTGGAAGCCGCCGCCTAGTAATTTCGCCAGCGATCGTATTTCCACGCCAGACCTGGCAAATATGGTGCCTGGGATTGAATCGCCAAGATCCAAAGAATGCACTACTCCCATGATGTTTGCCACAATGTTTTTAAGAGCGCCACACGCCTCTACCCCCACAATATCAAAATTGTAGAAAGAAGTGAATTCTCTGCGGTTGAACCTGATGATCTCATCCCTTATTATTTTCGCGATACTTTTCTTCCCTGCCACGGTGACGCACACGGGTTGCCCCAGCATGATATCCATATCAAAGAAGGGGCCGCCTATACACACCACCTCATACTTGTCCTTCAAGTTGAACAGATTATTATTAATCAATTGCGATGGCGTGATCAGTTCCTTTGTGATCTCATCGGAAATGAGACCCTTGATCGGAGTGACAAGACACGTGTGTCCCGCTTTCTTTTCAAGCATCGGCTTCAGGTAATCCAGGAACTCCGGAAGCCTGTTCATGGTAATTGTCAGAAAAACGAAATCGTTATCATCAACGACACGCTCCAGGTCATTCGTTGCATAGACCGTGGGAGATAACCTGGGCACATTATCCATGCCACCGAGTCTGCGCGCAAGCTCCTTGGTCAGGTGTTTGGGATTAAGGTGATCGCTATTGATTGCACGGCATACGTCAGTATCATGATAATAGAGTGTTACCCTTTTATTATCCCTGCCGAACTTATACGCGAGAGACGTACCGAGCCTCCCCGGCCCGATAATTCCTATCCTGCCCGTATCTAAATTGCCTATCCTCATAATATAATGGATGCTCTTTGAGCCTTATCCCTCTTCTGCTTAACAGTCGAGACTTTGACTTCTCTATTACAAGACTTCCCCTCTCCTTGAGCAATTGAGGGGTGTTGTATGATGCCATCCGATCCAGAACGATGATTATAGGTAAAAAAAGACCCCGATGTCAAACATTAATTCGTCATTTGTAAAGTGCTTTCAATGGAAGCGGACATTATTTTCAGGAACAAGCTTTTGACAATTTATCTATGTATTGCCAACTTGCTTTTTTATTCTTATTATTACAATATACCAGAAGCATAAAGCCCATACCATATTGATTTCCATTAATATTTGCTTTTCAATTTTTGTCGAAACTAAGCTGGTGTATTAATCGTTAGAACAAAAGAGATCATGACAAAAAAGAAACTGGACTCATACAAAGGGAAATTGAACGCGGTCCAGATAGCTGCAGGTATTAACGCAGCCATACAGAATGCAAAACGCCTAATTGAGGACGCATCACTTTTATTCGAAGCTTGCCGATACCCATCGGCTGCATTTTTGGCGATTCTTTCTATAGAAGAATCAGGAAAAGTCTCAATTCTAAGATCATTAGCACTTGCTAGGACTAGTGAAGACATTGCTGATGCGTGGCGAGACTACAGGTCACATACGAAAAAGAATGTCGGCTGGTTACTACCTCAACTGGTGGGGCAAGGTGCAAGGAAACTTGACGATTTCAAGCCCTTATTTGAAGAATCGTCAGATCATCCTTATGTTCTAGACCAACTGAAGCAAATTGCATTCTATACAGATTGCTTGGGCGAAGCTCACTGGTCCATGCCCAAGGAGGTAATTGACGAGTCACTCGCGAAGTTGCTCATCCAAGTCGCAAAGATTTTGTCTAGTGACAAGTACGTTTCAAAGACTGAGATCGAACTCTGGATTAAACATATCGGCCCCGTGTGGAAGCGGGCCCCTTCATGGATGAAGCAAGCCTTGTGCAATTGGTACAGAGAGATGCAAGACGCCGGGCTCGCACCTGCTGGTGAAAACGAGATGGAGAAGTTCATAAAAAGTGGAATATGAGAGTGGCTCTAGCAGCTGGCTCCACTGAATGGCCAATATATCCGGTTCCCGCTGACCCGGACGGATTAATATTTTTGAATCGGTGTTTGAACTTTAATTTAGAATCTTAATGCAGGAGTTAATTATGGCACTATTGAAGGAAGGCGTGGTTCCCATCGGGCGAGCGATGTTTATTCCCAAGGAGGGGGGCTTAACAAAGGACAGTCTGGAGGTTGAATCGAACGGCCAGTATCAGATTTTAGAAAGACCTGACCGTTTCGAGATCAAGAACGCTGAATGCTGCAGAAGCATCCTTATCAAAGTCAAGACAAAAGAATAATCCCTGGCAAACCAGTTGCTGAGGCGCGGGAATTTCTTATTCCAAGGATAGACCGGGGAGCGGAAATAGGCCAGCGGCCTTCATGCACGGCAAATCATTCATCCCTTCGTGCGATCAACGGAAACGTCAGGAAACAACCTTAAGTATCCTTGGTTTGTTCCTCTCAGAAGGCTCCGGTATACTTGTTGGATACCCGATGATTATGGGGGCCACTATCCTGCAGTCCTCAGGTATGCCTATTTCCCGCATGAGCTCTTGATTTCTTACGTTTGTTCCCAAACCTATCCAGCAGGTTCCCAAACCACGCGCTGCGGCAGCAAGCATGAAGTAGCAGGCAAAAAGGGAACAGTCCACGTCAAGCAGGCGATGGTCCTGGGGACCAATCACGTAAACCAGGCAGGGGGCATTGTAGAACACGTTGAATTCTTCGTTTCGCAGAATGTCTTCGTACTTCTTGGCGGGAGAGTCAGGATTCTGGGCAATATCGGAAAGGAGATTTTTCTTACTCTCATCGGAAAGCCTTTTCATGGTCTCCTTCCGGTTAATAACAACAAACTGCCAAGGCTGGCCATTGCCCGAACTCGGGGCAAGACATGATTCCCTGATGATGTCTGTGACCGTATCCAGTGGAATCTCTTTCTCCTGAAAATCCCGAATGGATCGTCTATTCTTTAAGAGTTCCTGGAATTCCATGATAACCTCCTTTCACATATATGGATTATATCACACATCACTCCTCAGGGCTTGGCAATAATTTTTTTCTGATTACGTGAATGGCCGTTGCCTTGAAGGACGCCGTAAGATTCATGCCCTCGTGCATAGAGAGGTCTTCGCGGGCATGATTGGTCACGTAAGTAACCAGGGGGAAACCACAATCAAGTTCTACTTTATAGAAGGCGCCGGAAGGGATAATCCTTTTTACCACACTTGAGAATACATTTCGGGCACTGGTAATTTCCTTCGAGGAACCAGTCGACACAGTCACATTCTCCGGGCGGATGCAGAGAATCACAGACTCCCCGGGGCTTGCATCGCCCACAGCTTCAATATCCCTGCCTGCAACGGACACTGAAAAGGTTCCTGCATTCCTTCTTATAACTCTCCCCGTCATAATCGTCTCCGTCCCGACAAAAGAAGCAACAAATTCATCCACGGGATGGTTCATCACCTCCACGGGAGACCCTATCTGTATGATCTTTCCCTCATTCATCACGGCGATCTGATCCGATAACCTCAGGGCCTCCATCTGGTCGTGGGTTGCCATAATACCTGTCGTTCTTGTCTCACGAAGAATCAACTCCAGGTCTCCCATCAGGGATTCACGGGTCGGCGGGTCGAGGAACGAAAAGGGCTCGTCAAGGAAAATGATTTCAGGTCTTATCGCAAAGGCCCGCGCAAGGCTCGTCCGTTGCGCTTCCCCGCCGGAGAGCTTCTTCGCGGACCGAGCAACGAGGTGACTGATGCCAAATCGCTCCAGATATTCTTCCACTAAGAGCGTGATCTGGTCCTGCCTCATCCCTCTGATTTTCAAACCCGCTGCCACATTCTCAAAGACCGTTGTATCAAAGAGGAGAGGTTCCTGGAATACCATGGCAAGATTCCTTCGATAGTCAAATACAGTATGATTTGAACCTACCCTTCGCCCCCTGAAGATAATCTCGCCTTGAAATGATTTCAAGAGACACGATAATGCCAAAAGCAACGAGGACTTTCCCGCACCGTTCGGCCCGATAAGGCAAAGCACTTTCCCCTCGGGAACCCCAAGATAGGGAATGTCCAGAACGGATACCCCACCCCTCTTGACCTGGAGATTTTTCACTTCCAGTATTGACTTCCCGGAGTTCATCGCGGCCTTTCTCTCTGCTGGATCTGTGTCAGGACGGCATTGATGAAAAAGGCCAGCAGCAGCAGGATAATGCCGAGGGCCATGGCGATATCAAAATTGCCTTTGCCTGTTTCCATCACCGTTGCCGTCGTCAGGACGCGTGTGTATCCCTTAATATTTCCACCGACCATGATGGAAGCTCCCACTTCAGAGATAACGCCGCCGAACCCTGCCATGATGGCCGCCAGGAGCGGGAGGCGAGCCTCCTTGACAAGAATCCACACCATCTGAAGGCGTGTTGCACCGAGAGCCAGAATCTGCAATCTGAGATTAGCCGGTAAAGCCTGTATGGCGGCGAGGCTGATGCCCATGACAATAGGTGTGGCAATGACGGCCTGTGCAATTATTATAGCTGTCGGCGTGTATAGGATCTCCAGAAAACCCAGAGGCCCGTTTCGCCAGAGGAAAACAGTAACAAAGAGACCTACCACAACGGGTGGCAGTCCCATACCAGTATTGATGAGGCTTACGACGATCCTCCGCCCTGGGAACTGCGTCAGGGCAACCAAGGTTCCCACGGATACCCCTATTAGCAGGCTGATAAACGTCGCTATCCCAGACACCTTGAGGGAAAGCCAGGTAATGCCTATAACTTCAGGATCGAGAGTGAACAGAAGAATAAAGGCCTGCTTTATGCCTTCGATAATTATGTCCATGAACTATTGCCCTATAGAGAAAACTCGCATCGTGGAAAGACGCGCTATCATTTCCCTAACGCCTCTTCCTTCTTACCGGCATCGGGGAAAAACAATGGCGAACCGTATTTCTCCACGCCGAATTTTCTGATAATGTCCTGCGCCTGCCTGGACACCATGAAATCGGCAAACGCCTTTGCACCGCCACTATTCACCTTGGGCCATTTGGCAGGATTGACCTCGATGACATGGTAGATATTGAGCAGCGCGGCATCCCCTTCCGCCAGGATATCGAGGCCGAGGTTTTTCTTCAAAGCCAGATACGTTCCCCGGTCGGCAAGGGTATACGTTTTTTTCTCGGCGGCGACGCTCAGCGTCTGTCCCATCCCGAGGCCTGTCTGCTGGTACCACTTCTGTCCTTCCGGGTTTATCCCGGCAGCCTTCCATATGGACTTTTCCTTGGAATTGGTCCCCGAATTGTCTCCACGTGACATGAAGACGGCATTGGCAGCAGCAATCTTCCTGAAGGCCTCAACAGACGACCTGGAGCCCTTGATCCCTGCCGGATCTGTCTTCGGTCCTGCAATAATATAATCGTTATGCATGACGGGCCTTCTGTTGACACCATAGCCCTCCGCCATGAACTTCTTCTCCGCCTCCGGCGAATGGACAAGGAGCACATCCGCCTCCCCCTTCTGACCCATGGCCATAGCCTGGCCGGAACCCACGGCGATCGTCTTGACAAAATAGCCCGATGACTTTTCAAAAATAGGCAAAAGGACATCAAGAAGACCCGAGTCCTGGGTGCTCGTAGTCGTTGCAAGAATAATATTTTTCTGCTGAGGTTGTGCAGCAATTGCAGGCAGCACGCAGAATACAATGGACATGACGGACATTATCAGTGCAATCGAGCAAATGCGATTAAATCTTTTCATCATTTTACCTCCTGATAGATAGCATTATCTTTATACGAATTTTACAGCTGTTTCTTCCCGTACGCTTTCACCCAGTCTTTTGAATTCGGGAAAAACAAAGGGGCACCGAACTTGTCTTTGCCAAAATCACGGATGATATTCTGACCTTTCTCCGGCGAGGTGAGCCATGCGACAAAGGTTTGGACGTCTTTCTCGTTCACCCTGGGAAATTTCCTCGCATTAACCGGTATGAGGGAAATATGATTCAGCAATGCCTCATCATTTTCGACGAGGATGACAAGTTTGATTTGATTCCCCATGGAGAGATAGGTTGCCCTGTCTATCACTGTATAAGACTGCTGCTGGTCCGTGTAGCGGAGGGTCGGGACATTTCCTTCTGCTCCCTTTTCATAGATCTTATACCAGGCACCGGACGGCTTCGTGCCTGCTTTCGCCCAGAGTTCCATTTCCGCCACATGGGTACCCGATCCGTCTCCACGGCTTATGAATGCAGCGCCTGTCTCAGAAATTTTTCTGAGGGCGTCCGTTGCGGCATTCAAACCCTTAATGCCTGCCGGGTCCTTTGCAGGACCGACGATGACAAAATCGTTGTACATCAGGGGAATTCTCTCCGTTCCGAAACCATCCCTGATGAATTTCTCTTCGAGGGATTTTGCATGCACCATAACCAAGTCGACATTCCCTTTCTCTGCAATCTTCAGGGCCGCCCCTGTCCCCGCACCCACATGCCGCACACGGATTCCCGTCTCCTTCTCGAATTGATCTTCCAGG
>CAITLA010000094.1 GCA_903893135.1 uncultured Syntrophaceae bacterium | reverse complement strand
GAAGAGCTTCTCCGGTTTCAATTTAAGGAGATTGACGACGCTGGGATTAGCGCTGGAGAGGATGCTGCCCTCCTTGAGGAAAAGAAGGTTCTAAACAATGTGCAGAGATTGATGGACTACGCCGCCGGTGCCCATGACGTACTCTACGGAAGAGCAGGTTCTGTACTTGAGGAACTTCGTGGCGCAATTGCGAGCATAAGAGAGATCAAGAAGATTGATACAGGGTTGAGACTGTCTGATGGGGATTTGGATGCGACATACTATCAGCTTGAAGAGATTGCCTTAGCGCTCAGGGACTACATGAAGAACCTATCTTATGATCCAGCGAGACTTGAGACTATAGATGATCGCCTGGATCTTCTGGGCAGGCTGAAACGAAAGTACGGTCGCACTTTGGAAGAGGTCTCACAGAAGAGGCTGCAAATCGAGGAAGAGTTAAAGGCCATTGCGTCCGTTGACGATGAGATTGAGAAGATGTCGAAAGATTTTGAAGCGCTCAGTCCGACGCTGCTCGAGAAGGCACGCGACCTGTCCAAGAGGCGCAGAGATACTGCATCGGTTCTGAAAAAGGCAATAGAAGGGGAGATTCATTCCCTGAGAATGGAAAATGCTGCATTTGAGGTTACCTTTAAGACGCCGGAGGGTCATCAAGGATCAGCTTCATTTAATCCCAGAGGGATCGATGAAGTTGAGTTCTTTCTTGCCACGAATGTGGGAGAGTCGTTGAAACCGCTGAACCGTATTGCCTCCGGTGGGGAGCTTTCGCGCATTATGCTCGCTCTAAAAAATGTCCTGGCAATGACCGGTTCGGTGGGAACAATCATTTTTGATGAAGTAGACAGCGGCATTGGGGGGGCGACGGCGGAGGACGTGGGCAAGAAGCTCAAGGGTGTAGCGAAGCATCACCAGATCCTGTGCATAACCCATCTTCCGCAGATTGCCTGCTTCGGGGACAGGCATTACCGCGTCGTGAAAACCGTCTCCGGTGAAAGGACAATTGCCTCCGTCGATGTCCTTTCCGACAAAGACAGGCTGGATGAAATTGCGAGGATGCTTGGCGGTACAGAGCTCACAAAAAAGACCAGGGAACATGCCCGGGAAATGCTGGAACTTTCCCGCAGGTGAAAGGGTGAAATATGCTGAGGAAGGCCCGCGTCGGTGATGTAAAGACGATCCACAGGATGATCAATCTGTCATCAGGCAAAGGGGAAATACTTCCCCGCTCCCTGATGGACATCTACGGCAGCCTCAGGGATTTCTTTATTTATTTTGACGAAAAAGAGAAGGTCGTAGCAGGCATCTGTGCAATGAATATTATATGGGAAAATCTGGCGGAGATCCGTTCTCTATATGTGGAAGAAACATATAGAAAGCAGGGAATCGCGAGAAAACTCGTCGAGGGATGCATCTCCGAGGCCATTACCCTGGGGTTTTACAGGATGTTTACGCTTACAAACAGGCCGGAATTTTTTAAACGTCTCGGCTTTAAAGAGGTTGATCGGTCGAGCCTTTCCGAGAAGATCTGGTCGGACTGTTTCAGATGTTCCAAATACCCGGACTACTGTGACGAAGTGGCGATGATCGTTGAGCTTTGAGGTGCACGTGGGACCCTTTCGTATTCTCTGCCTTCTCATGGTTTTTTTCTTGGCAGCCGGCTGCGCGGCCGGAATTGGAAAACCTCCGGAAAAGATTCTACCCTCGCTCGTGTTAATTCCCCCTGAGAAAGCCCCCTCGTTGGCAGATGATCTTGATGGGGAGTTACTGGAGACGGCGATCGTGAGAAGTCTCGAGTACTATGAAAGAATTGCCGGGAATAATATGTATGGGATTGGCGACGGCCATATTACAGGCAAGGAATTAAGAGAGTCGCTTCTGGCATTTCGAAAAATCCTGAGCGGTTCTGATTCGGTCGAGGTCAAACGGAAAAAAATACTGAATACATTTGATTTGTACAGAGCCACTGGACTTGATAATCAGGGGAGGGTACTTTTCACAGGATATTTCGAGTCTGTCTTGAAAGGTTCCCTGGAAAGGACGGATGAATACAGGTATCCGATATACAAGACCCCTGATGACGTTGTAGTTGTTAATTTGGGAAAATTCAGCGAGAAATACAAAAATGAAAAAATTATCGGCAGATTGAAGAGCGGCGAGTTAGTCCCTTATTTTACCAGGGCTGATATTGAGGAGAAGGGGGCGCTTGCGGGTCGAAACCTGGAACTTATCTGGATTAATGACCCGATCGATATTTTTTTCCTGCATATCCAGGGCTCGGGAAAGATCAGATTACCCGATGGCAGTTTCATGCAGGTTAGCTTTGCCCAGTCGAACGGCCGTCCTTACCGGAGTATAGGGACATACCTCCTCGACAAGGGGAAACTGACCACAGGTGAAATATCTCACCAGTCTATAAAAAAATATCTCAGGGAGCATCCCGAAGAACTTTCCGATATTCTAAACTACAACGAGAGCTATGTATTTTTTCGCATTGTCGAAAACGGCCCCATAGGCGCCCTGGGTCT
Source organism: uncultured Syntrophaceae bacterium (assembly GCA_903893135.1). GTDB lineage: Bacteria > Desulfobacterota > Syntrophia > Syntrophales > UBA2185 > Fen-1135. The sequence continues at coordinate 10,062 of CAITLA010000094.1, read as the reverse complement.
TACCCTTACCTCGGGCAGGTCAATCGCGACAGACCTTGATTTGTTCCCGAGAGGAGCTCTTGCCTTTATAAGGCTGCGGAAGCCTGTCTTTGAAAAGGACGGAAACATCAAATCATGGGAGACCTTTTCCCGCTTCGTTCTCAATCAGGACACCGGCGGTGTGATCAAAGGGCCGGGGCGGGTTGATCTGTTTTGTGGCACGGGCAGCGGGGCGGAGATGCTGGCGGGCAGCCTGAAGGAAAACGGGGAGCTCTATTTCCTGGTTAAAAAGAAAGAGGGTAGGACAGGCGTCCCACCTGTTACCAATGCCAGCGAATGAAATCGCCCGGCGTCAGTTGCCGTTCCTGATGAAGTAGCGGGTCCTTGGCGAGATGTCGCACGGGTTCATAATGTGTGTACTTCCCTAACCCGCGGTGCGCAAGTGTTTGCAAAGAGAATATTTTTTGATACAGACGGAATTCCCTTGATTGTTGCTTTTTTTTGTGATAGCGAGAATCGGGTGTTTCAGCATCAAGTATCGAAGTTATTGATCGGTGGCGTCTCATGGGCAGTTGCGCCGCCGGCAGAGGATTATTTCAAGAAAATATTTTATTAAAGGGGGATTTTAGACAATGACGAAAGCGGAATTAATAGCGGTAATAGCAGGGGCGGCGGATATCACCAAGGCGGCAGCGACGAAGGCATTAGAGGCTTATGTAGGTGCAGTAACCAAAGAGCTGAAAAAGAACGGAAAATTAGGTCTCGTAGGGTTCGGTACCTTCTCTGTTGTGAAAAGAAAGGCAAGAACAGGAAGAAATCCGCAGACTGGAAAAGCTATTAAGATACCGGCTAAGAAAGTTGTAAAATTCAAGGCAGGAAAAGAACTGGCAGGTAAAGTAAAATAGAAGATCATAGTATAAGGGCATTTTGCAATTGAGGTCTCCGGTTATTTATAGTATCGGGGGCCTCAATGCGTTTGGGGCGTTTGGGGTATCATGGCACATTGACAGGAACTTTGCTTTTTGTTATGAACGTCTTCAAAAGAATGAAGGCTTTGAAGAGCTGTGCCTCATGTAAATGCGAAAGCAGGCAAGTCGTGCCCTGAGCAAAGCTAAAACATTTCAAAGTCTATTCTTAGCAACTATACTGAGGGATATAAATTGGCAAAGAAGAGAATATTGAGCGGCATGCGGCCCACAGGTAACCTGCATCTGGGACACCTTCACGGGGCTCTCAAGAACTGGACAGAGCTCCAGAACAGCGGCGATTATGAGTGTTTTTATTTTATTGCCGACTGGCACGCGCTGACCAGTGAATACAATAATACGGACATGATTAGAGAATATATACTCAATATGAGCATTGACTGGCTCAGTGTAGGCTTGGACCCTGCAAAGAGCACCTTGTTTATCCAGTCCTCAATAAAAGAACATGCTGAACTTTTTCTAATCCTTTCCATGATAACCCCTCTGCCGTGGCTGGAAAGAAATCCCACGTATAAGGAAATGAAGGAGGAGCTCTCGGGAAAAGACCTGTCCACCTTCGGATTTTTGGGTTATCCCGTCCTCCAGGCAGCGGATATTATTATGTACAAGGCCTATGGAGTGCCTGTAGGGATGGATCAACTTCCCCACGTGGAACTTACCAGGGAGATTGCCCGGCGCTTCAATTTTCTCTACAGAGAAATATTTCCCATTCCGGTACCCTTGCTTGCAGAGGTTCATAAACTCCTGGGCATTGACGGGAGAAAAATGAGCAAGTCTTACAATAACGCCATTTACATCAGTGATCGGGGAGATGAATTGAGGGCAAAAATTGAAGCCATGTTTACTGATCCTCAGCGCATGAGAAAAAGTGATCCAGGCAGGCCGGAACTTTGTAATGTTTTCACTTTTCATCAGATCTATTCGCCGGCCGAGTTTGTCGGGGAAGTATCAGTAGAATGTAAGAGGGCAGGCATAGGCTGCACGGATTGCAAGAGGCGCCTTGCTGATCGGATAATAGAAGGCTTGCGGCCCATCCACGAACGTCAGGACTATTTTCGACGGCATATCGATGAAGTCAAAAGTATTATCGAGGATGGGAACGTCAGGGCAACAAGGGAAGCCTGTGTGACGATGGAAGAGGTCAGGGAAGCGATAAAAATCTGATAATCTCCTCTGCCGACTGCCTTTTCTTTCACAGAGGCAGGTTTCATGGCGCCGAAGCTTCGCTCCTGCCAGTATCCTGGGAATCAAGTCCTACTCTATTTTCTAATTTTGTGACTGTTTGTAATTTGTAAGAGTGTCATTATGGAATACGAGGTCAAACTCGATATATTTGAAGGGCCCCTGGATCTGTTGCTTTATCTTATCAAGAAGAATGAGATCGACATCTATGATATCCCTATCGCTCTCATTGCCGAACAGTATCTTCAGCACATCGAAATGATGAAATATCTCAATCTGGATGTCGCCGGGGACTATCTTCTGCTGGCATCGACACTGATATATATTAAATCGAAAATGCTTCTTCCCGTTGAGGAAGGCGACGCCGGGGAGACCGAAGATGAACCGGATCCCCGCGCGGAACTTGTCAAACAATTACTCGACTATCAGGTCTTCAAGGAAGCAGCGGCGCAACTGGATCAAAGGCCTCTTTTGGAAAGGGATATTTTTAAGAGAGGACTCTCTGCTGAGAACGGATCTGCCGAAAGAGGCGAAGATGAGACGGATGTGGAAGTTAGCGTCTTCGAGCTTGTAGAAGCTTTTTACAGAATCATTTCTTCCATGAAAGAACCGGAATTCATGGAGATTGACGTGGAAAAGTTGTCTCTCGCCGACAGGATAAACGAAATTATGGAAGGGCTTGCGGAAAAAAAGACACTCACATTTGTTGAATTGCTGCGAGATTCCTCGGATAAAAGAATGATCCTGTATACTTTCCTCGCTATTTTAGAGCTTATGAAATTGAGAATGATCAAGGTCTATCAGGCCAGTTCCTTTGGTGTGATAAGAGTCGTTCTTGCCGCGGAGTCATAAATATAGACTATTTGCCACTTTTTAGAGGTTACTGCAGATGGAAGAGACAAGGGCAATAATAGAAGCTATCATTTTCGCATCAGAATCCCCACTTACTGTAGATAAGATTAGAGAAGTTCTACATGAATTTGATAGAAGTGAAATATCTCGCCTGGTGCAAGATCTGATTAATGAATATGAAAAGAGGCGAGGCGGTTTTCTCCTTCAGGAGGTTGCCGGGGGTCTTCACTTCAGGACAAGGTCAGACTTAAGTTTCTGGATCAATAAATTGATGAAGGCGAAACAGTCGATGCTGACGAATGCCGCTATGGAGACCCTCGCTGTAGTTGCATACAAACAGCCCGTGGTGAAATCGGAAATAGACAGGATCCGGGGTGTGGACGTTGGCAGCTCTTTGAAGGGATTGTTGGAGAAAAAACTTGTGAGAATAATGGGGCGAAAGGATGTCCCTGGTAAACCCATCATGTACGGTACAACAAAAAAGTTTCTTGAAATATTCAGCTTGAAAGACCTCTCGGAACTGCCGACTCTGAAGGAATTTAAGGATTTGCAGGATGGAACAGAGGCCATGGGCACTGAATCCCAAATACCAGACAATATGGAAATCTGAATGTCCGAAACTCTTGGGATTTTAATATTTGGATTTCAGATTTGTTTAGGGATTGCATGAAGGAGCGTCTTCAAAAGATTATAGCCGCTTCGGGGATATCGTCAAGGCGAGCAGCTGAAAAAATGATCGCCGAGGGCAGGGTAACTGTAAATGATGTCGTAGTAAGGCAGCTTGGCGCTAAGGCCGATATCGGTGCAGATGAGATCCGGGTTGACGGTAAGTTGATATTGCCGGAAGTGTCTAAAGTCTATCTGATGCTCCATAAACCCAGAGGGTATGTGACGACACTCCATGATCCAGAGAGGCGGGCAGTCGTTACAGACTTGCTCTCCGGCATATCGGAAAGGATTTTTCCTGTTGGGCGGCTGGACTATGATTCTGAAGGCCTGTTGCTCTTGACTAATGACGGTGATTTTTCCGAGAGAGTGCAGCATCCCCGGTTTAAGATTCCCAAGACTTACATGGTCAAGATTGAAGGGAATCTGACGAAAAGCGAGGTTCGTACACTGTCAGAAGGCATAAGGCTCTCCGATGGAAATTTTAAACCGGCGAATCTGCAAATTCAGCGAACAAACAGAAAAAGCAGCTGGCTTACCCTGACCATTGCAGAGGGAAGAAACAGATTGATTCGCAGGGGACTGGAGTCTCTGGGCCACCCCGTCGTCAGACTTATCCGGACGGCGATTGCAGATATAAGTTTGGGCAATATGAAAGCAGGAGCATTCAGGCACCTGACCAAGAAAGAAGTCCAGCAGTTATTGTCATTCTGATAGATATATGATCCTCTCAAAGACTCTAATTTCGGCGAAAAATTTGTCTTGACATTAAAATGAAAATAAATGATGATCGCCAAATATACAGATAAATTATCATGTTATTTTGAAATGAGCCATTCAGACAGCACATTTGCCAGGAAGTGCTGTGACGTGAATCGTAAGAAGGAGGAGGTATGAACAAGTCTGGACTCATTGAGGCATTAAGTGGAAAAGAGAACCTGACGGAGAAGAAGGCAATTGATGTGGTTAATCTGGTCTTTAAGGGTTTTACCGACGAACTGAAAAAAGGCGGCAGGATTGAGATTCGAGGCTTTGGCAGTTTTGTGGTAAGAACTTATACGGCCTATACCGGCAGGAATCCCAAAACGGGGAAGAATATAATGGTATCGCCGAAGAAACTGCCATTCTTCAAGGTGGGTAAAGAACTTAAAGCCAGAGTCGATGCTAAGAAGTAGATTATTCATACCGTTTAGATAAACCATAAGATTAGTAGCTCACAAATATCAAGGCTGAAGTGTAAGGGGTCATTCTATGATCCCTTTTTTTTAGCACTCTCTCTTATTTGCCGGAGCGTTAACTCGCCTTCCTCTTGTCCCTCCTCCATGGCTGAAAGGCGGTTGCCGATAAGGCCATTGCGACAGCCCATGCTTGGAGGCGCGTGTTGAAGAAGATTGATATCTTCGATGATCAGCCCTCGATCAATTAAGTATATGAAATAAATTATGCGAAGATTGCCTGTTCTTCATATCGGTCTTTTTCTGGTAACTCTTTTTTGTACCCTCGTTGCGGGTACACTGCAGCAGGGTATCAACCCCATCGATAACCCGTCGCTCCTCTGGAAGGGGATACCGTTTTCATTTACACTTTTGCTGATCCTTGGCGCCCATGAGTTCGGCCACTATTTCATGTCCAGGAAACACCATATCGATGTAACCCTTCCATATTTCATACCGGCGCCTTCGCTTGTCGGCACTTTCGGGGCGTTCATCAAGATGAAATCACCTATCATGGATCGCCGGATCCTTTTAGACGTCGGTGCCGCAGGCCCTCTGGCGGGATTGTGCGTAACGGTTCCGGTTCTGCTGGTCGGCCTTTCTCTTTCAGAGGTCAGGTATGAGACAGTTGAGACGGGCTTCAGTCTGGGCTCATCCATGCTTTTCTATATAATGAACTGGATAATTCACGGCTCCGTGCCGGACAGTGCCAATATCATTCTTCATCCCATAGCATTTTCCGGCTGGATTGGACTCTTGGTTACCTCTTTGAATCTTTTGCCCGTGGGTCAGCTTGACGGGGGGCACGTGGCCTATGCAGTCATCGGCCCTAAACAGGGTATCGTCGCAAAGGCAGTGCTCGTCATTCTTGTTATACTCGGTGCAACCGGCTGGGTCGGCTGGCTTGTGTGGGCAGGCATCCTGTTTTTCATGGGAATACATCACCCGCCGGTTATTTATGACTGGATCCCTCTCGATACAAAAAGGAAAGTCGTTGGCTGGCTCACGATAGCGGTCTTCGTTATGACCTTCACGCCCATCCCGTTCTGATTTATATCAAACCTTCTTCACGAAAGCTGAAAAATCTGTTTTCACCGATGATGATGTGATCATGGACGATGATATCCAGTATCTTCGCCGTTTCCTGGATGGTCTTCGTCAAGCGTATGTCCGCATCCGATGGCTTCACGTGGCCCGAGGGATGATTGTGGACGAGAATGACGGCAGATGCCTTTTTTTTCAGGGCGTTTTCCAGAACCTTTCTCGGGTAGACGACAGCCTGGTTCACAATGCCTTCCTGGATGGTCTCAATATCTGTCATCCTGTTTTGCGCGTCCAGGTATATGACGCAAAATCGCTCATCCTTGAGACCGCCCATGTAGGTCTTACAGTAATCGAGCAGCTCGCTGGTACAGGTTATCTGCGGTTTCTCCTTTGCCTTCTCTTTGAGGTACAGGATACCCATTTCCTTTATGAGTTTTATCAAGATTGCCGTATGAGCGCCGATACCTTTGACCTTCTCCAGGCTGTCTTTTTCGGCATCCATGATGCCTTTGAGAGAGCCGAATCTACTGATGAGTTCTTTTGCCAGGGGTTTGACATCTTTCAGAGGGATGGCATACGATAAGAGAAGTTCCAATACCTCATAGTCGTGGAATGCATCAACGCCTGATTCGGAAAATTTCTTCTTCAGGCGTTGGCGATGATCTTTATAGTGAGGCGTATCGGAAGATATACTCACGGCAATTCTTTTTTTCCTATCTTTCAGCAGAATCAGCCCAGATTGGCTTTGACAAAATCCCAGTTGATCAGCTTCTCAATAAATGTTGCCAGATAGTCCGGCCTCCTGTTCTGGTAATCAAGATAATATGCATGTTCCCAGACATCGACGGTAAGCACGGGTTTTACGCCATGGGCAATCGGTGTATCGGCATTGGCGGTTTTTGTCACTTTCAGTTTGCCGCCGTCCTGTACCAGCCAGGCCCAGCCGCTGCCGAACTGGGTAACCCCGGCGTTCTTTAATTCTTCTGCGAATTTATCAAAACTTCCCCAGGCTTCATTGATCTTGTCGGCGACTTTTCCGGTCGGTTTACCGCCTCCGTTCGGCTTCATGCACTGCCAGTAGAAGGAATGGTTCCAGACCTGCGCCGCATTATTGAAGATGCCGCTCTTGGCCGCATCGCCCACAGTCTTTTTGACAATAGTTTCCAAGGACTCGTTAGCGAGATCCGTTCCTGCTATCAGTTTGTTCGTATTGTCCACATATGCCCTGTGATGCTTTCCGTGATGAAATTCCAGGGTGTTAGCGCTGATGTAAGGCGCAAGTCCATCTTTCGCGTAGGGCAGGTCAGGTAGTTGAATAGCCATAGTGGTGTCCTCCTTTTTTCTATAAAGCATAGCACATCGGGATATGCCCGCGCAAGCGACAACTGTGCAGAGAAGTTGACCTGCACTGGGAAATATAGACCACGTTGAAGGTCAGAATTATGCCATTTTGAGCGGCAGAGGCGTTATCCTTTCGCTGACATTAAATGAATAGGTCAGGCCCATCGCATTTTGAAATCCAGCCACGCGATGTAAATCATCATAATTATCATGAATACCGCTGCCGGCAGGGCTGATTCCTTACTGAAAAGAGATAAAGCTAAACCTGCCGCGAGCCCGTAGTTCTTAAGAGTGCCAAGCAGACAAAGGCTGGTCAGTTTGTCCTTACTTATGTGAAGCAGCGTACCGATCCATTCGATCAAAAATCCCAACATAAATGTACTCGCCAGGGCGATAGCAGCGACGGGAAAGAGTGAAGAAGGCTGCCCTATAATTGTTTCTCGATTCAATGCCACAACCGTATAGAGAATTAAGAAGTAGCACCACTTGATAATAATTCCCTCTATATGTTCTATCTTTTCATGAGACCGTCTCCTCACGATAATCTTGCAAAGAATGAGGGGGAGGGCGATTAATGCAGTTGCGATCACGAACAGCTTGGTTATATCAATGGAATGTATGTCCAAAAGGCCAGAGGCTATTACGGGAATAATTATCAGGGCGCCAATGTAAGCCCCGATGGCGCCCATAACTGCGTAGATTTCGTTTCCTCCCCATGAACTGGCCAAAGGGGCCACTGCCACGGCGGGAGGAACGGCTGCCATGATGATGAACCCGAGCCATAATTTTTCATCGTGAATAAGGAAGGCGCTCGACCCGACAATAAAATTTCCCAGTATTACATAGTTCATGAATACGCCAACAAAGGCGGGAATTAAAGGAGACCTCCGGTAGCCATGAACTTTGCCCGAAAAGCCTGCCACGGCTAAAGTTAAAATGAGGGTTAAGGTCGGCAAGACCAACGGTTTTGTCCATTGGGCGCCATGATCGAAAAGCAGACCGGCTGCGATGGCCGTGAGCATGATGAAATTTCGGTTATGTAGAAGGGCTCTTACTTTAGCCACCACACATCTCCATTAGTTTCACACTTTGATGATTCTTCTGTAAGTGAGGCCCGTGAGGAAGAAAATGAAATTAATCATGACAATCGTTGCCCCTGTCGGGAGATCAAGGGAAAAGGAGACGACAATTCCCGAGACTACTGAGACCACAGCCGATAACGAGGCAGTCAACATTACCGCCTTAAAGCTTCTCGCGATCTGGAGGGCGGTTACCGCCGGGAATATAAGTAATGCGGAGATGAGCATGATGCCTACGACTTTCATGGACAAGACGACTGTAACTGCGGTGAGAAGAACAAACATCGTATTGATCGATTCCGTATTTATGCCGGAGGCTTTCGCCGAGTCTTCGTCAAAGGTTATGGACAAGAGCTCATTGTAATAAAAAATGATCATCAGGATAACAAATATGGAAAGTCCGATGGAAATAAAGACTTCAGTTTCGCTGATTGACAGGATGCTGCCGAATAGATAGCTGAACAGATCTATATTAAAGCCGCCGGCAATACTCGACAACATGACTCCTCCTGCAATACCCAGGGAAGAGACAACACCGATGGCGGCATCTCCGTAAAGTCTCGCCCTTTCGGTCAGCCTGAGAATGCCAACGGAACATATCATGACGATAGGTATCGATACATATAGCGGCGACATCTTGAGAAGCAGCGCCAGCGCCACACTGCCGAATGTTGCATGGGCAAGGCCGTCACCTATGAGGGAAAATCTTCTCAGTACTAAAAAAACGCCCAGGGTGGAGCAGAGAATCCCTATAAATGTACCGGCAATTAGCGCCCGCTGAAGAAATCCGTATCGAAAGAATTCAGTCAGTTCCATGGTCACCGGAGGAACAATCGATGTTCTGATTATGTCTATGGCAGATGACGTGCTGTGCGAACTCTCCAAAGAATTGGGTGATCTCGCGGGATTTGCAAAAATCTTCGAAACTACCGTAAAAAATAATCTTCTTATCAACATAGAGGAGCTTTGAAGTGTATCTTCCGATGTTTCCCGTGTCGTGGGTGACTATCACAATGGCGACCTGCTTCTGCTTATTCAGGCTCTGCATGATTTCGAAAAAACGATCCCTCATTTCCGGGTCTAATGCATCTGTTGGTTCATCGACAATCAGGAATTCAGGATCATTCACAATAGCCCTGGCAACCAGGACCCTCTGTTGCTGGCCTCCCGAAAGTTCCCCTACGGGAGCGTTCTTGTGCCTCTTCATATCGAGGAGGTCAAGTACATTATCGACTCTTGCATGGTCAGATCTGTTCATGTGCTTGGGGAATTGCTTCTTGGAAAGAAGCCCCATGGCGACGACTTCACTGACTGTAGCGGGGAAACGGGGATTCAATGCGGCAATATGTTGTGGGAGATACCCTACTTTGTCCCATCGGGAAAATGCGCCAATGTCATCGCCGAATAGTATAATCCGGCCGCTGTATGGTTTTAACAAACCAAGTATGGCCTTTATCAGAGTTGTTTTTCCCGAACCGTTGGGTCCGACGAGGCCTATATAGTCGCCTTTCTTAATCGAAAATGAGATGCCGCTTAAGACATCTGACGAGTTATACCGGAAGTAAAGATCTTCAACAGTAAGAATATCTACTGGCATTGTAATCCCGCCTTAAGGTTTTCCAAATTTTTTTCCATCAGCGAAATAAATGTAACCCCACTTTCCATTTCTTCCCTGGTTACATTATGGGCGCCATGAAGCAAGAGCAAGCCGCACCCCGT
>CAITLA010000093.1 GCA_903893135.1 uncultured Syntrophaceae bacterium | reverse complement strand
CCCTGCTACTACGCTCGAACGAATGCGAGGAATCTTAGCATGTCATTCTTATTAATCATAAAGATATCTCGTTGTCACTCGAAATGACAAGAAAAATAATTGCGACACAGTCTCCAGGCAGGGGATGACATATAAGAGTTTATTTTCGCACTGGTTATGCGCTATCTACTCACGGAGACATTGACTTAATCTATAACAAACTGGCGAACCTGCCAGCCGAAGCAATGACGTTAAAATCATAGAATAATGGCAGGTGTGAGCCACTATGAATAGAGGGATGTAAAAAATGACCTCAGATTCGTCTTTTTGCTTTTTATACCAAATTTGGAACGAAGGTTTTTTCTATGGAAGTCTACGGCAGTGGTGGATATGTTAAGAAGCCTGTTTATTTCCTTGGTCGTCTTTCCTTCTTTGACAAGGGTGGCCACCTCGATTTCCCTTGGCGTCAGACTGAGGTACGCCGAGGACAGATTCCTCAAGAAAGGCGATGCGATGTCATTCAAATGGGCATCAATGATCTCTATATGAACCCGCTGGCTGCTGTCTAACCTGGGGCCCTTCAATTTTTCCAGATATGGCAGAACAAGCTTTTTGACGTTGGCCAGCACCTGCTCTTCCAGGGTAGCCTTATCTTCTTCCCGGTGCTTCAACAGGACCTTCAACGCCGTATTGGCTTCCTCAAGACTCTGCGATTTCAATTGCAGCTCCTGCTCCCTTTTCTTCAGGACTTCTTCGGCCATTTTCCGCTCCGTAATATCGAGAAGAGACATGACTACCCTCTTCGTTGAAGGTATGGCCGCAACATTTGCCAGAACATTCAGAACCCCGTTGCGATTGTTCGTGATCCGGAATTCATGGCCGTCAGACGGCGTCCGGGAATGCTTCCCTCCTGCGCGCGTGAGCACCTTCACCTTCGGAAGGTCATCTTCAAACACAAATTCCGTCCACTTCTTTTTCCCCTCGATCTCGGACCTGGAAAAGCCCGTCAGCCTCTCAAACTACCTGTTCGCCAGAACTATCGTCGCATCTTCGTCAACGATAACCGTGGCCGTACCCGTGTTCTCAAAAATCGTCCGGTACCTGACCTCCGATTCCGTGAGCGCATGCTCCGCACGCTCCAGCTCCCTCCGCTCCTCAACCTCGTGCAAGGCGCGGGAAACGGCAGGCTCCAGACGCGATAACCTGTTCTTCAGAACATAGTCCGTAGCCCCCTTCTTGAGAAGATCAATCGCCATCTCCTCCCCCAGTGCCCCGGAAACAAAAATGAAAGGCACATGAGGACACTTCTCCCTGGCGATCTTCAGGGCCGCAAGACCATCAAATGAGGGCATGAATATCCACGAGATATCTCAAGCGCGCCATATCCTGTTCTCATCTCTATGTGCTTTGGAGGTGTTTCCGGCAAGTAAGCCACGGAAAGCGATTCCGACTGACAGGAACTTCCAACCGGGCGCGGGCGGAGCATCCGCTCCATGGTTTTTTATTTCCTGCCATGTCCTGTCTTGGCCGGTCGGGCTCACCCTCAATTTTCTATGTCAGCCCTTGTATGTCAGTTTGGCGGCTATCTCAGCCACATGCCTGCCCTGGAACCGTGCCGCATTTAATTCATTTTCGCTGGGCATGCGCTCGCCCTGCCCTCCCGCAATGGTGGAAGCCCCGTAGGGGGAACCGCCGGTGATTTCGTCGATACGCATCTGCCCGTCAAAAGAGTACGGGAGGCCGACTATGACCATGCCCTGGTGAAGGAGGTACGGAAGGAAAGTGAGTATCGTGGATTCCTGCCCGCCGTGCTGAGTGGCGCTGCTCGTGAAGACGCTCCCCACCTTGCCGACAAGGGCACCTTTGGCCCAGAGGCCGCCTGTCGCATCGAGGAACTGCCGCATCTGCCCGCACATATTCCCGAAGCGCGTGGGCGTGCCGAAGATGATGGCATCCGCAGTGGCGAGTTCATTCACCGTACAGACAGGGACGTGGGCGAGACCCTTTTGCGCCTCCAAGGCGCCCATCTTCCCCAGGACTTCTTCCGTAAGGGTCTCCGGGACACGATACATGGAAACAGCAGCCCCTTTAACCATCTTCGCGCCTTCTGCCACGGCCTCCGCCATGCGGTGAATATGGCCATACATGGAATAGTAAACGATGAGGACCTTCATGGTGTGCTCCTTTCTTCTTGAGGCGATTTATCCTATTTCATGGTGTTCAACTTGAGTCCGATCTTGGCTGTAAATACTTAATTAATGATGCAAACTGCTTTATGATTAATGTCATCCGCGGGGCAAAGACAATGGGCATTTATTTGTAGCTTATTGGTAGTATTTACCTACTATTATGGCCTGACTCACGATGCAAGATCATCTCATCATGACGCACCGCATGTCAAGCTGGTTTTCAATATCTTCTTCCCTTATCCTCTCGCGGAAGATTTTTTTAATTTCCCGGCACGGGGCCGCCGCGGATCCTGGACATCTAGTTCTTGGTGGCGAAAAAATAATAGTTAAGCCGTGACAGGATTTCCGTCAGCCCTATTTCGACGGAGAAAAGGCCCTGCCCTGCCTCCCCGCCGATGACAACGTTGAATTCCATGAATTCCTCCATTTGAAAGGTAAATATATCTTGTGCATTTCTCATCTCCAGTTATGAGAAAAGAATGCTGACAAAAGAACGGATCATTCTTATATTGAGGAAGGTAGTTTAGTTGACAGCAGACGGCAATGATGGTTAACTAACAGCTTAATGGTATGTAAAAACTCCTATAAAGGACTCCCTTGCCCGCACGGCCGCGAGAGGGCAGAACCCGTATCCGAGAACGTTTTCGCAAACCGGGAAAAGTCAGGAAGTGGAACATGAAAAAAGAAGCAATGTTTTATGAAGAATATGAAGAAGGGGTTCTTCATTGTTTTCTCTGCAACCATCACTGTAAGATTTCCGAAGGCAAATTCGGTTTCTGCGGGGTACGCCGGCATGAGCAGGGAAAGCTTTATACTTACGCCTACGGCAATATCATCGCTTCCCATATCGATCCCATCGAGAAGAAGCCGCTCTATCATTTCCTCCCTGGATCAAAATCTTTCTCCATTGCGACCATAGGCTGTAATTTCAGGTGCGGCTTCTGCCAGAACTGGCAGATATCACAGCTTTCCATAAAGAAGGGCGATTTCGCGGGCTATGAAACGAAGCCGGAGGATATCGTCAGATGGGCGCTCGAAAACGGCTGCAAATCCATATCCTACACTTATACGGAACCGACAATCTTTTTTGAATACGCCTATGATATCTCCAGGCTTGCAAAAAAGGACGGCTTGTATAACGTCTTTGTCACCAACGGCTTCATGACCAAAGAGGCTCTGGAAACAATTCACCCCGTCCTCGACGCCGCCAATTGCGATTTGAAAAGTTTCCGGGATGATTTTTACAAGAAGGTCTGTTCGGGAAGTCTCCAGCCTGTCCTCGACTCCATAAGACTTATGAAAAAACTTGGCATCTGGGTTGAGGTTACAACGCTCATTATCCCCGGTGAGAACGACTCGGAGGAGGAGCTCAATGCCATTGCCGCCTTCATCGCTGAAACCGGAAAAGATATCCCCTGGCACATCAGCAGGTTTCATCCGGATTACAAGTTCGACGACCATGAGCCCACCTCTCTGGGAGTTCTCAGAAAGGCGAAGGCAATAGGAGAAAAACACGGGCTTCGTTATGTTTACATGGGAAACGTGAACGAAGAATCCGATACATATTGTTATAACTGCCATGCCCTTCTTGCGAAGCGGACATATTTTACCGTCAAGGAATCCCACGTGAAGGAAGGGAAATGTGAGTTCTGCGCCGCACCGGTAGAAGGCCGATGGTGAGGAGGTTACAGAGCATGCAGAAAAAAGCGCTACTCATTATCGATGTTTAGAACGTTTTTGCCGGGGTTATGATTGCCGGCATCTGAGCAGTATCCAAAAGACGTCACCTCTCTCACTTCCAGAATGCAGACAGGGTAAGAGGGATAAGAAACAGCAAAGAAAACGCGATAACAGTCCAGCAAAAAAGGTCCATCCATTTCTCCAATCCCCAAAGATCGTGATCCCAGTTGGTTTCCACTACGAAGCATCTGAACCGCCTCATAAGCCCCGTAGGCGGTGAAACAGATATTGCCTTCCCCATTCGCCGCATATATGCAGGGCAATCTGCGTTTGCCTGTCTTTTATAATTCCTGTTTGCGTTCATTCTGATTAGTTCCTGCTAAAGGTGATACTTTCTTATGACGGCTGTAATGATGCCGCCCAGCCGCAGTTCATTCCTTGGCCTGATGGTTGGGTATTTCGGGTTTGCCACCTCAAGGACAATCTCTTTTCCCTTTCTTATGAAATACTTCATGGTCCACTCTCCATCCACTTCGGCAAGAACGATGTCCACATTCGTGGGCTCCCTTCCCTTCTCCACAATTACCATGTCGCCATCCATGATGCCGGCGCCGGTCATCGAGTCCCCGCTTACTTTGACAAGAAAGGAAGATTCCCGCCGGGTTATAAGATACTCATCGATGGAAATAATGTCCCGAAGCTCTTCCTCAGCAGGTGACGGATACCCGGCAGCTACGGCTCCGGCCACGGAGATACCAGGAGCAGGGCATACGTGCATAAGAAATGTCTTGGCGGTTATCCTTGTCTCCATATCCGCTCTTTATAGAACAATCGTTCTATTGTCAAGGAAAATTTGCGTACCCAGAGACTGTCGATAAATATATCAACAAATAATCCCCTCTTGACAATACGGACGTAATTAGGTACGTTTCTCAAACGAGGTGAAATTATGACAACATTGACGGCGACCGAAGCGCGGGCGAAGCTTTACAAGCTTATGGATGAAGCTGCGTCCTCTCATGAACCTATCCAGATAACGGGCAAGAGGGCAAATGCTGTTCTCATCGCGGAGGACGACTGGCGTGCGGTCCAGGAGACTCTTTATCTTGTTTCAATCCCCGGAATGAGGGAATCGATCCGCAAAGGGCTCAAGACACCTGTCGAGAAATGCGGCAAGGATATCAAATGGTGAATTGGACCCTCGTGTTCACCGGACAGGCACAAAGGGATGCAAAAAAGCTTGCCGAGTCAGAGTTGCGGAAGAAGGCAGAGCATATCCTTGACATTTTGAAAGAAGATCCGCTTCAGAGTCCGCCTCCCTTTGAAAAATTAGTCGGGGATCTTTCCGGAGCTTATTCACGCCGGATAAACATTCAGCATCGCCTTGTCTACCAGGTTCTTGAGGATATCAAGACCGTCAAGATTATCCGCATGTGGACCCATTACGAATGATTTGAATCCCGTAAACTCTTATTGGAGAAATTAGACATGTGCGGCCGGTTTGCCTTAGTCTCTGATTCAGCGGCCATCTCGGAAACATTCGCCGTTCGGAACGGCTCTTATGAATTCAAGCCGAACTGGAATGTAACTCCGGGCCAGTATATCCCAGCCGTTATCCTCCGGGAGGGCCGGAACTCGCTGGTGTCTTTTCTCTGGGGACTGATCCCGTCATGGGCCAAAGACCCTTCCATAGGGCATAAGCTTATCAATGCGAGGGCCGAGACCATCGACGTAAAACCGAGCTTCAGGAATGCGTTTTCGAAAAGACGCTGCCTCATTGTTGCCGACGGTTTTTATGAGTGGAAGAAAGAAGGCGCAAAGAAGATCCCGATATATTTCCACCTGAAGTCAAAAGAGCCTTTCGGTCTTGCCGGTCTGTATGAAACGTGGATATCACCGGATAAAAAGGAGATTAAATCCTGCACAATCATAACGACGAAAGCGAATAAATTGATAGAGCCCATTCATGACCGAATGCCCGTGATCGTGCCAAAGAAACAGGAGCGAATCTGGATTAGCGATACGATGGAAGACAGTGCCATGCTGCTCTCCACCTTAAAGCCATACCCGGCAGAGGAGATGGATTGCGAGATCGGCATGGGACCAAGGTTTGCCCAGGTCAAAGAAGGGGTTTAAGCCATGAGGAAGATAAACGGCTCAGGATTACCTGTTTCGCTGGCATGAAATATGTGAATGTCTATCTCTCCAATAACTCTCTTACGGCGGGCCGCACGTAGACATCATGGAGGTCAAAATTCTTCAGGGCCTTTGCCAGGGTCTGGATTTTATCTTTCATGGACGTCCTGGAATTGACAATTATCACGCATTCTCCCTTCAACCGGCAGAGACCGCCCGTATTCGCCACATCTTCCTCCGCGATTTTTTCATAGCGTACAGGAATGCCGAGCATGTATGCCAGTCCCTCAAGTTGACTCAAGGCAGTATGATCATCCATAGAGTTCCTCAATAGCAATTTGGCTCTCTCGATGTTATTGATAGCGTTGTTCTGGCTGGCCGGGCTTTGCCGCTTCAGATTACCACATAACGGTCTTTGGGATAGATTATTTTTTATGTTTGACTTATTTGGAAAATTTCGCTTTATTGCGGACGATGCCGTTAAATTTACTTAATGGAGGTTTGCCATGAAAGATTCCTTGCAGCCCGGACTGACTGTAGAGTTCAAGTTCAAGGTTCCGGAAAACAAAACCGTGCCCTTTATTTATCCGGAATTCAGTGAGGGGCATGTCATGCCCAAGGTTT
>CAITLA010000092.1 GCA_903893135.1 uncultured Syntrophaceae bacterium | reverse complement strand
TGCTTTCTGCCTCAGCAAGCGCACATCGAGGGAGATTGGTGCGCAGCCATCCCTGGCACTGCGCCAGTACCTGGGGAACCGAATAGACCCGCTTTATCCTGTCCATGCTCTTCCCTAGCGCAAGCAGGCAGTGGCTGATCCTGAGAAAAATCTCCGCCCGAATCTTAAGGGGGGTCAATATCAATCGATCTATGGTCAAGTTGACGGAACCTTCGAGAGAATTTTCCACGGGGACAACCCCCCATTGCACCCTCCCTTTCTCAACTTCGTCAAAGACATGAAAGATTGTTGCCTGAGGGATAAAGCCGGTACTTGTGCCGAAATAGGACTCTGCAGCAAGATGGCTGAATGTCGCATGCGGTCCCAGAAAGGCCACGGTAACGGGTTTCTGCAAGGCCCTGGAAGCGGAAATGATCTCCCTGAATATGGCCTTCAGGTATTTCTCCGGCAGCGCCCCTTCGTTCACCTCTGCCAGGTATTCAAAAAGTTTCGCTTCCTGCGAGGCGTCAAATACATCCAATCCCTTTTTTGCCTTGTCCCTTCCTATTTTCATGGATAGCAGGGCCCTCTCATTCAGCAGCTTTACGATCTTGCCGTCCGTTTCCTTGAGATCACGCCGGAGGCGATCAAGTGATGACAATCTCATTTTTTCATTCCCTCCACCGTTTCGCGCAGAACCGATTCAGGAACGCCCCCATTTATGAAAGGCATTCCCATCTTCTTAAGCAGGACGAAATGAATCGTATCACCCTCTTTCTTCTTGTCCGCCCTTAACCTTGTTATAATGCCATCCGTTGTTATAGTTTGCGGAATACGGCAGGAAAGTCCCGCGCTTTCCAACAGATGTTCAATCCTCTCCCGATCCCCTTCGGGAAGATCATACAACCTCTCTGATATCTTTGCGGCAGCGAGCATACCCAGGGAAACGGCGGCCCCATGAGAGATAGTATAATTGGACTCCGCTTCGATGGCGTGGCCTATAGTATGACCGAAGTTGAGTACACGGCGAAGCCCCAGTTCCTTTTCGTCTATCTCTACGATACCCTTTTTTATCCTGCACGAATTCTCAATCATCTCCTCAAGAACATCCCGATCCCTATCTTTGATTGCCTCAATATTTCGCTCCAGAAAATTAAAGAACGCCACATCATCGATTATGCCGTACTTGATCACCTCCGCGAGGCCGCTGCTCATCTCATCTTCGGGAAGTGTATCCAGAAACTTCACGTCGATGTACACTCCCCTGGGTTGGTAAAATGTCCCGAGGAGGTTTTTCCCTTCCGGAAGGTCGATGGCAGTCTTTCCCCCGATACTGCTGTCCACCTGGGCCATGAGGGTTGTGGGAATCTGGATATAGGGAACAGACCTCATGAACGTGGACGCGATGAAACCCGTCACGTCACCAACGACTCCACCTCCCAGGGCGATGAGAGCCGATTTTCTGTCAGCTCCGAGTTTTATCAGTCTCTCAACTATGGCTATGGTTGTGCCGATGCTTTTTGCATCCTCTCCTGCCGGAAATTCGATCATATCCGCCGGGAGCGCCATCCCCTTCAATCTATCCAGAAGCAGCCCTCCATAGATGGCTGAGACGTTGACATCAGTAATGATGATGTAATGAAGGGCCGGCATATTTTTCACAATGAGCAGCCCTATCCGATCCAGAACGTCATATCCGATGCATATCTCATAGGAGGAGGCTACTTTTTTATCCAGATTGACCTTTATCTTCTTCATCGAAGCACCTGTTTCTTTTTCTTCATAACACCCTCCAGATTCTTTATTTCTTCCATCAACTGGTAGAATTTTTCCGGCTTGAGAGATTGACCGCCGTCGGAAACTGCCTTCTCGGGCTCAGGATGAACCTCAACAAGGAGCCCGTCCGCTCCCACGGCCAAGGCTGCCCTGCTCAAAGGAATGACATATTTCCAGTTGCCCGATGCATGACTGGGATCAACAATGACGGGAAGATGGGTTAATTCTTTCAAGACCGGAACCGCGCTAATGTCCAGTGTATTGCGGGTGGCAGTCTCAAAGGTGCGAATGCCCCTCTCGCAAAGAATGACCTGATCGTTTCCGGAAGAGAGGATATATTCCGCTGACATCAGCAGTTCCTCAATTGTGGTCATCATTCCCCGTTTCAAGAGAACCGGTTTCTTTGACTGGCCAACTTTTTTAAGGAGGGGGAAGTTCTGGACATTACGCGCTCCGACCTGCATTATATCAGCATAAGCCTCAACGAGATCGACATCTGCCGGATTCATGACTTCCGTAACAACAGGCAAGCCTGTTTTTTCCCTGGCCTTTGCCAATAACTTGAGGCCCTCTTCTTCCATACCCTGGAAGCTGTAAGGGGATGTCCTTGGCTTGAACGCGCCGCCTCTGAGGAATTGTGCGCCTCCCTTCTTCACAATATAGGCGCTTTCCATCATCTGTTCTTCACTTTCCACGGAGCAAGGGCCGGCCATGACTACGAAGTGTGGACCGCCGATCTCTACCCCTCCTACCGTGATGACAGTATCCTCTTCCCTGGACTCGCGGCTCGCCAGTTTATACGGCTTAAGAATAGATACGACCTTTTCCACCCCGGAGATTGATTCTGCAAACTTCAGGTAGGCCTTGCCCCGTTCGTCGCCGACTGCACCTATGATAGCCCGTTCCACTCCCCGTGAAGGATGAGCATTGTATCCCACGGATTCTATCCAAGCGATAACATTCTCAATCTGTCCTTCAGTTGCACCTTTCTTCATCACAATAATCACGATTCTCCCCCTTCAAAATTAATTAAAAAAGCCATGGAAACACCTCTTCCCATGGCCTCACAAAAATAAAAAAGCCATGGGCAGATTCCTTCAGTCTACCCATGGCTCTTATGTCTCACTTAGCTGGCGCTAATTCCTCCTGAGCAACAGGCAGACCAATAGGAAATAGTAGCTCCAGTAATAATAACCTTTGATCAACCCGTTTTTGTTCATTATGTCCACCACGCTCATTAATAGTTCTTGTGTCAATAAGACCATAAGCAGAGACCATTGTCAAGAAAAAAAGAGAGACCCAAATATTGCCTATTGCAAAAATTACATCACCGTGTTTTATTTAGCAAAGTCAAGAAGCAGACAGCTGATTCTTCTGAAACGAAAGATAAGAGATTATGATAGATAGCGCCTGGTCAATGCTGCAGAGCCTGCGGATTCAGGACATCCTTGACATTGCGATCATAGCGATCGCTATTTCCATACTCCTGATATGGATTAAAGACAGGGCCTCACGTTTTGTTTTCATCGGCATCAGTCTCCTGGGATTTATCTACGTCATTGCCAAATTTTTCCAGCTATACCTTACGACAGTTGTCCTGCAGGGATTTTTTGCCATCCTTCTTTTCGTTCTTGTTGTTATATTTCAGGAAGATCTCCGGCGATTCTTTGAACGCCTTGCCATCCTGGGAATAATCAGAAAAAAGATTCA
>CAITLA010000091.1 GCA_903893135.1 uncultured Syntrophaceae bacterium | reverse complement strand
TCAGTCCGCAGAACCTGGCAACGATCGTTCTTTTCGCGGGCGTGCCTGCCAGTATCCTGGGAAATGAACTGGCGCTAATTTCGGAACGCAAGCGCGTCATAACCATTTTTATGCTTGCCGCCGGCCTGATCGGCTGTGTCATAGGCTTTGCGGCCGCCCTGCCTTTTATTATGGTCGCGGGACTCTGCCTGCTCTATGGGATTGCCATGATGCTCGACAGCGCTGCGCTGACAGCCGGTGTAGTCGCAGCGGCACATGACTCTGAACGTGGCAGGACCCTGGCGCTGTATGCCTTTGTCGGATTCGGCATGGCATTTCTTGCACCTCTCGCCTTCGGTTTTGTGCTCGATGTCTCCGGCAACGGAACGTACGGATGGGGATTTGCCTTCGCCATACTCGGATTGGTTGCCATGACCGGTCCCATCTGGCTCAAACTGTTTCGAGACAATACTTGATACGCTTGACAGAATATCATCCTTTCAAATGACTATTAATGAAAGTTGTCTCTTGACTTTACGGAGAATTAGGAGCAGAAAAAGAAGCATCTCCAAATGGGACATCGTCAGAAGGTTAACAACTAATCTGAACCTTTACGCTCGTAAAATATACAATCAGTTCTTATTATTGCCGCCGGAACACGGGAAATCATGAAGGTGAGAGCCGTCATCTGAAAGTATGTTTCAATACTGAGTGCCCGCCCTTTTCTTCTGAAAGTTCCGCTCCAACAAGCAAACACGCGAGGTGATATGAATCTTAAATGCTTTGTTGCTACCGCCTTTGACCACGAGGAGGTTGATGAGATATACGATAAGATCATCGAGCCTGTGTTACGGGAATTAAACATCAAATCCCTAAGAATCGATAGGGTTGAACATAACGAGGATATTGACGATCATATATTCAAACTCATCGACCAGTCGCATATTTGTATCGCTGATCTAACCTACGCTCGTCCATCTGTATATTACGAGGCAGGTTATGCTTTTGGATCAGGAAAACCTGTAATCTATTTGGCTCGCCGAAACCACTTACATCCGCAAAAAGATGATATCTATGGCAACTTCAGAGTCCATTTTGATCTGCAAATGAAGAACATTATTGACTGGACTGAACCGAACAAGAGATTAGAGAAACGCCTTAGGAACAGGGTCAATCATGTTATACGACCTATCCTAAATGAGTTGAAAGCATCAAGTGCAAAATATGATTTAGAAAAACGCTTCGCGGCCTTATCCGAGAATGAACGTCGGAGGACAATATTGCAAAAAGAAATGTTGATCTTACATGCGCGAGGATACAAGAATGCTGATCCGCCCAATTTACCCACTTCGGCGTTTATGGACATGCGAATGGGTTTCTCACAACACCTCCGTAAAACTATCAACAAGGCCAGTTGTCATATATACCTGCTGCCAAGACCTGCGGTTAACAAATCTGTTATCGAGCAGATAAGTTGGCTGTGGCACAAATCGACTGAGAAAAACGAAAAGAACCAAGGAGAGCGGATTATATCCTTATGTGTTGTGCCTTCTCTTCGTAACGTAAGAACAGCAGCAATTACTGGTCTGCTTTCCGATTGGACCCCCAAAACTGAACGCGTTTTTACATATGAGTTTTGGCAATTCAGCCACGATAAAATCCCGCACTCGGGGATAATAGCAGTGATAGATGGAATCAGGTCTATCGATGATTTCGTTGATCGCTTGCGTCCGATCATCGCAGAATTCGAGAGCACTCAATATGATGTTTGGACAGACCATTCTCTCTGAAATCCCTCCCATTCATCATCAGTAATAATTCAATCACAGGTACTCGTTCGATTCCATCCTGCAGTTATTGTATACCTTGTCCCGTTATGGTAATCATATCTTCAGGAATTTTTGAAGAAGGAGAATTGCACCATGAAGTCCTATCGTGAGGAATTATGGTTTAACATCTCCGGCAGGAGGGCTTTCGTAAACGTTAACCTTGATTTATTTATTCATGTTTGATAGTTTTCTACAAAAGGAAGGCGGATTAATGCTTAGTTCGTCATGGCGCTTCGCCATGGTAGCCACATATCGTCCTATGTCCGGTTATCACCTCTCTGCCATTTGCCGTCTGGAAGATATACATAGACCATTATCAACATGATAACACATAAATATCGGTTCATAACCGACCCCAATCCTGGGGAAATCGAGCAGATCACGGTCTTATACCGGGAAGCGGGCTGGTGGGATGAGCGGGATAGTGGAGATCACCAACTGATCCGTCGCATCGTTTCGGGGAGTCACTGCTTTCTGACCGTCAGAGACGGAAACGAGATTGTGGGGATGGGTCGGGCAATCAGCGATCGTGTGAATGACGCCTATATTCACGATGTGATCGTTTTCCCCCGACTTCGACGTCAGGGGATCGGAACAAAGATTGTCGAAGAAATCGTGGGCCGTCTCCGTAGTGACAACATTCGGTGGATCGGTTTGATCGCTCAAAATCGCACCCATTCCTTCTACCGAAAAATTGGATTTGAGGAAATGCCCTTTTCTCTGCCGATGCTGCTAAAGATTGATTCTAAGCGATGAAACCACTATCCAAAAAAGACTATCCGTTGTTGAAGAGCTTCTTTGAACGTCAGCCGCACCGCCTCAGCACCTATTCCCTGCCTTCGATCATTGCCTGGAACGGCGACTGCTTCGAATCTCATTACGAGATTGTAGATGGCGAGGTGATCGTCGTGACCAGAAAAATCATGGACCATGACGACAAAGGATACGTGATTCTGCCCGTGGGTGGCAATGGTCGGCCTGCACCCGCTGCCCTGAAAGAACTGGTCATGGCGATGGGATGCGAGCGGATATGTTTCGTTCCCGGGGATTATCTGCAACAGGTGGGAGAGAGCGCCCTCCATCCTTATTTCGATATCACTGAGGAGAAAGAGTATGAGGACTATCTCTATCTCACCCAGGATCTTGTCGAACTCAGGGGAAATCGATACGCAAAAAAACGGAATCTGATTCACCAGTTTACTCGTGAATATCTTCATCACAACCGGGTCGCCGCGGGGATGCTCACAGAAAAAGATGTTCCCGAGTGTCTCGACTTTCTTGAAAAATGGTGTGATCTGCAGGAATGCGACAAAGAGCAGGAGAAAAATATGACTTGTGAGAAGGCGGCTGTGATTGAGGCGCTTCATACCATAGAAGAGCTGGACTGGCGCGGCTTATGTGTCCGGGTAGACGGTGTGATCTGCGCCTTTGCCATCATGTCCCATTTAACGCAGGATATGGGCGTCCTCAATTTTGAAAAGGCCTATCCCTACATCAAAGGTCTTTACCAGTTTCT
>CAITLA010000090.1 GCA_903893135.1 uncultured Syntrophaceae bacterium | reverse complement strand
TCTTCGCCGGGTCGTGCGCGTCAACCACCATGTCCTCTTCGGCCACGTCCTTGGCCAGCCATTGATTCGCGCCGGCCGGGCTCTTGACCAGTTCCCACTCGTATTTGAACAGCACCTTCAGATATCCCATGTTCCATTTGGTCGGGTTCGGCTTCCAAGCGCCCTCGAGGCCGCTGCTGATCGCATCGCCGCCTTTACCGCTGCCAAAGCTGCTCTTCCAGCCGAGGCCCTGCTCTTCGATGCCGGCGGCTTCGGGCACAGGCCCCACATGGGACGCAGGGCCCGCGCCATGACACTTGCCGAAGGTGTGCCCGCCGGCGACGAGTGCGACGGTCTCTTCGTCGTTCATCGCCATACGTGCGAAGGTTTCGCGAACGTCACGGCCCGACGCCACCGGGTCCGGGTTGCCGTTCGGTCCTTCGGGGTTCACGTAAATCAGACCCATCTGTACGGCGGCGAGCGGGTTTTCGAGATCGCGGTCACCCGAATAGCGCTTGTCGCCAAGCCAGGTGTCCTCGCTGCCCCAGTAGATGTCCTCTTCGGGCTCCCAGACGTCCTCGCGTCCGCCGCCGAAGCCGAAGGTCTTGAAGCCCATCGACTCCAAAGCGCAGTTGCCGGTGAGGATCATCAGGTCGGCCCAGGATATCTTGCTGCCGTATTTCTGCTTGATCGGCCAGAGCAGACGGCGCGCCTTGTCGAGGTTCACGTTGTCGGGCCAACTGTTGAGGGGTGCCAAGCGTTGGGAGCCGGACCCCGCGCCTCCGCGGCCGTCGCCCATGCGGTAGGTACCTGCGCTGTGCCACGCCATCCGGATGAAGAGCCCCCCGTAGTGACCCCAGTCGGCCGGCCACCAGTCCTGCGAGTCGGTCATCAGCGCATAGAGGTCCTTCTTTAGGGCCTTTAGGTCGAGCTTCTTGAATTCCTCAGCGTAGTTAAACTCCTCCCCCATCGGATTGCTCATCTGAGAGTGCTGATGAAGGACCTTGAGGTTCAACTGGTTCGGCCACCAGTCCCGGTTCGACGTGCCACCACCGGCAATGGGTTTGCTTGCCCTGCCCGTTACCGGGCACTTGCTTTCTTTGGTGGTTAATTTTTTTGATTTTTTCATAACATCCTCCTTTTATTCCCATTCATTTTAGCTTCAAGTCATTTTACAGTTTGATCAACCTTTTTTCCAACGAATCCGGAACCATTCCAGATTGAATTCCAAAAAAAATAAGAATGGAGCCCCTGTCACGAAACGTGCTTGCGTTTCTTATCTTGCCTGCAGTTTCGACAGTACCCGTAATATTCCAACCTGCTGTTGGTGATGATAAAACCAGTTTTTCTTGTCATATGCTTCTGGTCAACAGAACGGGGGGTTTTGTAATCGATGATTTTTCCGCATTTTTCACAGATCAGATTAATGTGTTCGTCAAGATTGCCCTCGCAGCGATTCTCCACCCCATCGAACTGAAGAGTCTTAATAATTCCGTACCGGGAGAATTCATTGATAGTCGCATAGGTTGTAGATAAACTCAGGCTCCTGCTCTTCTTTTTTGCTTCCTTGTGTATAAAGCCCGCACCGGGATGAAGATGCCCTTGCTCGACTAACACGTCAATAATAGCAAGTCTTTGAGGGGTGATTCTCAATCCTCTCTCTTTGAGTTTCTTAATGATTGTATTTTTTGTCATTATATTTTATCAGGAATCATTCCGGATTGCTTAAAATATAGTCTCTATTTAGTTGTTTGTCAAGACAATCTGTAAAGAGATGACAGCCGCCCTTCCCCCTGATGGAAATATCGTCAGATGATCTACTTGTAGCAGCCGCAGATAATGGTCACGTTACCTAAGTACTGAGGCATTTGTCCCCTTTTATTGCTTCATTCGGTGAAGCGATTATATTCTTTTTTCGCTTCATGTCAGGTCAATCTTAGTGGGAAGCTGTGATGCTGATGAGAGAGAAAGCCTCTGACAAAAAAAGGGGAAGGGCGTCATAGTCCGGTACACTACAAGAAACTGCTCAAGAAGCGGCTGGATTCCGGATCAAGTCCGGAATGACAGCCGTGCGGTCTACTTGTAGTAGCCGCAGATTAGGAAACTTATGACATGCTGTATGTAGCGCGAGTTAGATTTTGATCTCCTGGAGAAGGATCTCCATGCGGTCGGCAATATCAAGAATGGACGGTTCGTAACTGACAGGATATCCGAGGGAAGCAAAAATGCGTTTCATCCCTTCGTTCCGGTAATCGAGAAGTATTTCAATACTGGCGAGTCCTTTTGACCTGGCAATATCGACAACTCTTGTGACCATGACTTTCCCCAGGCCTCTCTTCTGCCAGTCGTCTCTCAAGATAACGGTAAGCTCCGCGTGGTCTGAATTCTCCTTGACAATGTAACGGCAGGTACCGATGATGGATTCCTTTGTGTCCGCCGTAATAATAGCAGCGAGGGCGAAATGGGTTTCGTAATTGATCTCCACAAGCTGTTTGAGCATCTCCGGCTGCAGCTTGTTCAGATGGGTCAAGAAGCGAAAGTAGATGGTTTCCCGTGATAATTTTTGAAACAGATCCAGAAGGAGCAGCCCATCGGTCGGCTTGATGGGCCTCACGAAGACGGCCGAACCGTCCTTGAGGGTGATCCATTCCTCATAATATAACGGATATTGATGATAGACTCTGAAGGCTTCCATTTTCTAAAGGCGAATCCTCCTGAACCCGGCGGACAAAGGCACGCTTTTGTTTAGTTTTTCAAGAAGGCCGATCAAAAAAAGATGTGAGCATATGTTCTTGACAAGGCCATGTCGCCTATATATCGTATATAAAGTGCCCGTGTGCAAGCAATTTTGACGGGTGTCAAATGGAAACTTAATGAACAAGGACTGGGAGGTAAAGTATGAGCACAGCAATTGAACAATACTGGCAGATCAGATTGGCTGATCTCAAAAAGGCGCTGGAAGCGAACAACTTCGAGGTCTTCCTGGCGAATAATGCGGATGAGGTAAAAAAGGTTGTTTTCGAAGAAATCATACCTGCCGTGAAACCTGCAGTCGTTTCCTGGGGAACGTCCATGACGTCCATGGAGACAGGTCTTCACGCTGCTCTCAAAGCAAGTACAGCATTTAAGACAATAGAAACATCAGACAAGACCATATCCTGGGACGAAAACGTTGAGCGCCGCAGACAGTCGCTCCTGGCTGATTTATTCATTATGGGGACAAACGCCATAACGGAGAATGGCGAGCTTGTGAACCTGGACGGCACGGGAAACCGCGTCGCAGGTTTAACGTTCGGCCCCAAAAACGTAATTGTCCTTGCAAGCCGGAATAAAGTCGTTACCGATTTGGAGGACGCTATGAGACGCATCAAGAATTACGTGGCGCCGGTCAACGCCATACGCTTGAACAGAAAAACCCCCTGCGTCAAAACGTCATACTGTGAGGAGTGCAAAAGCGCGGAGCGTATCTGCAATACATGGGCGATCACCGAGAAATCGGCTCCAAAGGGAAGGGTGAAGGTCATTTTGATTAACCAGGATTTTGGCCTTTAGCAAAACCTTGCTTGATGCGGAAGCTGTATCAAAGTCGGGCATGAAGAGGGAGAGAAGAATATCTATGAAAGAACCGTCGGACTTGGCAAATTGGGTGGAGGGTGTCATACGCGATTTTATAAACACATCCCCGGAAAATACCCTTAAGAACGCAGCTAATGAAAAGGCATGGAGTGACCCCCTCGTGGGATTCTCAAGGGGAGATGATCCTCTATATGAAGACTACAAGAAACATGTGGGGCCTTTTCACTGGACGCCGTGCGAAATCTTTACACAAACCTTCCCGGAGGCCAGGGTGGCCCCGGGAGACCTCACCGTCGTAAGCTGGATACTTCCGCAGACGGAAGCGACGAAGGCGGATACCCGGAAAGAAAAGGAATTCCCGCCGGAGCGATGGGCCAGGGCCCGCTTCTATGGCGAAGAGGTCAATACTAAACTTCGCAGGCATGTTGTAGCCGCCCTTCAAGAGAAAGGATACAGGGCCGTTGCGCCTCTGCTGTCACCTCAATGGTCGCGGCAGATGTCCGAATTGTACGGTTTTGCCTCCAACTGGTCGGAAAGGCATGCGGCCTATGCAGCGGGTTTGGGCACATTCGGCCTTTGCGACGGTCTGATTACGCCGCGCGGAAAGGCCGTCCGCGTAGGCTCCGTTGTGGCGCAAATCCGTATCCCCGCAACCGCCCGACCTTATGACGATCACCACGCATACTGTCTCTTCTATACGCAAGGCGCCTGCAAGAAATGCGTGACCCGCTGCCCTGTAGGAGCGCTGAGCGAGGCCGGCCATGACAAGCTGAAGTGCAACAGCCATACACACGGCACCTCATCGAAGCATATAAAGTCCCTTTATGGTTTTGAAGCCGATGCCTGCGGCCTGTGTCAGACAAAGGTGCCTTGCGAGTCCCGTATTCCCGCGAAGGTTTCGGGGAAGAAATAAAAAGATTTCTCAGTCTCTCTGCTTCTTCGAAATGACAAAGGTGGAGTGTCATTTCGAGTGTAGCGAGAAATCTTAGGGAGGTAAAAGTAAAAGATATCTCCCCTCGGTCGATATGACACCTTAGTAATGAAC
>CAITLA010000089.1 GCA_903893135.1 uncultured Syntrophaceae bacterium | reverse complement strand
TCCGGCAGTCTCCAGGTAGTCGGGGGATACGATGGTATCCGCATCAAGACTGAAGAAAATAAAATCATCAAGGGCAATTGGTTTTTTCAACCCCAATAAAAAGGCAAGCGCGCTATCACATCCGATCTTTCGGGCAAGCCCTACACCACCCCAGTGAGGAAGTTCATGCCCGGAGGAAGACGCATCGATCCAGGCGAGGGGAAGCGCTCTACTCGCACTTTTATCTTCCAGCCACTTCAGAGTCTGCGCGTTATCATCTATCTGTTCCATGAGTTCAATCTGATTTGCCGCGTCGCCTAATTCCGGCGGACGATTATTCACGACCACCAGAACAAGGGTATCGTCGAGAATATCCGTCGGCACACTGCTCGTCAGCGATTCGATAGTTAAGGGCAGGTGCACTCTTTCCGCCAATGCCGGGATCACTACTGCCCGCCGGTAGCTCCGGCTGCGGTCAAACTGTCCTCCAATTGGCCGGACTACCGCCCTTTTGTTAAGATATTTCACCTGGAATGACCACCCAATTTGTTGTTTAGTCTTGCTTTACTTCAAGAAATCCCTCCTCCTGCCCTCCTTTGCCAAAGGGGGGATGGGGGGATTTTCAAGACCCTTAGTGATTGAATAAATCTTTCTCCAAAGGAGCTCGCGACTACTTATCACGCCGTTCCTCACGGAGGCAATGCAGTATTCGCAAGAAAATATTTCTTGACATTAGAACGGCAGTTCTAATACAATTCCACCATGGAAGAAGATAGGAGAACAATCAGGACTGTAGAGAACGGAATTGCCGCCTTTTTTCGCGAGAACAGGCGGATGCCGACCTATTCCGAGATGCTCCATATCCTCGGTGTGAGGTCTAAGAGTGTTGTCCATTTCTGGGTAAAAAAGCTCCTTGCCAATGGATTGCTGGAAAAAGATGCGCGGGGATTTTTAAGGCCAACACGTCGCTCCCTTGCCCTGCCCATGGTCGGAGATGTCGCCGCCGGCTTCCCCTCCCCCGCCGAAGAAGAACTCCGCGATGTCATCTCCTTCGATGAGTACCTTATCACCCGCCCGGGTTCTTCCTTTCTCCTCACGGTCAGTGGCGACTCCATGACAGGAGCGGGCATCATGGAGGGCGACCTCGTCATTGTGGAAAGGGGACGGGAACCGCGAAACGGCGATATTGTTATTGCTGAGGTGGATGGTGAATGGACGATAAAATACTTCCGTAAAGAAGGAAGGAACATCATCCTCGAGGCAGCCAATCCGAAATATAAGACCATAAGGCCGAAATCAGAGCTGAGCCTCGGCGGCGTCGTTACGGCAGTGATAAGGAAATATCATAGATAAAATATTTTCTTTCTCCGCCTTGAGGATCATAAATATGTTAATCGTGAAATTCATATTAATAGTTATTCTGGGTTTCATCGTAGGCTGCGGTGTCTTTTACTTCCGTCAGGAGAACATGATTTTTTATCCTGAAGCCCTCCCGCCCGATTTCCAATACAGTTTCCCCGCCCGTTTTGACGAAGTTACTCTCAGCGTTGACGGCGCTGCCATTAACGCCTTGCATTTCAAGACTGACAATCCGAAAGGGGTCATTATCTATTTTCACGGCAACGCGGGAAACCTGCGCGGCTGGGGCGAAGTTGCCCTTGATTTCACGAGGCTAAGTTACGATGTGCTCATACCGGATTACAGGGGGTATGGAAAAAGTACAGGAAAGATACGCAACGAGGAAATGCTGCACCGCGATGCGGCAGTTGCTTACAACTATCTCAAGGAGCGCTATTTCGAAAATCAAATCACAATCTATGGAAGATCAATAGGGACGGGGATTGCAGTCTATCTGGCAAAAGAGACCAGGCCGCGCATGATCATTTTAGAGTCGCCAATTTTCAACATGCAGGACCTTGCGAAACATCACTATCCTTTCATGCCATCATGGCTTATCGGTTTAGTCCTCAAATATCCAATGCGCACGGACTTGTGGATAGCTGATGTCCCCTGCCCTGTTTATTTATTTCACGGTACAGAAGATGATGTTGTCCCCTACAATTCGAGTGAGCGTCTCCTCAAGCTGACCAGAACGCAAAGCCGGTTAATCATAATTCCAGGCGGCGGGCATAACAATCTGAGCGACTTCCCGCTCTATCATGAAGAACTGGAACGCATCCTGAAATAGAAAAATCTATCCTGGGAGCACTACGCCGATTAATGGCTATGGCTCTCACGGTGCTCCCATTATAAAGGGAAAAATATGCCGACCTGGGTTATAATACTTCTTACTGTAATGGGGATTCTCATTGTCTGCAAATTGCTCTTTGCCTTTTCCCTTGTTTCCGTGTTCCCGATTACGCAGGGCGCCATGTTCCACCCCTCCGCCCGTGTCAGGGTAAGGACATTCCTGGATCATGTGCCGATGAAGGCGGGTGAGCTTCTTATTGATATCGGGTGCGGGGACGGGAGGGTTCTCCGGGCGGCGAAGCGGCGTTATGGTGTCAGGGCGCTGGGGTTCGAGGTAAACCCTCTGGCTTATGCGCTGGCGCGACTCCGCACCATCGGGATGGAGGGGATTGAGGTGAGGCTGCGCAATTTCTGGAATGTGGATATCGGAGATGCCGATGTGGTTTTCTGTTATCTTTTCCCTGATGTCATGGGCAGGCTTGCCCAGAAACTGGTGAGAGAGCTTCGTCCCGGAACCCGTGTCATTTCCTGCAATTTCCCGCTTCCGGGATGGAGGCATTCGGAATTACTTTATCCTGAATCCTCACTTCATGCCGATCCCATCTATCTCTATCAGATCCCGGCAGATTCCGGCTGTTAGTCTACGTCCAAGTGATAGTTGTATGTATAATCCCGAGCGACCTCGAGTTCGTAATGCTTAATGTTATAAAACAGCGCAAAGTCGTAATTATTGATGGCATAGTAGGACTTGCTCAAACTTAGGTAAGGCTCCGAGAAAAGAGGATCAGATGCGATGGCCTTTCTAAATTGGTCAATTGCGTTTCTATGCATGCCTTGCGAGGCGAGGGTTAGACCACTCGTGTAATAGGCAATTGCCTCATCGCTGCTCTGAGGATTGATACTGATATAGTACGATTGTGACGGAGCACAGCCCGTTGCGACAAGTAGAAAAATCAAAAATAAAAATGAATGAACCTTTCTCATTGCCCCCATCTCCTTTCATTGCAGTGCTTTATTGATATATTCAAACTTCGTGTGAAGGTTACGCCTGTATCTAAAAAATATTGCGATATTAGGGTCAAGTATAGGGTAAATAAAGTTTTATGTCAAAGAAAATGATTCCCCCTATTTGCATCGGGACATCGGGATGGAATTACGATCACTGGAAGGATATCTTCCTGCGCTATCTTCTCGTTAATTTATAAATATCCAGACACTATTGAGGTTCATCCGGTTGATTCATACTTCCTGTTATCAAGCGTCAGGCAATTTTGACTTGCATACTTTCTTTCAAACGGTAATCCGCGACCGTGTGACAATCAACTTAGAAGTTTGACTCTATATCAAATCACTCGCTTACAAATTGAATAGAATTTATCTTTAGGTATTGAGATTATGTGGGGAATGCTCCCCCAAAGGGACATTGCTATCCCCTTGGAGACTTCACATTGGTACCTTTCGGAAGCTCGTTCTCATACTACACTCCAAAAGGTTAGATGTTAGGTTGTGAGATTAATTAGGGCCAGGTAGGAATGCGTAAACCATACTTTCATCTGCATAGACAGTCAAGGAGAAATTATATTCGTAATATACCCCACATTGCTGATTTTTTGTTTGAAATGTTGTATGGTTAAGTGAGGGAGGACCTTTTGCAAGTCACCCATACTCACGTCAGGCCCGCCTTGCGTAAAGCGTTAATGTAATTATCTATTACCGATTGATCTTTGAACGGAAGTATCTTTGCAAAGGAACCCAATGAGAACTTCGGATTTATTCTGAGGACTTCTGCGGCTTCAGCGCGACCCTCTTCCTCTCGACCCATCAGAATGTAAGTAGCGGCCAGACCAAGATGCGCAAATAAATTGTCAGGCGATAGATGGAGTGCCTTTTTATATTCCGAAACCGCTTCCTCATATCGCCCTGTCGCCCGGTAGGCGTGGCCGAGGTGCAAGAAGTTACCGGTATCACCTAAGGGGTTAAGTCGGATTGCTTTTACGAAAATTGGAATGGCTTCTTCCGCCCGTCCTGCATAGTTTAGACTCATTGCATACGCCATATGGGCATCAGCTCCTCCGGGATCCAGGGCCACAGACCGTTTTCCTTCAGCAAGTGCCTTGTCATACTCCCTTTTCAGGACATAGAAATGACCCAATAAGGCGTGCGCGAAAGGCATGGAATCATCTATGGCAAGGGCTTTTTGTGTCCACTCTATACCTTTCTCAATAGACTCCCGAGGGGACTTTCCAAGGCCCAGCCAAAACTCCATCTGGTTAACCATACCCATGAGG
>CAITLA010000088.1 GCA_903893135.1 uncultured Syntrophaceae bacterium | reverse complement strand
TAACCTGCCTCCTTATTTTTGGCTCTGTATTTGGATTTGCCTCCAATTATAACCCATGTCTATAAGGGGCAGGTTCTATTATTTAACTGTCAGCCATTATGTCTAGTGCATCTCCGTAGTGCAGACCTTCAGGTCTGCTGCATAAGCAGGACTAAAGTCCTGCACTACATTATTATAAGCCCTCTTTGACAAAGGGCCCCCTTTGCCCTATTAATACAGCTCATACCTGAGGAGACGGCATTCAATCGGCCCATTGAATAACACAAACCGACGTGACGCCTTGAGGCCGATGTATTTGGCCAGTTCCACATTCCCGGTCAATACAAAACCTGTCCATCCCCGGCAACGCTGCTTCATTACATCACCAATCTGACGATAAAGATCCTTGAGCTTCTCAACATCACCCAATCTTTTGCCGTAAGGGGGGTTAATTATCACCACTCCTTTATCACCTTCCGGCTTAAACTCATCCAAGGCCGAATGAAGGAAGTGTATCTGCCCTCCAAAACCTGCTGCATCAACGTTGCGACGTGCCAGTGTAAGCGCACGACCATCCTTATCATATCCCGTAATTAGTCCGACAGGTAGCCTCTGAATACCTTTTTCAGCATCAGCCAAAATCCGATCCCATAATCCGGCGTCAAAATCAAGCCAGCGCTGGAAACCAAATGACCGGTGACGTCCAGGAGCCACCCGTCCTGCAAAAAACGCCGCTTCAATGGGAATGGTACCCGATCCACACATGGGATCAGCCAGGGGCATGGCGCCGTCCCAGCCGGTCAGAGCAATGACAGCAGATGCCAAAGTTTCCCGCAGGGGAGCCTCAGTGCGCTCAAGACGATAGCCACGACGATCAAGTGAATCGCCGGAACTGTCCAAAGATATCGTACAGACATTTTTTGCCATATGAATATTTATACGAACATCCGGTGATGATGTGTTCACGCTGGGACGAGTACCACAATGCTTGCGAATACGATCAACAATAGCATCCTTGGTCTTGAGCGCGACAAATCCGGAATGGGTGATAGCCGAATCCCGTAACGTACAGTCCACTGCAAGCGTCATGGAAGGCGTTATTAAATCATGCCAGATAATGCCGTGCACACCGGCGTATAGTTCCTCAGGCGATGCGCAGGGAAACGTGGCTATATTTACCAATATCCGACTGGCGGTACGCAACCAGAGATTGGCACGATACAGTCCGACATGGTCGGTGACAAATGACACACCACCCCGTCCTGCGCTTGCTCCCTGAATATCCAGAGCCTGTAACTCGGCTGCGGTGATCTCTTCGGCTCCTCGCGGTACTGCTGCAAAGCAGTTCATTGATATTTTCCGTTCACTGGCCGGACGCGCGACACGCCTTAGCACACGTTTCTTTTCAGTCATCTCCGTCCCCCTGTCTTTCTTGTACATTTTCCTCCAACACTCGCAAGAAATGCCATTTGCATATTTATTTTACAAATTGATGCTGAGATTCTTTTTTCTGACCAGTAGTTTTAAGGCTATCTCGATAAAAAGGGGTAATGCAATGTATGCACTACCCCTCACAAAAAACTCCTGCTTTATGAACTCATGAAATGCCCAGTTCCTTTCCCAGTTCCTTGAACTGCTTTGGAAATTCCGGCTGGAAGTTAAGGTAAACAGGCACAGGATACTGAGCGCCGACTTTCTTACCCGCCTCCTGTAAAGATTGATGTATCTCTGTAAGATATTTGCCTGGCAGTGAAAAAACGATTTCATCATCCTGCGTCATGGAGAAAGCGCGGTCTCCTGTTCCCGGCATGGCAACATGCGGCGCATTATCTTTGAATGGCGCGAGAAGATATTCGGTGCATTCAATTTTACCCCCGAAGTTACCCTTAACGCGTTGGCCTTGTCGATAAGTCCAGGCATGTACCATTCGCATAAGCTGAGCCGGATTTCCGTAAAAGGCAACTGTGTCGGGTTCAAAAGTCGCCCTATGCAGGGGTGAAAACAAAATGGCGCCATACTCACCCTTCTGCAACCGCGTGATTGAGGCGGCCTCCTTACGCCCCACTTCTTCACTCATCGAATAGGTTCCTTCACAGAAGAGCCTTCCCAGAGAGGCGGCAGAATCCGTTGACTCACTGAAACCGAAGGCAATGGCTGCGGGGACGCAGATGATATCGTCTTTTGTCAATCCTACCGTCCATCCATAAACCCGGGCCATGGTAACAGCCTGGCAAATGGTTATCTTTTTCCCAAGAGCCACGGATGGCTGACGGGTTTTTTCAGGAAAATCTTTTTTATCTTTTAAGAATTTAACCGCCACAGGGAAAGTTTTGAGCCTCAAGGTGTTTCTTATATAATCAGCTACTTCCACTAAATTCTGTGCTGCCATAATCATATCCTCCTATCATTCTAAAACCAAAGATAAAAGACGCTCGGATTCTTTCTTTCAGATTTGTATGCACAGTATAAACAGGTTTTATCTTAGATTACAAATGGAAATCGTTATTCTTCTGCACTGACCAACTCTGAAGATAAGCAGGTAACGAAGATAACGCTTGAACGGCCAATTCTCACTCAGACATCATTTCATTATTAAGGTGTCATATCGACCCCTCCCTTGTCATTCCCGACTTGATCGGGAATCCAGTCCTTCCGTCATTG
>CAITLA010000087.1 GCA_903893135.1 uncultured Syntrophaceae bacterium | reverse complement strand
GGATTTCTGCCCGTCTTCACCTTGCAGGCACAAGCAGGGAGGCTATTCAAGCCCCTCGCCTACACAAAAACGTTTGCCATGCTCTTCTCATCATTTCTCGCGATCACGCTGACGCCTGTATTGATGACAATCTTCGTTCGGGGAAAAATAAGACATGAAGACAAGAATCCCATCAGTATCATCCTTCACAAGCTTTATGAGCCGATTGCCGAACTCGGCCTAAGGTTCAAAAAGACAGTTATTATAATTGCCGTCCTAATTCTGCTTGTTACTATTTATCCTTTCATGAAACTGGGTTCAGAATTTATGCCACCCCTTTACGAAGGGTCCCTTTTTTACATGCCTGTGACCATGCCCGGGGCGTCCATCTCCGAGGTCTCCAGACTGTTGCAGATGCAGGATAAAATCCTCATGAAGATTCCGGAAGTCGCCCAGGTCTTCGGAAAGGCCGGCCGGGCGGAGACTGCTACAGACCCGGCGCCCCTGGAGATGTTCGAGACGGTGATCAACCTGAAGCCCGAATCGGAGTGGCGCAAAGGTATGACCGTGGAGGGGCTTAAGAACGAAATGAATGACGCATTGTCAATACCGGGTGTTTCGAATTCTTTTACCATGCCTATCAAGGCCCGCATTGACATGCTGGCCACGGGGATCAGGACTCCCGTGGGGATTAAGATTCTCGGGCCCAACCTGGAAGAGATTGAAAAAATAGGGCTCGCCATAGAGCATCACATCAGGGAAATCGCGGGGACCCGGAGCGTCTATGCGGAGAGGGTCACGACCGGCTATTTTCTGGACATCGTCGTGCGCAAGGATAAGGTGGCGCGATATGGCCTGACCGTGGATGACGTCGGGGAGGTTATCCAGGCGGCAGTCGGGGGGATGAACCTGACTACTACCATCGAAGGAAGGGCGCGTTACCCTGTGAATGTCCGCTATGCACGGGACCTGCGAAATAATGTGGAAAAACTGAGGCGTGTGCTGGTCCCTGTGATGACGAGCCGTCCTGCCGCGCAGGCCCCAGGCATGTCCGCGTCGGCAGGTTCAAATGGCCCCCTCCGGGTGCCCCTTGGGGAACTTGCTGATATAAAGATTGTCAAAGGTGCGACAGCCATAAAAAGTGAGGAGGGGCTCCTGACCTCCTATGTCTATATAGATTACTCAGGCGGGAACATAGGCGGTTATGTTGACGAGGCCAGGAAGAAGGTGGCATCACTCACGATCCCCGACGGTTATCGCCTTACCTGGAGCGGCGAATATGAATATCTGATTAAGACCCATGAGAGGCTGAAACTCGTCATTCCCCTCACGCTCTTCATTATTTTTGTCCTGATTTACTTCAATACGAAATCAGTCATGAAAACGGCGATCGTCCTTCTTGCCGTTCCCTTTTCCC
Source organism: uncultured Syntrophaceae bacterium (assembly GCA_903893135.1). Taxonomy (GTDB): domain Bacteria; phylum Desulfobacterota; class Syntrophia; order Syntrophales; family UBA2185; genus Fen-1135. Next base: position 1,142 of record CAITLA010000087.1, on the reverse strand, counting down.
TCGTGGGGTCCTTCTGGCTTCTCTATATTCTAAATTACAATATGAGTATCGCCGTATGGGTCGGTATCATCGCCCTTGCGGGGCTCGATGCGGAGACAGGCGTGGTTATGCTCCTCTATCTTGACCTGGCCTATGAGAAATGGATAAAAGAAGGGAAGCTGAAAAATACGGTCGATCTGAAAGATGCCATCATGTACGGTGCCGTGAAGAGAATCCGTCCCAAGGTCATGACGGCAAGCGTCATTCTTGCAGGGCTTATCCCCATCATGTTCAGCCACGGCACTGGCGCAGATGTGATGAAACGCATCGCTGCGCCCATGGTCGGCGGTGTGATTACCTCCACCATCCTTGAATTGATCATCTATCCTGCCATCTATATGATCTGGCGGAGCCGGGAACTGGCGAAAGATTAAGACTTGCCTGAAATCTGAAAGAAGGTCTATAAAGGCTTTGATGTCACATCAAACATGACAGGATAGGAGATTAATATGGGTCGAGCAATAAAAGTCATTTTGTCCGTTGTTGCCGTACTCGCAGTGATTGTCATCGCGGCGTATTTTGTCCTCCCCCCCTTCCTGAAATCTTTCCTTGTCAAAACTCTTGCGGAAAACCTGCACCGCGAGGTGGCGTTAAAACAGATAACCATAAACCCCCTGAGACTCACCGTGACGGTCGATTCCCTCCAGGTCAAAGAGCCTGGAGCCGCCGACACTTTTATCGGCTTCGACAGGCTTTTTCTGAACATCGACAGTCTTTCCATTTTTCGCAGAGCCCTCATCCTTAAGGAAATCAGGCTAACAAATCCAGTTATCCGGGTGACGCGCCGTGACGACGGTTCTTACAACTTTTCGGATCTGATTCCCCAGGAAGATGAAGCTCTCGAAAAAAAATCACAACCACTGCAATTTTCATTGAACAACATCCACATAGAAAACGGGTCAATTGACTTCTGGGATGGTCTGAAGAAGACCGCGCACAAGGCCAAAGAAATAAATATAAGCGTTCCCTTCATATCCAATATGGCCTACTATACTGATGAATATGTCACGCCTTATCTCTCTGCGAACATCAACGGGGGAGTCTATGAATTCAAGGGCAAGACTAAGCCGTTTGCGGATTCCAGGGAATCCGCCTTTGATATC
>CAITLA010000086.1 GCA_903893135.1 uncultured Syntrophaceae bacterium | reverse complement strand
GATAAATCTCTTGTTCACAAAATAGTATAATTGTTTCGAACTTGATCTCGTGAAATCGGGTTTAGAGGCAAATCCGAGAACGGTCATGCTGCCCCTGGCCCCTTTAAGAGGCAACATGTGGTCAGTGAAATCCGTCCCCAAGACAAGAGAGACCCTCTCGGAAATATCTCCGGTGGCCGGTATATTCAAAATCTCTCTGCCGTGAACCAGGACTCTTATCCTGACCTCAGGACGGGAAAGGGCCGTCCTCGTAATCACATCCATGCAATATCCCTGCTCCGTCGCCTCCGTCTTCAGGAACTTCTTGCGTACGGGAACGGGATCAAATATATGATTCACCCAAACGGAAGTGCCTACGGGACATCCAGTATCTGTTATGCTCTCCAGTTGTCCTGCCTCTACAATCACCCTTGTGCCCGATAAAGAAGACTCCTTCCGCGTGACCATCTCAACACGGGAAATGGCGCCAATACTCGGCAGGGCCTCTCCTCGAAATCCATATGACCTAACCTTATAAATATCATCGAACTGGTATATCTTGCTTGTCGCAAAACGCTCAAAGGCAAGAGGAACCTCCGCACTCTCAATGCCCTCACCATTGTCGATGACCTTTATCGACCCCCGCCCACCTTTTTCAAGTTCAACGGTTATGTCCGTAGCGCCTGCGTCGAGGGCATTTTCCAGGAGTTCTTTCAGAATGGATGCTGGCCTCTCGACAACCTCTCCCGCGGCAATCTTGCTCGACAGACTTTCCGGCAGAACGACAATTTTCGCAGCCACGATTAATCACCTGTTATAAAAAAATGGACTCCTAAACTTCATTCCATGCTTGACACGGATAGCATCCGTCTTCTTCCGAATGGCATCGACAGAAACAACTTCTTCAAAGCATATAATAAAAGACCGCAGTCACCCTCACGAAGTAACTGCGGTCGAATATAACCCGATACACCGCCGCGATCAGTCTAGAACTATCATGACCCTGCACTTCTTTAAGAATGTCATATTGTCTGCGGCGCCTCTGATTTTGTCGGCATCGGCATTGCTGATCACGATGTCTGCCCGGCCCGGCCCTTCGATCTTAACTCCTTTAACGCTGACCGGATTATTCGTCACTCTTGGATTACTCTGGGCTGCTGTAAGATCCCTTGCATAACCGCTCATGCCCTGCTGAACGGCAAACTCTTTGTCAACATTCATGGAACCATAGACTTCTTTGCCATTTTCATCGAGAACCTTGGGAGCCATAGCCGGCCTGGCCTGGAGCCCTCTGGCATCAACCACCATACCGGTGAAAACATCGCCTGACGGCGCCGGTCCTGCCGGGGGTGCTGGAGGAGCAGCCTCCGGTTTTTTCTCAAGGGCCTTTGGTATAATGACCTGCGCAAAACCGCCCGCCATCGGCATTCTCAGAGTCACTTCCACTGTTCCATCGGACAGGTAGTCCTGATTCACGACCTTGGCCCCTTTTACAAGGCCTTCTACCGCTGCATTGATGACATCGCTCTCCACCGTAAAATCCTTGACCACTGTCGTGGAATCAACGCGCACACCCTTCGTCGTCTCGAGCAAATTACGGTAGGCGTCTACCTTGGCTGCCCTAAGAGCCATGGGACGAGCCTGGGGTTTTCCTATGTACCTTTCGGGAGGGGCGCCAATCCCCACAGCCTCAATATAGCCTTCCGACCAGTTAATCTTTCCTTTATCGCCCATCTGTTCCACAATCTGAGTCCATTCGGACCCGCTGACTTTTTCCTGACAAAAACCGATCCCTGAATAGAGGAACAACATGCTTACGATAACACCCACTGTAACGATTAGTTTCGATCTCATACAATCCTCCTTAACTATTGGTTTAGGATACTCACCCATAAAACTACACAATCAACCCTGTGCAGAATTGATGTGCGTGTCTTTCCTTCAAGAACACCAACGTAAAATAACAGAATGCGCCAAAGGTTTCAATCACGAAATTATATTACTTCTTTTCTGTAAATGCCTTGCCTTCAGGAACTTCTAACCATGGTTTAATATTGATATTTTTCTCCAGATCTCCCCAGATTACGTTCTGATCGGGCCTGCTGCTGCCCCACCAGTTGTTTCTCGCATCGATATAAATGGAGGAAAATGTCTGGATGGCCACCGTGTTGTTGATAAAATTATTATTATGTATAACGGGATTCGACATCCCTACGCACTTGATAGCGCCCTCTCCGAGGTTACCGGCAAACGTATTATAAAACACTCTGGGAGATGCGTCATTGCGGGTGTATATGCCCCCCTGAGCATTATGTGTAATGCTGCACGACGAAATTTCCGGTGTGCCATAATAAATGTCAAAAGCGGTGTTGGCATATTTTACGACACAGTATGCGAAAGCGCTGTTAACCTTTGTGGGTTTCGTCAGTCTTACGGCATTATTATAAAAGCCGGGGGACGGAGAACTCCCGGAAGCCGTAAATACAATTGGATGCTGCTTGGTACCCTTTGCCACAACACCGCCATCTTCCGTAATGACGGATGTATTCTGGTCGTATTCGATCGTCACACCGGGTTCGACATACAGGGTTGCCCCGCCATCGATAGTGACATCCTTGGCCACCCGGTAAGGACTGTTGGAAAGGATAAGGAATGCATCCGCCTTGATAGGCCCGCCAAGGACCTGATTAAGTATGGGCAGTTCCTGCGGCTTTCCCTCAGGATAAGCTGCATTCAGAACAGACTTGATATTGATCTTCCCCTGAATCCTCGTCAGGATTTCGAGACCTTTGGCAGACCCCCACCAATTGTTCAGGGCATTGACGGCTTCTCCAGTCATATCGCCCGCGATATCAAATTGCTTATTGTCATTTATATTGTTTTCCACAATTACGGACTGAGAGTTCTTTACGATGATTCCATGCCCCTCATTCGTCGTAATTCTGTTGTGAGTAATTAAGGGGGCAGACGACTGAATCAGGATACCTTCCTTTAAGTTATCCTGGATATTGTTTTCCATCAGTTTAGGCTGGGCTCCGTCTGTAATAAAAACCCCGGCTTCCCTGTTCTTATGGATTGTATTTTTTATGATCTGCGGTTTTGAAAAGGCGCCCGAGATTTTTATGGCAATGCCGTTTTCCGTAAGTTCAGAGGCTTCTATTTGCGGTGAAGATGCCTGGCATGTGATTGCCGTTGCCGCATTCCGGATGCGGCAGAACTTGACCAGATTGTCCTTTTCCTTGACGTTGCTGAAAGCTATACCCTCCCATGATTTGGCGCCTTCTGCCGCATCAAATATGATAATGTGCTCCTCATCCCCCTGCGCACTGAGTCTTCCTTCGATCACAAGGGCGCCGCCCTGCGAGCGTATCTCTGTGCCCGGCTCAATTGTCAGAAGGGCCTTATCTTTGACGATCACTGCATTCTTGATTATATAGGGACTGGCGCCTGCGTACCAGGTGGTATCAGATTCAATGATGCCTGAAACGGGCGTCGGTCCTGGCTCCACAGGCATACCGCTTATGGTATCGGACTTGTCACTTTCGTTACCCGCCAAGTCTAAGGCAGTGACCTGATAGTAATATTTCTGCGCATTGACGAGATTTTCATCGCGATATTCGTTCAATTCCGTCTTCGCAATCTGCTGAAAACCGGAAAGAGGGGTGTTGCTGCGATAGACCAGGTATCCCGCCAGGTCCGGGGCTTGCGACTTTTCCCAGCCTAAAAGAACCACCTTATTTCTTCCAACAGTCTTAACGTTCTTGATTTTGTCAGGAGGTATGGTGTCAAGCGTTACCGTTCCTACTGCATCAACCCATTGAGCGGTATTGCCTGCATCATCCCTTAGATAGCCGGTAATCACGGCCTTTGTCACGTTATCCCCGGGAATGACTTTATAGACACCCAGGTACCCCCCCGGTTCAACTTCCTGCATATCTACATTTCTTTTGAACTCACCGATATCGAAATAGGCCTG
>CAITLA010000085.1 GCA_903893135.1 uncultured Syntrophaceae bacterium | reverse complement strand
TGACGATGCGCTGAAACCTCTTGCCCTGTACTGCACGAACTGCGGGATGGCAATGGCTGCCAGGATACCGATGATCGCAATAACGATCATTAATTCGATCAACGTAAAACCTTTCTGTCTTCTTTTCTTGTGAAATGCTCTAATCATGTTCATCTCTCCTTCCAATTTTCGTTTAGCATAAATATTTTAATGAGTCAATTTTTAGTTGGGTCTTCTGGGTTTGTTGTGCATAAATTCAGGTCTTTTGGGTTCATTGATAAATGAGGTTATGACTTTGAGCATGAGGTATTCCTGATCCTTGATGCTATTCTGACACAGCCGGAAAAAAGCAGTTTTTTGAAGGCTTTCAGGATCTTCCGGGTGTGGCTTTAGCGTGGCACTCAACAATTAAGAATGAAATTACCTATTTTTAAGAGATATTTCTTGCCTTGACACCCGCCCTTCATTTTTACTATATTATAAGCCAGAATTTAGATGGGAGGCTCTGTGTACGAAGTTACAATAAAGCAGTCATTTTCTGCCGCTCACATGTTGAATGAAATAGGCGGTACGTGCGAGAAACTCCACGGTCATAATTTCGTCGTTGAGATCTCAATATGTTCTATTGTACTGTCCGAGGAAGGTATTCTCATTGACTTCAGGATATTAAAACAGTGGGCCGATGAAATATTGAAAGAATTTGATCATAAATATCTCAATGACATAAGTTATTTCAAAGATACAAGCCCATCATCAGAAAATATTGCCAGGTACATTTATGACAGAATCTCGGAAAAAGTAAAAAAACGCAATCTTGACGTATCCCGAGTTACCATATGGGAGTCAGAGGACGCGAGAGCTTCTTATTACGGAAATAACCATGATCGACATTCAAAATCAAAAAGATAACAGGAATATAAATATACAAAAAGTAGGCGTTAAGGGAGTTAAGTACCCCATTGTGGTCATGGATCGCGCGAACGGCACACAACATGTCAATGCAACCATCAACATCTACGTCGATCTACCTCACCACTTCAAGGGAACACACATGAGCCGTTTTGTGGAAATCTTGAACGAATTCAGGGGACAGATAAATATTAAGACCTTTAATAAGATTCTCCAAAAGGTCAAGGATAAACTTCATGCGGAATCGGCACACATGGAAATTGAGTTTCCCTACTTTGTTGAAAAAACGGCTCCTGTCTCGGGGGCGAAAAGTCTCATGGAATACACGTGCTCATTCAACGGACGAAACAGCGTCAGCACGACAGATTTTCTCGTGGGAGTAGTCGTACCGGTCACTACGGTATGTCCCTGCTCAAAGGAAATCAGCAATCTTGGTGCCCACAACCAGAGAAGTATCGTAACTGCGAAGGTGAGGTTCAAAAAATTTTTTTGGATCGAGGACATTATCAGGCTGGTTGAAGACTCGGCGAGCGGTGAAGTATATTCCCTCCTGAAAAGGGTTGACGAAAAATTTGTCACTGAAAAAGCATATGAAAACCCGATGTTCGTCGAAGATGTGGTAAGAAATGTGGCCCAGGAGCTAAACAGAAATGATAATTTCACGTGGTACAGCGTGGGAGCTGAAAATTTCGAAAGTATCCACAATCACAGTGCTTACGCATATGTAGAAAAGACTATCTGACAGAGCCAATGCTGCATTATCTGTCTTTTTTCTTTGACAAAACCTTATTAATCATTTACAAAATTTATGAGGTATAAACAAAATATCAATTTCAAATATGTGCCCGGAAATATCCGGTTGATTGCTGACAAGTAAAACGGGAAGTTGATGTACACCATGGAATCGAGCGAAGAACGCCAATATTTTAATTTATACAATCATGGATTCATCAGGGTCGCCGTCTGCATACCGGAACTGAAGGTAGCTGATGCCCCATTTAACGTAGCCAGCACAATCAAACTGGTCAAGCAAGCGTCAGCCAATAATGCTATCCTTGCTCTCTTCCCTGAACTCGGCATTTCAGCTTACTCGAACGATGATCTCTTTCACCAGGATGCCCTTCTCATAGGCGTAATGGAGGGACTCAAAGAAATTCTCCATGCCACAAGAAAGCTGAATACAATTTTAGTTATTGGAGCCCCCCTGCGGGTTGATTTCCGTCTCTTTAACTGCGGCATCGTCCTTTATCGAGGCCGCATTCTTGGCATTGCAGTAAAATCTTATCTGCCCAACTATCGCGAATTTTACGAGGGCCGCCAATTCAGTCCGGCTGAAGATGCCCAGTCTAAGTTGATCGACATTTGTGGACAGGAAAACGTTCCTTTCGGAGCTGATATCCTGTTCAATGTCAAAAATATAAATAATTTCAGTTTTTTTATTGAAATCTGCGAAGATGTCTGGGTACCCATTCCACCTTCCAGCTATGCAGCCATGGCCGGAGCGACCCTTATCGGAAACCTCTCCGCATCTAATATAACCGTGGGGAAATCGGACTATCGCCAATCTCTGGCATCAAACCAGTCTGCGCGCTGTATATCTGCATACCTCTATGCGGCGGCCGGCCCCGGAGAATCCACAACTGATCTGGCATGGGATGGACATGCCATGATCTATGAAAACGGTAATCTACTGGCAGAATCGGACCGTTTCTCATTGAAGTCCCAATTGATTTACGGAGATGTGGATCTAGACAGGTTAACCCAGGATAGGATGCGTATGAACAGCTTCGGACAGAATGCCTGCACGCACAGAGAGCGGCTGGAAAAATTCCGGAAAGTATCATTCACCGTTATTCCCGTTGAAAAACGAATACTGCTGGATAGGGAATATCCAAGATTCCCATATATACCTGCGGATCCGGGAAAGCGCGATCAGCGCTGTTATGAAGCATACAACATACAAGTGCATGGGCTTGCCAAACGTTTAAAATCATCGGAGATCGAGAACGTGGTGATCGGCATCTCCGGTGGCTTGGACTCAACCCATGCCCTGATTGTCGCGGCAAGGACTATGGATCTCCTGGGTCTGCCGAGGTCCAACGTTAAAGCCTACACCATGCCCGGATTTGCAACTTCAGAAAAAACATACACGAATGCGCTGAGGTTGATGAAGGCCGTAGGCGTTGAGGCCAATGAGATTGATATAAAACCAAGTTGTATGCAAATGCTAAGAGATGTGGGTCACCCATTTGCACAAGGAAAAAAACTGTACGACATTACTTTCGAAAACATTCAGGCCGGGGAACGTACCTCCCATCTGTTTCGCATAGCCAATATGAAGAAAGCCCTGGTTGTCGGTACCGGGGATCTAAGTGAACTGGCGTTAGGCTGGTGTACTTACGGCGTGGGTGATCACATGTCCCATTACGGTGTGAATGCCAGTGTACCAAAGACCTTTATTCAGCATCTGATACGTTGGGTCGCACATTCCTCGCTGTTTGAGAAGGAAACTTCGGAGGTCTTGCTCGACATCCTTGAAACGGAAATCAGCCCTGAATTAATTCCGGGAATAGACGACGACCAGCCGGCGCAGAAGACTGAGTCCGTAATAGGCCCCTACGATTTGCAGGACTTTAACAATTTCTTTATTACGAGATTTGGTTATCTTCCTACCAAAGTTGCATTCATGGCCTACTGCACCTGGAGAGACAAGGGCAGGGGCCAGTGGCCGGATGTGCCGAAAAAAAAGAGAAAACAATACACAATCGGCGAAATAAAAAAGTGGCTTACCATCTACCTGCATCGCTTCTTCAAGTTGAGCCAGTATAAGCGCTCATGTATACCTAATGGCCCGAAAGTAGGGTCTGGAGGGTCTCTGTCTCCCAGGGGAGATTATCGGGCGCCGAGCGACAGCGAAGCCACTGTCTGGCTGAAAAATGCGAACAATATACCCGAAAAGGATGATTGAACAGGATGGGTCGGGAAACTTATAAGGACTTTGATGCCACGGAGCTTCTCTGTCCTAATTGTAAGAAGGCCGTCCCGGTAAGAAAGAGACTTCTGTTGATTCTTTCTAACGGCGACAAGTATGATTATATGTGCGTGTTCTGCGGAACTTCAGTGGGAGATAAGATTGTCAAACAGAAAGATAATCTCAGGATAATTAAATGACAGGCGCTAACTACTCACCTTTTTCTGCATGGCCTTCTTCAATTTGTTGCCCAGAGACCCCAGCTTGACTGAAGGGGTATCTTTCCTGCTCAAATCCTCATAAGCAAGACTGCTGTCTGATCCACTGGAGGCCCCTGCCAGATATTCTCCGAGAATTCCCCGGCTGTGAACATCCTCATGACAATACACACAGAGGTTTTCCCAGTTGCTCCCATCCAGTGGGTTGCTGTCATGATTGCCGTCCTTGTGATGAACGGTGAGAAGATGCCGTGTCGACTCATCAAACTCCCTTGCGCATCGAGCGCATATAAAACCATGAAGAGCCAGTGATTTCTCGCGGTAATCTTCGCCTGGCAGTTTCTGTTGCTCTCTTTTCAGATCACGGACTACATCTTCAGCGGACCTCATATCTTGAGATTTATCCTTAACGGTTATCGTACGGACACGCCCCCCTTTTTTTCCATAGCTAACACGGGGCATAATGCATACCTCCACGATTCCGAACAGAATATAGATAATTTAGTTTGATACGACGGCTATTCACATCTGCGTGAAGATAGGAATACCTTCAAAAATACTTTCACCCCTGTCAGAACCGCGAAGGCATTTCTGACTGTTTTGAAAACAGGAAGACGAGCTCCAACATGCAAGATATTTTCAATGTCCGATACTATGCCCATCAACCCCTGAATGCGCATGGCAACGAGTGACAGTCCCTCAATCTGTTCATTTACTGTACGAGTTGCTTTGTTGATGTTCGTGGTAATTTCTTCCAGGTTCTTAAGGATGCCGGGCAAGCTTTCATTAAGCATATGCAGGGTCGTGGCCATACTCCTTGCGGTCCGCCAAATCTGCAGCAGGAACGGAACGGATAACACCGCAATGAGGAGAAACACAAAGCTCAAAATTACGATACTGATTTCGAGAAACATGGATATCTACCGCTTCTTATGCTGAGTTGCTCACTACTGGGCCTTTTCTTTTTCTTCCTTGAAGGCTTCGACTCCTGCATCTATTGCTTTCTTCAAGCGCCCCTTGGTCTCCAAAATTGTCTCTTTTCCCCGATCAGCCATCTCTCCAACTTTTACTTCCATCTCTCCAACTTTTTCCTTCGTAGAAGATTCCAGCGCCTTCAGACGCTGAACGGCGGCTTCATAAGCCTTTTTGCTCTTTTCCAGCGCCAGTTCGTATTCCTCTTTGGCCTTCTCTATCAATTCCTCAGTCTTCCTGCTGAGGTCCTCTCGTGTTTCTTTACCACTCTTAGGGGCATAGAGAATGCCAATTGCCGCACCAATCAAGCCTCCAACAAGCAACCCTTTAATGAAATCATCGACCCTGTTTGACATATGCGAACCTCCTTATCCTGAACATCCATTAATTCCAGCCAGACTATAACGTGACCGGAGATATCTACTTTCGAAATAGCTGCAAACAATAAATGATTCTCTTTGTAAATTCTATACAGATTAATAAAGGAACATGCAACAACAAAATGAGAAGATGGGACAAATTTATAGAAACTCGCATTTCGGGAAAAAGGATTTCTCTGATTGTCACACCATCGTAAAGATGTTAATAATAAATATAGGTTGAATCTTTACAGTGATGAAAATGAAAGAAACATCTTGCCAAGCTGAAGTAGGTCTTAAGAGGCTTCTCCAGACTATTCAAAAGTTGCGATCCAAAGACGGGTGTCTCTGGGATAGAAAACAGAAAAAAGAGGATATGGCAAAATATATACTGGAAGAGACCTACGAACTCATTGATGCTATAGAACATGGATCGCCTGCGGCCATTAAAGAAGAAATGGGGGATCTTCTGTTTCAGGTTTTCTTTCTGGCGCATATTTCAGAGGAAGCGGGCGACTTTAAGCTCCCCGATATTATGAAAGATGTGACTGAAAAGATGATAAGAAGGCATCCCCATGTCTTTGGCAATACAAGAGTCAAGAATATTGAGGAGATCAAGAACAATTGGGAAGATATCAAGAGGAACATGGAAAAGAGGAATGAGAATAGTCGCGGACTTTTTGATAACATTCCGCGGTCACTGCCGGCCCTCAGGAGGGCGCAAAAAGTAACCGAGGCAGCCTCCAAGGTCGGTTTTGATTGGGTAAGAACGGAAGAAGTCCTGGCCAAAATTGAAGAGGAGCTCAATGAGTTCAAGTCGTCCCTGGCGGCCAATGACATAAAATGTATCAGGGAAGAAATTGGCGATCTTCTGTTTTCCCTGGTAAATATATCAAGGTTTGTAAATGTAAATGCCGAGGAATCGCTCACGGCATCCCTTGCGAAATTTATCGACAGATTCTCATACATTCAAGAAAAACTTGCGGAACAGGGCAAAGACCCTGCCGGCGCATCACTCAAAGAAATGGATGATCTGTGGAATGAATCGAAGTTGAAGGAATAATCACATAATGGAATATTTCTTATGTGTCTTAGGAATGGTTTTCATTATCGAAGGCCTCCCTTATTTCGCCTTCCCGGATAAGGTTAAGTCTTATATTATGAAACTACAGGAAATGCCCGACTCCGTCCTCCGGATCCTGGGGCTCTCCGCAATTATAACAGGGTTGATTCTCATATATTTCGGAAGAAGTTGAAGGATGAAATTAGAGGATTTCGGCTACCATCTTCCCGGGGAACTTATCGCTCAAACCCCATGTGATCTAAGAGACGAATCTCGGATGATGGTTGTTAGGAGAAAGACGGGCGATATTGAATTCAGACCCTTTCATGACTTGCCGGAATTTGCAGAAAAGGGCAATGTACTGGTCATTAACGATACGAAGGTAATTCCGGCAAGGCTAATTGGAAAGAAGCCAACAGGGGGGACTGTAGAGATACTTCTTCTCTCCAGAAAGTCGGAGGATTCAAAATCATTAGAAACTTGGGAGGTATTATTAAGACCTGCCAAAAGAGTCCGTGCGGGAGCCAGAATATTATTCAATACGGAATGTGAGGCGCAAGTTATTGACCGCGTATCGGAGAAGAAATGGATCGTTTCATTCGTAACAGGTTTGACGTTCGCTAATTTTCTAAAAAAATACGGAAGGACACCCCTCCCCCCCTATATTAAACGGCACAAGAACTCTCTCGAATCTCTCGCGGATATAGAAAGGTATCAGACAATCTATGCCAGGTTTCCCGGTTCAGTCGCAGCACCGACGGCGGGTTTGCATTTTTCTCAGAATATTCTCGACACCCTCAAAAAAAATGGTGTATACGTCGTGCCCGTTACATTACATGTAGGTTACGGGACATTTCTCCCCATAGAAACGGATGACGTCGAGGATCATGTAATGGAAGAGGAGTTTTTTGAAATAACGCCTGAAGCGGCAGAGGTAATAAACAGCGCCGAAAAGGTTATTGCCGTGGGAACGACAACCACAAGGGTTCTTGAATCGGCTGTCGACGAGGCAGGAAAGATTAAACCCTCCTCCGCATATACCGGACTCTTTATCTATCCCGGGTACCGCTTTAAGCGGGTTGGTTCACTGATAACTAATTTTCATCTTCCCAGATCCTCCCTTTACTTACTCGTGTGCGCCTTTGCCGGCAAACATCTGACAGAAAGGGCATACAAAGATGCTGTAAGAAATAGATTCCGCTTTTACAGTTATGGAGATTGCATGCTGATTCTATAGGTTGGGAACAAAGAAATAATTGCCAAGCCTGGCATTTCGTGAGTTCAAAAATTATCTATATGTATGATGTATCAATTTAAGCTGCTTAAAAAAGACCCATCATCAGGGGCCCGTCTTGGAAGAATCTATACAACCCACGGCGAGGTCAATACACCCGTTTTCATACCGGTAGCCACTCAAGGTACTGTCAAGTCTCTCATTCCCGAAACTGTACAGAACCTTGGCGCTGAAATGATCCTCGCAAACACCTATCACCTCTCTCTGAGGCCGGGGTACGAAATTATTAAGAAGCTGGGCGGTCTCCACAAATTTATGAACTGGGGCGCTCCCATTCTGACTGATAGCGGCGGTTTCCAGGTATACAGCTTAGGCGCCCTCAGAAAAATAGAGGATGACGGAGTAACCTTTAAATCCCACATTGATGGCTCCAGACATTTCATTAGTCCGGAACTTGCGATTGAGATTCAGGAGGCTCTCGGTTCGGATATCATGATGTGCCTCGATGAATGTACGGCTTATCCGGCCAGTTTCCAAGAGGCAGAAAAATCTCTGGCACTGACTCTAAATTGGGCGAGGAGATCCAAAACCATCAAGAAAAATAATGGGCAGGCCCTATTCGGCATCATCCAGGGTGGGATCTATCCAGACTTGCGGCAGCGGGCTGTAGAAGATATATCGAAAAATATTGGCTTTGATGGCTACGCCATAGGTGGGTTGAGTGTGGGGGAGCCCAAGGAAGAGATGCTGAGTATCACCTCATTGACCACTCCCCTCCTTCCCGATGACAGGCCGAGATATCTGATGGGTGTGGGAACGCCT
>CAITLA010000084.1 GCA_903893135.1 uncultured Syntrophaceae bacterium | reverse complement strand
ATCAAGGTCAGCGGTGTATTGGTGGCCTGGGCCACGAAGACTGCCGCCATGGTCAGGTAGATGGAGGTGCCGTCAAGGTTGAAGGAGTAGCCGGTGGGAATGACCAGGCCGACCACCGACTTGGTGCAGCCCAGATTCTCCAGCTTGGCCATCATGCGCGGCAGAACCGACTCGGATGAGGATGTCCCCAGCACGATCAGCAACTCCTCCTTGATGTACTTGATGAACTTGATGATACTGAATCCACACAGTTTTGCGATGGTGCCCAGCACTATGAAGATGAACAACAGGCAGGTCAGGTAGAAGCTGCCCATCAGCATACCCAGCTTGGTCAGGGAGCCGAGCCCGAACTTGCCGATGGTAAAGGCCATGGCACCGAAGGCGCCTATGGGAGCGACCTTCATGATAATGTTTACGATGACGAACAGCACATGTGTAACCTCGTCGATCAGCTTAAAGACCGGTTTACCACGCTGACCGAGCATGGAAAGCGCAAAGCCGAACATGAGGGCAAAGAACAGCACCTGCAGAATATCACCCTTGGCAAAGGCATCCACTACAGTGTTGGGAATGATATTTATCAAGAAGTCTACCGTGCTTTGCTTATCCGCCTTTGCTGTGAAAGTCGTCAACGCTCTGGTATCCAGCTTGGAGACATCGGCATTCATGCCCGCCCCTGGTTGAACGATGGTGACCACCAGCAGACCGATCGCCAAAGCAAACGTCGAGACGACTTCAAAATAGAGCAGCGCCTTGGCGCCGACCCGACCGACCTTCTTCATGTCCTCCATTCCCGCGATGCCGGTTACCACGGTACAAAAGATAACCGGTGCGATGATCATCTTGATCAACTTGATGAAGCCGTCGCCCAGCGGTTTCATGGCCGCGCCGGTTTCGGGGTAGAAATGCCCGAGCAGAACACCGATGAAGATCGCCGTCAATACCTGGACGTACAAACTCTGATAAATTTTTTTTCCTTTCATAGCGTATCCTCCCACGTCATTGATATGATTCTGCAGACTGAATTCGTTCTGTAATTACTCAGCGGATACATTGACCGCAAAATACCTATATTTAAACAAAATGGTAGAAAATAAGAAGAGAAAGAAAATAGGGACAGCCCCTATTTATTAAGAATAGAACGACGTGGAATAGGAACGAATGGCGAGAATAGCGAGAGTAGCAGCGGTGGAAACAAACGGGCGCTGTCCCTATTTATCTATTTATCAAACCTGGAACTCTCTCGCCTTTTCCACCTCAAAACGGCTCCCGATGTAGATCGGACAACGCTGATTAAGTTCCTCTACCTTGATGGACATGAGATCCTGTTTACCGTCCGTGGCCATACCACCGGCCTGTTCAATGATGAATGCCATGGGTTGAAGCTCAAACAGAAGCCGCATTTTCCCCTGGGGATTTTTCTTTAGTGCAGGGTATGCAAAAACACCCCCCCTCTTAATCAGAACCTGATTGACATCCGGCACAAATCCGCCACTGTAGCGGAGCTTATACCCTCCCTTTTCCAGGAAATTTATGTATTCGAGGTGTTCCGGAGTCCAGTCCCTTCTCAATCCTCCCACGCTGTAAATGTCCCCCCGTTCCTTTAAGATAATGTTTTCCTCAGAAAGAACGTATTCCCCTTCTCTGTTCAATACAAATTCATGGGTTCCCTTTCCTGCAGAATAGACTATCGTAATCAGCGGTCCATACATAATGTACATGGCTGCCACCAATGTTTCTCTCCCCTTGGCTAACATCGACTCTCTATGAATGCCTATTATCGTTCCTATGGACAGATTGGCATCCACTAAAGAAGAACCGGCCAAGGGGTCTGCAGTGACGAAATATTTTTCTTCTCCCTTGCCGATCTGAATCACTGAATCCTGTTCTTCTGAAGCATATGCCCTGACAAACCCTGAATCCTGGAGTTGATTCTTGAGAATCTCATCGGCGCTTCTATCCATAGTCAGTTGCTCTTCACCGTGACGGAAAATGCGGATGTTCCTAAAGCCAGCCAGTTTCCGATTCGATTCTTGAATCTTAGCGGAGATATACTTCCCTATAACGGCTATTTGCCATATTAATCTGCGCAATTCCATTTCCACACCTGATTTCCACATATGTCTGCGCAGGTCGATGATAAATTTTGTATAGTCCGAAATACCCTCTCCCATTGGCGTTCATCCTTATAAAATATTTGTTTTTTTATAACAATTAATAATCATTTTAACAAGCGCATTTTAATTTCCGAGAAGATACCCATCAATTATTAACGCATGAAACATTGATATCAATCGTTACTGAAGATTTCAGGAGTGCAGGAAGGCTTCAATAAAAAAGCCGCGGGGGTGAATGGCCCGCTGAGAAATAACGGTCGCAATCCCTTTTTCCCCTTTTTCCCAAATCCATACGTCTCAACAGCGATAAGATTGTAGAGGATGTCCGGCAATTTTGGACTCTTCTTGAGACGCCGGGTTCCTCCGATTATCTGACCCTTGCCAGAGCTCTTTACAAGCGGCTTTTTGAGCCTTTCGAAAAGATGCTGGACAAGCGGAACCTCGCGATCGTACCACACGGCGCACTTCACTACCTTCCGTTCAATACTCTGCAGAATGACAGAGGCTACCTGATTGAGCAGTACAGCATCCGCATCCTCCCCAGCGCCAGCGTAATCAAATACCTACATGCCAGGAAATCATCTAAACCGACGGACATCCTTGCCTTCGGCAATCCTGATTTAGGCGACTCACGTTATGACCTCGCCTATGCCCAGGAAGAAGCACAGGCGGTTGCCCGCACGCGCCCCCAGTCCCGGGTGTTTCTGCGCAAGGAGGCAACGGAGTCGGCATTCAGGAAATATGGCCGGAGCTTCAGACACATCCACTTCGCCACCCACGGCCAGTTCGACTCCGATATGCCGCTCAAGTCCGCCTTGTTGCTTGCCGGTGATGAGCGGAGTGACGGCCGGCTTACGGTGGATAAACTTTATTCCATGAACATCGATGCCGATCTGGTCACATCGAGCGCCTGCGAAACAGGCCTGGGAAAGGTTGCCAGCGGTGACGATGTTGTAGGTTTGACGCGCGGCTTTCTCTATGCGGGAAGCAATTCCATTGTGTCGAGCCTTTGGAAGGTTGACGACCAGGCCACGGGAGACCTCATGGCGGGGTTTTATAACGCCCTAAAGAATAGCGGTAAGCGGGAGGCTTTGCGGCACGCGCAGTTAAGCGCCCAGAAGAAATACCCCCATCCGTATTACTGGGCTTCTTTTCAATTGACAGGGAATGCGGATTAGGGCGGGCGAGGCGATAGAGGGAGGCTGGGAGATTTATTCTATCGCTTAAAATCCCCCTGTATCCCCCTTTTACAAAGGGGGTAATGGTCAGCGATTCCCGTCTTCGCCGAATGGCATAATAGGATTTCTCCTTTCAGTCGAAATGATATTACGATGTAGTCCGGGGCTGAACACTGCTATCTTCATCATAGATGATCAGGGCGGCAGCAATTCCCGGGATCTGGCAAATACATCCGTAGGCGTGCCCAGAGCCTGCTTGACTTTCACGTCCACATCCCAGGGATTTTTTAACGAAGAGATCGATGTGATTTGCGCAGGGCTGAGCCTGACGAAGTAATACCGCGGAGAAACCAGCCACGCGTTGATCAGAGGAATTTTTATGTTGATCAGAGGAAAGTCGGAGCCATAAAATAATCTTCCCTTAAATTCCTTCTCATGGGTCAAAGCCTCTTTCATGTATCCCAGCTTGTTCACCTGTGTAAGGGAAGAGATGTCTGAGTACAGGTTGGGATACTCCCTCATCATTCGAAGAAGCCTGCTGGTACTGCATTGGCCCTGATAGGATCCAGTTGAAGCAATGTGAGCCGCAATCACCTTTACGCCTCGGCTCAAAGGCAGACGCAATCTATCAGGGTCGCAAAGCTCGTCATTAGCAGTGGGAAATGACTGGTCTTCTCCTGCGTGGGTGAGGAGAGGAATCTTGAGTTCGGCGAGCTTTTTATAGAAAGGCTCAATCTTAAGATCACTTGGGTCGATGTTCATGACCGAAGGTATCCACTTGACAAGAACCGCGCCGTTGTTCTTTGCCCAGTCCAGGCTGGCGCGCCAATCTTTTCTGTAGGGGTTCACAGAGGCTCCGAAAAGCAGGTTGCTGTGCCTGGAAACAGCCTCTGCCACAAATTCGTTGGGAACGTAAACCTGAGTTTGATGTGTGTCAAGGAACCCCTCGCTGTCGTAGACGCCATCCATCGCCACTACAACGGCTTTCTTAACGAACTTGCTTTCAGCGAGCATTTGAGAGAGGCGTTCTACCACCAAACCATCACCCCTTTCCTTTAATTCCTGTTCGGAAACACCGAAACTCCTCAAATAAGGTTGGTAGCGCCCATCCTTGCGAAATTCATCCGATATAAAACATCCGCTTCCGCCCTCGCCGATACCGTTAACGTGGCAGTGCATGTCCACGATGCCTTCTTCAGGCAGAGGCTCCACCCGGCGGTAGGGGCCGCGAGAAAGATTGCAACGCACAATCTCAAACACTACCGCCGTCAAAATGCATATCCAACTTTTATGAAGCAGCTTGCACACGTGTTTTCCCTCTTTCTGAATGCAACCAATCGTAAATATATTGCGCTATATCTTTCCAGCCTGGCTCACCGACCACCCAATGGGAGTGACCTTCAAACTCCTTATAGGTTGAAACCGCACTGTATTTAGCCGCTACTTTTCTCACGACTGAAGCCGGAGTAATCCGATCTTCAACTCCTGCAATGACCAGAACCGGGCAGGCTACTTTAGATTCATCCACATAGGAGGCTTTTCCGGGATCTAGCAACCAGAAACCTATTTCAGACGCCGCCCGTCCGGACTCATATACGAAATGCTCGTATATCTCTTTCTGTTCTTGTTCTGACAATAAATGCATCATGGAGTATACCGCTTCCTCAAAGGTCTGCATCATGGGCTTTCTCCAAAAACCCCATTTAGACGGAACGCTCATAAAACTCTTCATGACAGAGGGTTCTAAGGCTATGATGCCCCGCGGTGACGCGGGAGTCAAAAGGACGAGGGCTTCGGCAAGTCCCCTGCTGCCAAGGATTTGTGCGAGCAGCCCACCCATGGAATGACCCATGAGAATGGGCAGAGAATCAAGTTTCCTGATTTCTTTTTCAAGATCGTCTGCGTAGTCCAGAAGGCTTGTGGTTCCCAGTTCCGGCGGTGGTTCTGATCTGGGATCAATATCATGAAACCTCAGGGTGGGTGTTATGCAGCGGTACGCTTTGCTCTCAAAGAATTGTTTGTAGTTTCCCCAGTACCAGCTGCTTCCCCACATGCCGTGGATCATCATGATTGTCGCATTCATTTCTCCACCTCCATATTCCCCAGCAGGACGGGTTCAAATAAGGAATTTTATTTTCGCACGAGCCCGCCTTCTTTGGTCCCATATTCCGGGGTCCAGCTCATACGTTTGTAAAGCTTCGGGCCGATTTCTTCCATCCAGGTAATTTTGTTAACGCACGGCGTTAGTGTAAGCTGCGAAAAGCTTGGTAAAAGCTCATCAGGATTGCAGTGCGTTGCATAGTAATAAACTTTATAAATACCTATTACCTTCGTATCTTCCTTGAAATAATACCAGACCGCTCCAAACAATAGCAATCCGATTATGGCCATTACGAGCGCTCTCATGTCAGTATCTCTTGCTGCCTCATAGAATTGTAGTGTTACCCCTGCATTTACTGTCTGGAATTTTACATATTAATCAAATTCCGTCAATCAGCAATTATCAGGATGGCGGTGATCTTTATATATCAATAAATCTCTTGACAACCCTTCTAATAATCTTTTACTGTTCAAACACTTGGGAAAATTCTAATTTAAAAAGACTTACCGGCATAGGAGCCAACCTGTAAATGAACGGGTGATCTCTGAATCCCCTTCCCATAATTGAGGTGGATAGTGAAGTGCTCAAAATGCCAATTTGAGAATTCTGCTTCTGCCAAATTCTGTGTTGAATGTGGCGGAAAGCTTGAAATCGTCTGCCAGAATTGCAGCACCGGCAATTATCCAAGCCACAGGTTCTGTAGCGATTGTGGCATCGCGTTAGTTATCCCTTCTGAACCATCACCTAAAGATCTTTCGTTCGATGAGAAGCTTGGGAAGATTCAGAAGTACCTTCCCATGGGTATCACAGAAAAAATCCTTTCTCAAAAAGATAAGATCGAAGGTGAACGGAAGCAGGTCACGGTACTCTTCTGCGATATGAAGGGGTTTACCCGCCTTTCAGAGAAACTCGGCCCCGAAGAGGTCTATGCCATGATGGATCGGGTCTATGAGATTCTCATTAAAAAAGTGCATGATTACGAAGGAACAGTCAACGAGATGACCGGTGACGGGATCATGGCCTTATTCGGCGCTCCCATCGCCCTGGAAGACGCTCCCCAGAGAGCCATACGATCTGCCATGTCTATTCATAGAGAGATGACCCGCTTCAATGACAGGATAAAACTGGAAAAGGGAGATTTCCCTCCCATAAAGATGCGTATCGGTATTCATACCGGCCCGGTCGTGGTGGGGGCATTGGGCAATGATTTGCGCGTTGAATTCAAAGCTGTGGGAAATACGGTCAATCTTGCTGCCAGAATGGAAGGTTTAGCAGAGCCGGGAACCACCTATATCTCCGATGACACCTTCAAACTCACGGAAGGGATTTTCCGCTTTGAGAACTTGGGGGAAAAGGGGATTAAAGGAAAAGAGAAGCCGATCCGCGTTTACCAGGTTATCGCCCCCAGTACGAGACGAACAAGATTTGACGTCAGCGCTGAGAGCGGATTAACTCCCTTTGTGGGAAGAGAGCGTGAACTGGAACTGCTTTTGGACGGATTTGAAAGAGTCAAAGAAGGAAGAGGACAGGCCATCTCCATAATTGGTGAGGCAGGCACCGGCAAATCGCGTCTCCTCTATGAGTTCAGGAAAGCTGTCACCAATGAAGCCGTCACCTTTATTGAGGGACGATGCCTCTCTTACAGCAGGAATGTGGCTTATCATCCCATAGCGGATCTCCTTAAGTCCAACTTTGATATCCGGGATACGGACACCGAAGAGAAGATCAGAGAAAAGGTTATCAATGGCCTCAAAATACTGAAAATCGATGAAGCATCCACCCTTCCCTACCTCCTGGAGCTTCTTTCCGTCAAGGAGAGCGGTGTCGATAAGATATCTCTCAGTCCGGAGGCCAAAAAAGATAGAACCCTCGAAACAGTGAAGAGAATCATCCTGAGAGGTTCAGAGATCAGACCCCTGATCATGGCTATAGAAGACCTTTACTGGATCGACAAGAGTTCCGAGGATGTCATGAAGGAATTGATCGAGATTATTCCGGGCGCAAGGGTATTCTTGATCTTTACCTATAGACCGGAGTTTGTCCATACCTGGGGGAGCAGGTCCTACCACAGCCAGGTGACCTTAAACAGACTCTCGAACCGGGAGAGCCTGGCTATGTTGACGCATATTCTCGGAACCCCAAATATTGATAGAGACCTTGAGGAATTGATTCTGCAAAAGACTGAGGGGATTCCTTTCTTTCTTGAAGAGTTCATTAAATCGCTCAAGGATCTGAAGATCATCGAGATGAAGAACAATACATGCCAGTTGTCAAAAAATATAAAGAAGCTCACCATCCCTTCCACGATACAGGATGTAATCATGACAAGGGTGGATAATCTTCCGGAAGGAGCAAAGGAGGTAATTCGAGCAGGCTCCATCATCGAAAGGGAGTTCAGTTATGATCTGATTAAGAAGATAACCGAGTTTTCTGAACACGATATTCTGTCTTATCTGTCCGCATTAAAAGACGCAGAGCTTCTCTATGAGAGAGGTATTTATCCCCAATCTACCTATATCTTCAAACATTCTCTCACGAGAGAGGTGGTTTATGATTCTATCCTGACAAAAAAGAAAAAGCAGCTCCATCAGATAATAGCCAATACCATAGAGGACATGTATAAGCATGACCTCTGTTACCATTACGGCATTCTGGCAAATCACTGCATTGCGAGTGAGAATTATGAAAAGGGAGCGGAGTATGCAAAGCTCGAAGCAAAGAGATACCAGAAGGCCGCCCTATTCAAAGATGCTATCGAGTATGCAAAAATGAGCATCAACAGCCTGGAAAAGCTCGCGCAAACAGAAGCCAATCAGAAAAATCTCATTGATGCCAGAACAACACTTGCGATTTATAATTTGAGCCTGAATTATCTTGTTGAAGCAAAAGAAGCAGTTCAACCCATCATAGATTTAGTAATGAAGATGAACTATAAGAAGAGTCTTGCTGGAATCTATATCACAATGGGGACGTATTCCTTTGGGGTGGAAGAGGATTTCTCAAAAGGAATTCGATATATGAACAAAGCAATCCAATATTCAGAAACTGTCAACGACTTTCTTTCTTTATGGATGGCATGTTCTCAATTGGGCATCTTCCTGCCTCATATCTGCGAATTTGAAAAGGCATTGACGTATTCTGAAAAATGCCTGCAGCTCAGTGAGCTTGCAAATAACCCCATGGGGAAATCACTTTCAAAAGCTTATATGACTTATATGTGTACCCTTCGGGGACATATTGAACTGGCATGTAAACATTGTGAAGAGATGTTAAAAATTGTTGAAGAATCTGGCGACATATATATCAAAGGGACGGTCTACTCACATTATGGGGCAGCCCAGTATTACAAGGGCGCATTTGAAGAGGCAGAGAAATACTTTTTAGAAGGATTAACATTCTGCAAAAAAACGGCTCAAGTTGGCTGGGAGTCCATTGCAAATGCCCGACTCGGCTTTATGTATTTTGATACGGGATTGTACGGGAAGGCTCAGGACTATCATAATCAGGCAATAAAAATTCTGGAGGGAGCTAGACTGCACCCCTCATGGGCAAACGTCCAAAAAAACTGCTTAGCAAGAGCACGCGTACGCTCAAATGATAGAGATATCAACTTCGCTGAATTATTCGAGCATTATAAAAATAATAAAATGACTGTCTATGAAGGCTTCATGGCAAGGACTATCGGAGATATCATGTTACATATTGATGATGATCACCTTTCGGATGCGGAAGACTGGATTAAGAAGGCCATCGATTCCGACACGAGAAACGGCACTGGCTGGGAGTTAGCAAATGACCACGCCCTGTATGCCGACTTGTTCAAAAAGAACGGCGATGTATTCAAGGCAAAGGAAAACCTCCATAAGGCGATTGACATCTTCAAGGAATGCGGCGCCGATGGTTGGGTGGATCAAACTCAAAAGTCCTTGGCGGAACTTACCTGACGAAACTGCCTGCCTCGATCATTTGTCCCCTCCCGTATACTCGCCCGTTCCTCGTAGCGCCTCCGCAAGAGATCTTCCTGTAATTGTTCCTTGCCGTCGCGTTCAACGTAGAATTCCCCTTCCACCTCCCCTATCATATCGAGATACCTGGAAGCAGCGACCTCCCTTACCACCTTTCTCTGGACAAAATTATGCCCCAGTCGCTGAAACATGGGCATGAGTTTCTTACGTTTTCCCACAATTTTGACAATATCCCTTACGGAGGTGGCCGAGAGATTAAACTTCATGATCTTCTTCTGCAAGGTGGATGGCTTCATGTGTTTCGGGTAGAATATGACAAATTCGCCGTTACAGTAATCGACGACTGCCCGTCCAAAAGGGGAGAATTCATCCCAGAGAAAGTAGCGGTGCGCAGGCATGAACTGATCCGCTGATTCGGGCAACTGGCTTAATGGAGAGACCCTCCACTTTTCGATCCCCGTCTCGTTAATAAAGTCATGGATTCTCTCGAAAGTGTCTAAATCATCCGTATCATAGCCTACGATGAAGAGGCCCGTTATCGCAAATCCATGTTCGTGAAATATATCCATGGACTTTCTGTTTGTATCGTAAGATGTTTTCTTTTTGAAATCAGAGAGAGTCTGCTCAGTCAGGGACTCTATCCCGACACACAGATTGAATACCCCTGCCGCCCTCATGACGTGAAGCAGCTTTCGATCTTCGCAGATATCAGCCCGCACCAAAAGGGTCGCCTTCATCCGGGTTGCGTTTCCGGCGAGGGCTTCGAAGAACATATGGGATCTTTTGTCGAAAGGAAGAGCTGCCGTGGGATCCTCGAACATCACCCTCTTGATACTTGACCGCGCAAGGTGCTCCTGGAGATACTCCACGGAACTTTCGATGCTCCGACGCCGATAGCCATTGCCCTGCGAAAGACGCGCTGTGGGGCAAAACGAGCAGTTGTAAGGACATCCCCTGGTCCCCTGAAACGTAAGCATGGGAAACATTCTTTTCTTCAACATCCATATAAGTGGAAGGTATCTAAAATTGAATCCCTGGACAATCTCGTCATAGCCGACAACGAGAGAAAGGTCGGGTATATTATCGAAAGACTCACAGATATGATTTTTGTTGAGAGAGGTATTGAAGATGTCCGCTGCGTCCGGACCTTCCGCCTCCAAGGATTTTAAGAGATGTAGGAAGGCCCCCTCGGATTCACCTCGCAGAGTATAGTCAAAGAACGGAGAAAAACGGGAATCACCGCCCACCGAGATATGCTCACCTCCCAGCACTGTCACCACTTGGCGGCCCAGCTTCTCAGCTTCCATCTTGACTGCTCCTGCAATCTCTTCGGCTCTGGTAATTGCCGCGGATTTACAGGAAAAGCCGACCACATCAAACTCTTGCGCCAACTTGTGAGGTGATACTCGAAGTCCCAGTTCTTCATTGAATAGCCTGACAAAATAGCCTGCCTGTCTCGTTACGGATGCTACCTGCAACGGTCCATACCGCTGTGTCCAGAGCGCGCCTGCAAGGCAGAAAAACTTCTTGGCAGGGACAACAATAGCAACACGAAGCTTTGGAGATAAATCCTCATTCATTCCGAATCGCTCCGTTCCGGACAATAACTCTGTCCTGAATATTCGCTTACACTTTCCTGGCTGAAATATTAGCGGTTCAAAGTGCTCGTTGCTTAAGGGGAAAATGCTTAACTTTTAACGGCTGACCTAATCTGCACTCATTCTCTGTGCTGGTTGATGCTCATTTTTATGTGCGCACTTTCAAAATTTCGGAAATATATTGAGCGACAGGCTTAGTAAAATCATTATCCGTCCAGTATTTTCCATGGCACACTGGGGTCAATCCAACATTAATTGGAAAATCATCCGTGACAGCACCTTCATAACTTCTACTTAAATTTTTTAATGGCCATCCGAAGACATCATCGGAATCATAAAAGTTCAACCACTTTGCCTTTTTCCTCAAATTATCTGGTAAGGTCTCGGGAGGAAATTTGATGCTCTTTACCGGCCTATAGGCGAGTGTAAAGAGGGGAATGGGGCTGCCAAAGGTTATAAAGCCCGCCAGTGTTTCCATACGTTCGAATTTATTATTTCCATATGGGTCTTTGTCCTGTTTTTTTTGTCTGTCCCAGATATAGTCGGACATTATGACAGAACCCAGTGAATGGGCCATCACTATGACGGGTTTGTCTGCACTGCCTAATCTCTTTCTTAATTTGACGATGGCGTTATGAACGCGATCGTGAATCCTATCATACGTTTCATTTGTTTTTTTTGTTTGACTCGAGCTAATTGGTATATACCGATATGCGGTGGCATCTCCAATATAATTCATAACGAATTTCCTCAATTGGAACCAGAGAGAGCTCTGATCATCGAACCAGTGACTACGCTTCTCTTCTGGAAAGAGCTTATTCAATAATTTAGATTCTCTCTTTGAAAGTAGATCCGCCCAATATACGGGTTGCCAGCGTATCAAGGCATGACCAGATATTCTTCCTTCCAATTCCTCAATCATCGGGTTCGCAAATTTGTCGTCTTGCGATCCTATCCCATGTATTATTAACACTCCAAGTTTAGCTTCCATATCACACTCCCTGTTGTTAATAAATTATAAGAAACTGAGAATTAAGCGTCACCCGTCAGAATCGTTCACAAGACATTTATACTGATAGTTGATTTGCTAAATATTTTCAAGTATTATATCAAAATCGGTGGGATTTGGGACAAAGACCGTATTCAATCCGTGCTAGCTGGGACTTAGGCTTTGCCATGAATAATGAGAAGGAGGTCTTATGAATCCGTCAGAAATGGAAGAAAAGGCAGGGGCGTTGTTTGACAGGCTTTTCCACTGAAGCCAGGCCGTTCTTGCGGTCGGGCAAGAGAAGCTCGGTAAAGATGTGAGCGAGGAAATGCTGAAAGCGATGGATGCCTTCGGCGGAGGGTTGGGGGCCCACGGTGAGACATGCGGTGCCCTCATCGGAGGTCTTGCCGTAATAGGCCTGATGTTCGGCAGAAGTGCAGGGGATAAATTTGCCGATTTTCTTATGTGGAAATACGCGCATGAACTCATGAAGCGGTTCAAAGAAGAAATTGCAAACGGCAGTATCCTTTGCAGGGATATCGTCAACGTTAACTGGATGGATCAGAACCAGGTCAAAGAATATCGGGAAGGCCAAAAGCATAAGAACTGCAGGAAATTGACGGGCAGAACCGCGAAGATTGTCGGGGAAATAATCGAGCGGGCGACGGCTGTGTAAGAATCCCTATCCATGGATACTCTGTCATTTCGGTGAGCCGAAGCCCTGAGCAGCGAGAAATCTTGCCCCCCCCTTTCATGAAGGGTGATATCTCGTGCATACCAAGGAGGAAGAATGTTAACAACTAAAGAAGCCATAGAAAAGAGGCGGAGTATAAGAAAGTTTAAGCCGGACCCCATTCCCGAAGAGCACATATTGGCCATTCTGGATTCTGCGAGGCTCGCGCCGTCTGGCTCGAATTCACAGCCCTGGCGATTCAAAATAGTGCGGGAGCAGGAGACAAGATCGGCACTGGCTCAGGCCTCCCACAAACAATCATTCATCGCGGAAGCGCCCATCGTCCTTGTCTGCTGCGTGGATATAAAAGGTTTTCTAAACGGCACCGTTTCCGGCGCCCAGGACCTCGGCAGGATAGGAGCAGTTGAAGGCAGGATAGTAAAGATCATCGTCGACAGGACGGAGCGGTACACGCCCATGGACATAGAGGAGATCACGCCCAGAATTGCTTTTAACCTGGCCATCGCCATAGAGCACATAGTATTGCGAGCCCTCGATTTTGGCTTGGGGACTTGCTGGATTAGGCTGTTTGATGAAAAAGCGATCAAGAATATGTTCGGATGGGGCGACCATATTCATGTCGTTACCCTGCTTCCCATCGGATATCCGGCCGAATCGCCGGCGCCGCGACAAAGATCGAGCATTGAGGAAATACTCATCGATTAATGTAACGGGAGGAACGCCATGGTTATCATTTTAGGCAAATACGTAAAGCCGCTGAAGGTGGTCGATGCTCTGCTCGCTGAACATCGACAATTTCTGGATGAATTCTACAAAAAATCGAAGTTTATCTGT
>CAITLA010000083.1 GCA_903893135.1 uncultured Syntrophaceae bacterium | reverse complement strand
TGCTGCGGAAGCGAATTTTTTCCGCATCAACCCCTCTTTTATCTTTTCGGAACGCACGCGGCTTTTCTTTTCCTTATCGATTAAAACCGTTCCGAGTTTATGGTACCACGGCTTCCTTGTCTCCGATCTTGTTCATCAGCATATGGGAGAGGACAAACCCATACTTATCCTCGACAATGCAGATGCGCTTCCCCAGTTCCTGTGGTACGCCCGCCTTCCCTTTGCTTATCCATTCGGTGTGTCTCTCGAACAGGGAGAATATCTTTTCTTCGTGCGGTATTTTCTCTCCGCCGAGAACACGTCTGGTTATCAGGTCTATCTGGTGTACCCCGTCCCTGAGATACATCTCGGCGGGCGCCATCTTCAGCAACGTCAGATCATCACACCCAGATTTCACGATCAGAACCAGACTTTCCTCCGCACGCCCCAACAACTCTCCGGCCTTATTGATGTAGTCTCTGTGAAGCTGTCTGTCTTTTTCCATTTTACGTTCCTGTTTCTGTGGGTCTTTGGACATGGAGCGCTTGCTCTTCTGGCATATCCTGAAACACTTTTTCAATACGCCCATCTGATGAGCGCTCTGCCTCCACCCTGGAATCCCAAGCTCTTCGCAGAGGCCGGATGTGATTTCCACTGTTTTCCTGGTCGCATCGAAAAGCAGATTGATGTCGGTCGGATAATGCACGTTTGTCTCAACCACGAAACTGTCTCCACGTCCGCGCAGCACGTCTCCTTTTTTTTTAACCAGGTTCTGCCCGCCCTGCACAACGAGGACATTGATCGCGTCCAGGAGTTCGGGAGTCAGCAGTCCCACATTGTCCTTCAGCGTCTGCAGTGGGTATTTGGGGTCCTTCATGCAATCCAGGGAATGACCCAGCATCTTCCTCAGTGTCAGATGATTGTCCGCCATTTCCTTCAGCTTGTCATAATTCCAGTCGCAGTTCAGGCGGATGACTCCGAGCACGAGTATTTTCCACAAATCCATCCCGCGTCTACCTGAACGGGCAACAGCAATGCGTCCTTCAAGCAGGGAAAAAACCTTGTCCTTGAGTTCGGGAGTGCAGTAGATATATTGAAGTCCACGAAGCAACTGTGGAATTTCATCCCTGGACTTGCCGTCAAATTTGATTTGCGAAATATCCACCTCTCCCAGCATCATCTGCCTGTCCTGAACTTTTCTCATCATCCACTCCGAAGATTTGTTTTTAATGAATTTTACCACGACTTTGAAAATAATAGTTAATTATACACCTAAATATCTAATAGTCAAGATGTTATAATTATATTTATTCTATTTTTCTTAGCATTGGTACCCTGATGATAAAATTTGAGAACTGGCGGAAGCATATGGATTCGCACTTGAAGTTGGAGCAAAATCCGGTCTATTGCATGGATGTTTTTTTGAGAATATGCCGTTTCGTTCAAGCACTAGGTAGGCCAATTGATTTTGAGAGGCCTTCAGTCTTGAAACCTAAATTGATTTTTTTTTGCCGCTAGGTTTTTTGGAAAGAAAAATTTCTGCAGGAATTCCAAGAAGGTTTAGTGCATAACGTTGCCGTTTCGACACCTCGCTTATCATCTCCGCGCCGTCAGGAAGCGGAATAATTTTGATTCTCCGCAAGTCAAGCAATACCTCACGCGGTGTGAGTCGCCGTTTGAGTTCTTTTCCTGAAGGCGCAAGTCCCTGCTGAAGAGCGGAATGGAGCATCATTGCCACGAGCGCCACAAAAAGTTTTCCCTCAGAAGCCTCATAGCTGTGATTCCGTAGACGGTCAAGCTCCAGAGCATTTTTAAGATTGTCTATGAGCTTTTCAACTGAATCCCTCGACCGATAGCCCTCGAGCATCTCCATGCCAGACTTCGTCCGGTTCTCCGTCAGAAGCAGCATGTGTCCACTTTTTTTCTCTTGTCGTGCCAGAGCCTTCGCCCTTCTTTCCAGACGCCAGTCTCCGTTCTCACCAGGAACAACTTTTAAAAACAGCATCCTTGTTTTCGGAAGTATTTTCCCAAGTCGCGCAAACGCCTCCCGCTTGCTTTTCGGAGCTTTGTCTTTGAAGTCGGATTCAGCCTTTTCAAGTTGGGAGTAAAGATGATTGTTTTCATCTACCTGGCGAGTTTCGTTCAAGTAGAGGTGAAAGCGGTACTTTCGTCCAAGATCGTCGTTGTCGAAAGAAATGTGCCTGATAAGATCTTCGCCGTCAGAGAAAGTGTTTTTGGCGCGGCGCAGTTCTTTTCCGCGTGTCTTGAGGGCGTTCTGATAAACCAGGTTGTTTGCGGGAACGGGGATGGTTATTTTTATATTTGCTCTGGCCAATTCCTCAAGATTAGCTTTCGAAAAGAAACCACGATCCAAGACCGACTCTATTCCCTCTATGTCGAGGGATTTCAGAAGAAGTATTGCATTGGTAAGCGTTGAAACATCTGAGATGCTCCCCTCAACCATCCGCAGAGCTACAGGCAGACCGCAGGGTTCAAGCACTGTTAACTGGACATTGACCTGTGCCAGAGACTCGCCGTCGCGGTTGTGTCCAAATGCGGCCCAACCATCCAGCTTGGAATAAGTGGAAATGCTCGTAATGTCGATGAGCGCAGTGGTAAAACTTTCCCTGTTCAGATCAACAAGCTTTCCGAGAAAGTCAAGACGCTTCCCGCTCTCAGTTCCAAGCTCTTGGAGAATGCCTGAAACACCTTTCGAAGTCCAGTCACTTTTCTTCCCTGTATACTCGTGTTTGACTCCATCCGCCCATTTCTCAAAATAAGAAAGCGGCATCATTTCTGAAACGAGAAAGGCCGCCATGAGAAAGACTGATTCGGCGAATTCTTCGCTGAAAGCCTCATGCAAAGCGGGAAGGATTCCGTGCTGTTCAGCCAGAAAGCGACAAACAGCTACCGCCCCGTAATCGCGTACCCGATCTAAAGACGTTGACAAAGACAAATGTCTCACCGGAGAAACTTCCCCTGTTTTTGGATTTTCCTTGCCAAGATAAATTTCTCTTTTGCGCGGTTGTTGCTTTTCTTTATCCCAATAAGCCTCGACTTGGTAATGATATTTACCAGATTTTGTATCTCTTACACGTAAAAATGCCATATTATGCTCCTTTCATAGCGGTATTTACCGCTATGAACACTATAGAGGGCATTTCAATAAAAAACAAGTGAAAAATCTAACCTAGCGGCAAAAAAAAATCAATTTAGGTTGAAAACCACATAACGTCCCAGATTCTTGATACCGATCATGTCGATGATCTCCTGGCATGTCGCATCAGCAATATTGCCTTTGTTGTTCTGGCAGGTGCCGTTCTGGCTGACCGGCACGACCATCCTGTGGCCGGGCCACCTGTGGCCGATCACGGCGCCGTGGTGGTTCATCACCCTCATCGTCCAGATCTACCTGGTCTTCCCGCTGCTGTGGCGCGTCGCCGAGCGCTGGG
>CAITLA010000082.1 GCA_903893135.1 uncultured Syntrophaceae bacterium | reverse complement strand
CTGA
Organism: uncultured Syntrophaceae bacterium; assembly: GCA_903893135.1. GTDB lineage: Bacteria > Desulfobacterota > Syntrophia > Syntrophales > UBA2185 > Fen-1135. The sequence continues at coordinate 1,550 of CAITLA010000082.1, read as the reverse complement.
TCCAGCCTCATTATGTATTTGCGGTCTACCACTTTTTCGAGCGGGACCGGGTAGTTGTACGACTCTGCGACAATCTTTTCCAGCACCTCGCGAGGGATTTCATCTGCGAGAAAGGCTGTCGCAACAAGCATGGCCGCAGCGCTGTAAGGCCTGCCCCGCAGGGCCATGATACTCTGTATGGGAATGACCGGAATGGGATCCGGCATGAAAAGCCCTTCGTCGGGTGCCTGGCCTTGGAGGAGCGCCTCTCTGAAAGAAACAGTCTTCTTCCATGGAACAAGGCCGGGGATGCCACCAAGATTCCTATTTGTGCTGTAGTAATAGATTCTCTGCGACATGATAAAGAAAAAATCCTTCTGAGATATTCCACCATGCGGTGGATATGTACAGGTTATAACTATCATAATAGTCGTGATCAAGCAAATAAGTAAATTTTTTCTTGACAACGGCTTTCTTTTGGTTTAATCACTACCGAAACGATAGCATTAGTAGTGATTATACTCAAGATAGCTTATGAAACTTTCCACAAGAGCCCGGTATGGAGTACGATTAATGGTTGCCTTGGCCCTTAATTATGGCAAGGGCCTTATATTTCTGAAGGACATAGCCAAGGGAGAGAACATCTCCGAGAAGTACCTCAGTCAAATCATCATACCCTTGCGTGGAGTCGGTTTGGTGAATTCCAGCAGGGGGGCATATGGGGGATACAGTCTCTCTAAAGACCCGTCGCAGATCACCATGAAAGAGATCATGGATGTCTTGGAAGGGGACTGTTCTCTTGTGGACTGTGTGAAGGATCCTTCCAAGTGTCCGAGGGTTCCCATCTGTGCGAGCCACGACGTCTGGGCAATTATAGGAGGAAAAATTTCAGAAACCTTGAGTTCGATAACCCTGGATATGCTGGTCAAAATGAATCAGGAAAAAGCTCAAAAGGCGATGATGCATAATATCTGAAATATGCTAATATCCAAGAATACCCTAAAGGAGAAACGGCAGGGCGGATTTGGATCACCTGCTGAGGATTTACGGTGAAAAAAATATATCTGGATAACGCAGCGACAACCCCGACAGCTGCAAGGGTATTAGAGGCCATGTTGCCCTTCTTTTCGCAGATGTACGGGAATCCCTCAAGCCTCCATGCCTTTGGTCAGGAGGCCAAGCATGCCATCGAGGAGGCGCGTTACATCGTTGCGCAATTTATCGGCGCCGAGCAGGAAGAAATTGTTTTTACCAGCGGGGGCACGGAAAGCAACAATGCCGCGATTAAAGGCGTGGCATACGCGAGACGTGATAAGGGGAATCACATCATAACCTCGAGGATAGAACACCACGCTGTCCTGGAAACATGCCATTTTCTCGAGAAACAGGGGTTTGAAGTGACCTATATCCCTGTTGATGAATTTGGCCTCGTCGATCCTGCGGATGTGAAAAAGGCCATTACGGGAAAGACGATCCTGATTTCTATCATGCACGCCAATAACGAGATAGGGACAATTGAGCCGATTGCGGAGATCGGTAAAATTGCAAGAGAGAAAGGAATATATTTTCAT
>CAITLA010000081.1 GCA_903893135.1 uncultured Syntrophaceae bacterium | reverse complement strand
CTTCACCTGCTCAAGGGCAATGGCACGGCATGATATCTTGCTGTCTATTTCGCCGGCTTCGTACGTGTATTCCCTGATAAATGTCTTTGTTTCCGCATGCAGGGGGACGACGACAAGCAGGAGGGAAAGGCAGGTTAAATATAAAGCGATCTTTTGCACTTCAGAATGGCACCTGGAAATAAAGCCCTTCTTTCTTTCAAAAGGGGGGACCTTGATCAAGAAAATGTTCATGCAGTTTGAGAATTGATAAAATTTTCTTTTGGGTGGGGAAAGTATAGGGGAGGCGACAATGCAAGTCAATATAATTTGACTGCAAAGTACAGTGGGCAATGGTGGATTTTATGGAGAACTGTTTAGTTCGTATCAGACCCGTTCGCCAGCCTTGCGAAGCAGGAGCTCCCAGTCCTCATTGACCATTTCCTGGATCTGATCAAGATCTTTGTCGGAAAGATGCCGGAACCGTCCCTGAAGCTTGAAATACTCCCTCACGAGATATTCCTTGGGTTTATAATTGATGGTGTATTGAATGCCGTTTTCCACTTCGTAGAGGGGAAAGATATTCGTCTGCACGGCCATGCGGGCGATCTTGACGGACATCTCCGAGGGGATGCGCCATCCCGTGGGACAGCTCGCATAAATATGGATGAATCGGGAACCCTTCATTTCTTTGGCTTTCCGGACCTTGCGGACAAGATCCTCGGGAAAGGCGATATTTGCAGTGGCGGCGTATGGGATGCGGTGTGCCACCAACGCCTCAACGATGTTCTTTTTCCGCATTTTTTTCCATTCCCGGCCGGGCGTGGTCGTCGTCCAGGCGCCGTAAGGGGTTGATGAACTGCGCTGCACGCCTGTATTCATGTATGCCTCGTTGTCGTAGCATACATAGATGAAGTCCTCATTCCGCTCTACAGCGCCGCTGAGGGCCTGAAAACCGATATCGAAGGTGCCGCCGTCACCCGCCCAGGTAACGACGGTGGTCTCCGAATCCCCTTTCACGTCGAGGGCGGCCCGGACACCGCTTGCAACGGCCCCCCCGGTTTCGAAAGCGGAGTGAATGACAGGAACCTTCAGGGCTGACTGCGGATAAGAACCGGCGATAATGGACCAGCAGCATGCGGGCAGCACCACGATGATCTTGTCCCCGAGTGCCTTCAGCGTGAACCGCATGGCGATGGCGGCACCGCATCCGGGGCAGCCGACATGTCCCGAGTACATATACTCATTATCTTTTGCATCTAATTGCATGAATCACCCCTTAAACTCCCATCCACACGCTTTCCTTTTCCGGGAATGCTGTGTCCCTGGTTTTCCAGTATATTTCTTCCAGCAGTTCCATCGTTATATCGAGACCGCCGATTCCCGCGATATAGCCGAAAATCGGGGGATGTCCGGGAGTGTTGCATAATGCGGCGCGCAGCTCCTGAGCAAAGATGCCGCTGGCCCCGAAGGAAAAGTTCCTGTCGATGACAGCGATTTTTTTCGCCCGGGAAGTGGCTTCCCTAACCATGGCGGCCGGGAAGGGACGGAATAACTTCATTTTCAGGATACCGACCTTTTCCCCCCTGTTCCGTAAACTCCTAAGTACCAGGCGGCACGTACTGGTGGCCGTTCCTGAGGTCACAAGTATGATTTCTGCGTCGTTACAGCAGATGGTCTCCACGGGATCATAGCGGCGCTGGAATATCCCGTAAAATTCTTCCTGGATTTCGCGGAGGCAAACCAAGGCCTCCTCCATGGCCATGGCGATGTTATGGCGCATTTTCATGTAGGCGCCCGGCGGTACAAGCTGCCCGAAAGCGCAGGGATTTTCTGTATCCGCTTGAAATCGGGGCTCGTACGGGGGAAGAAAACGGTCAACATCCTCTTCTGACGGCACATCGACAGGTTCGTAGGTGTGGGAGAGGTAAAAGGCATCGAGAACCACCATCACGGGCAGATACACACGCTCCGCCAGCCGATACGCCTGGAGCAGTGAATCTAAAACCTCCTGACCATCTTCGCAGTAGAGTTGTATCCATCCAGTGTCGCGCTGGGCAAGGCTGTCCGTCTGATCAGTCCAGATGTTCCAGCCAGGGGCAAGAGCGCGGTTTACTTCGGCCATGACGATGGGAAGCCGTGCACCCGATGTCCAGTGCAGGAGTTCGTGCATCAGGGCAAGTCCCTGTGATGATGTGGCTGTGAACGTCCGCGCTCCGCAGCTCTGTGCCCCGATTAGCGCTGCCAGGGCGGAATGTTCGCTTTCCACGCGCAGGAAACGCGCATCCATAGTCCCGCCGGCACAGTATTCCGAGAGAATCTCCACGATATGGGTCTGGGGGGTAATGGGATATGCCGAGATCACCTTAGCCCTCGCCAGACGCACCGCCTCGGCGACAGCATGGCTCCCTTCAATGACCCGTTTCATATATCTTCCTCCCTGAGAGTCATGGCGTTACGCGGGCACTCCACAACGCAGAGTCCGCACCCCTTGCAGTAGTCGTAGTTGATGTGGCGTTCGTCGTTATTCTTTTCCCGGATAACTGCAATATCAGGGCAGAACATGTAGCAGTTATCGCACTGATTGCAGATTCCGCAATTGAAGCAGCGGTCGGCCTCCCTAATGGCCAGATTGGTCGAGATTTTGAGATCGATTTCCTCGAAGGATGTTCGACGCTCCTCTCTTAAGAGGCGCGGCTGAGTAATCCTCGGCTGGAACTGGAAATGATCGGCATTGATTTCTTCATAGCTCACAACATGGGTATTTCTGAGGCGGCGGTTTCCTCCCATGTACATTTCCATGGAAAGCGATGGTCCCTGTCCCACCCGGCATGCTGTGAGTTTCGGCACGATGGCCTCAATACCGCCGTGAAAGAGAATATCCAGGGCCATCGCCGCCTGTTTCCCGGAAGCGACGGCATGGGCGACACCCTTTGTTTCATTTGTAAGATCTCCTCCGAAAACTAATGCGGGTCCTCTATCCGGACAAAACAGAAGGGTATGCGAGAGCGCCAGGGATATCTTGGTCTTATCGGGGGGATTGAACCAGTCTTCGGCGGGTTCAGCGCCGGTCGCCTTAAAGACGCGCTCAACCCGGAGTTCACGAGTTTTCCCTTCAGCCGGCAGAATGTTAGCCCGACCGCGGCTGTCTTCTCCGGAGATTTTCATATCCTGCAATGTTAATGTGCATTGTGTGCCTTCTGCTGTTATTCTTACCGGTGTGACCAGTTCTATGAGTTCCACGCCCTCCTCGAGGACCATCTGCACCTCTTCCTCAAAGGCTGGCATATCGCGCCGCCGGCGTCTGTATAAAATGACGGCCTTTCCGCCGATGCGGATGATGCTCCTCGCCACGTCGATTGCCGTGTTTCCCCCACCGATGACGGCGGAGACACCACTGAGGGGAATCGTGTCACCCTGGCGAAGCTGCCTGAGGAACTGGAGTCCATCTTCGATTGCGCTCATTTCCTCACCGGGAACGCCCAGCTTTGCAGTGCGGGAATGTCCGCAGCCCATGAAGACGGCATCATAACGCTCTGCGGCATCCCGCAGGAATTCCCTTCTAAGCATTTGTCCTGTCAGGATACGAACATTCTGTGATTCGATGCGGGCTATATCACTCCTAAGTGCTGGCAGGGGAAGGCGGTAGATGGGTATTCCCCAGCGCAATACCCCGCCTGGCTCCGGCATGGCCTCAAAGACATCGCACGAATATCCCAAGAGCGCGAGAAAATACGAGGCTGAGAGACCTGCAGGCCCCGCGCCCACTATTGCTATCCTCTGTTTCTTGGCCGTGAGTCGAGGGAGGATGGGCTTCAGGTCATAACGGCTGGCGGTCTCTGCAAGAAAGCGCTCTATGGCGTGAATGGCTATGGCTTCGTCGAACTCCCTGCGGTTGCACACCCCCTCGCAGGGATGAGGACAAACACGCCCACAGACGCCAGGGAAGGGGTTTTCCCTGAGAATCATCTCCCAGGCCTCTTTGAATGATCCCTGGGCGCTCAGCATTTCGATACGGGCGATGTCTTCGCCTGCAGGACAGGCCGCACTGCACGGGGACGTTTTCTCGTCGAACTGAGGCCGCAGAAAGCGCCATGAGCCGGTCTTGTTGCTTTCCGTGGACTGAGAGGAATGGGGTACCAAGAGCGGAATGGCGTTGGCTATTTCATTCATACTTCATTCCCTGATGGGTTTTCAAGGGTCTTTGTGCCAGGCGGTTCAACGGATTCTACCAATCCCAGAAGCTGCACCTCCCTGTACGCATCTTCTGCAGCGGATATGTTTTGCGTGTACATGTCGGGGAGTTCTTCCCGGATAACCTCGCGAATCGCATCTAAGGGGATTATACCTATCATACGTGCAAATGCCCCAATCATGGATGTGTTAACAATGGGATGAGTCCGCGTTCCCAGTTGGTTTCTCAGGGCGATCCGGCTTGCATCAACAAAGGCCAGCCGGTAGCCGATGAACGGTCTTCGCTCGGTGGGGGCAGCGGAGCTGTTGATCAGCACCCAACCGCCGGGCTTGAGTCCCCGTGTGACGTTAACGCCATGGAGAAGAGTCTGATCCTGGACCACTACATGATCAGGGTAATATACATTTGTCCTCAGCAAAATCTTATCTTTGTTGAGACGGACATAGGCCTCCACAGGGGCTCCCCGCCTCTCTACACCGAAGAAAGGAAAACTTTGCACCTGATAGCCGGCCCGGAAGAAGGCCTTGGCCAGCAGGATTGTTGCAACTACGGTTCCCTGGCCGCCGCGCCCGTGAAAGCGGATTTCAAGCATAGTCGTCTGTCCACCTGTTTATACCTTGCTCCATACCACCGCTATTGCCCTGGCCGGTTTTCCGTCCAGAGATCGGAAACCGTGATTGATGTCCGATTCAAAGTAGATTGTGTCGCCCGGCTCAAGTCTTTCCACACGGTCGTCGGTCCGGAATTCCAGTCTCCCTTCGAGGACAAATATGAATTCTTCGCCTTCGTGGTTTGTAAAAACCATCTCTCCCGTATCCACCGGTTGAAACTCTACCAGAAGAGGTTCCATATGCTTGTCTGCTTTGTGTGTTTCAAGGGATTCGTAAATATAATCGACCTCGCCTTCATGGTGATGGTGGGGACGGCGCCTTATCTTGACTCGTTCCCCGCTGCGGGTCACGGATATTTTCATATCAGCGGTTTCCTCTTCGAAAAATGAGGCCATGCCCACATTGAATGCCTTGGCCAATTTCAGGAGTGTCGCCACAGGGGGCACTACATCGCCATTTTCAATCTCGTCCAGAATAGTTTTGGCAATACCGGTCTTCGCTGCCAGGTCCTGAAGCGTGATCTGTTTCTTGTGCCGGAGTTCTTTTACGGCACGTCCGATTTTCAGTCCCTCGCCGGACCTATCCATATCTTTATTTCTTGCCATTTTTGCACCTCGGCGGAAGTCATTTACGATGAAAACATCTGTTTGAAAGGAAAGTTTAGGGCTGCTGTTTCTTACAGGTGGGATTGTAAGACGGATAAGATTGTAAGTCAAGAACAAGGATCAAATGAATGCCCGAGGGAAATTAATTGCCAAAAGAGTAGATTTGAGCAGTATGCGCCGGCTCTTCTTTGCCGGCAGTCGATGCCTTATTGCGCCCGGCGCGCTTTGCAGCGTAAAGGGCGGCATCGGCTGCCTGGAGAACTGCCTCTCCCGTCGCGCCATGCTCCGGAAAGCTGGCAACTCCCAGGGAAAGTGTGATGCTGTCAAGCGGCTTGCCGTTATAGTAAATCTCCAGATCCTGCACGAGGTTTCTTAATGTTTCGGCGCGTTTTTCGGTGATATCCATAGGGGCCCCCGGTAATATCAGGGTAAATTCCTCCCCGCCATATCGGCAGGCGACGTCTTCTTTGCGAATATTGCTTTGTAGGAATTTCCCCAGGTCACGCAGCACTAAGTCACCCGCCTCATGGCCGAAAGTATTATTGAATCTTCGGAAGTGATCCAGGTCTATCATTATAATTCCGAGAGGAGTTTCGTAACGCTTGGCTCGACTTATTTCCCGGATCAGGGTTTCCTCCATGTAGCGGCGATTGAAAAGACCCGTAAGGGAATCATGAATGGCCTGTTGTTTCAACGTGTCTCTAAGCTTTATGTTTGAAAGCGCCAGAGCAAGATAGTCAGCTACCGTGACAGCCAGTTGCTGCACCTCTTCGTTAAATCCCTCCGAAAGTTCGTCAAATCCTGGGTTGGCAGAAGTTGACGGAGAAATCCTTTGCTGCAAATGAAGCATTCCCAGGGTCTCCCCCTGAGCTGATAGGGGAACGCATAAACTGCTTTTTCTGCCGCCGCCTAAGATATGCCGGCAGCACGAATCCGAGCGGAAATCGGCCGTAATATGGATCTTTCCTTCTTGAAGAGCGAAACAGTCTTCTGTGGTGAAAGTCTTTTCCCCTGACAGCGCCCGTCCCCAAGATGTGACGGCCTCAACTGAATTCAGGGGAGAGTTGAGTATGAAAAGGGATCCGGCCGCAAGAGGGAATAAATTCTGAGCGAATTGGCTTATTATGGGGTACGTTTCTTCCAGGGAGATGCAGCCCTGGAGTCGTTCCGACATTTGATTGAATAGGTTTAGCCTCTGTTGGCGTAAGCCGTATTCATAAACCATGGAGTGAAGTTTGTAATTGGTTTGCTCCAACACACATTCCATTTTTTTACGCTCAGTGACTTCATGTTGCAGTTCGTCATTGATTCTCCTGAGGTCTGCCGTGCGCCGGAAAACTGTTTCTTCCAGGTGAGATTTGTGTTTTTTCAACTCTTCCTCGGCCCGCTCCCGGTCCACGATTTCCTGATGGAGTTGAATATTATTCTCCTCCAGTTGCTTTTGCAAACGGCGCAAAGAAATGTGTGTTTCAACTCTTGCCAAGACCTCTGGTAAATGAAAAGGTTTGGTGATGTAGTCAATGCCGCCGGCCTGGAAGCCTTTTACGATATCGATGGTATCATCAAAGCTGCTTATGAAAATTACGGGCATACCGCAGCTCTGTCCGTCGGATTTTAAATGACGGCAGACCTCGTAACCATCCATATCCGGCATTCTTATATCCAACAGGATCAAGTCCGGCACTTCTGCTGCCACTGAACTCAGCGCCTCGGAGCCGCTCGAGGCTGAGCGAACGCGATAGCCCTTTCTGGTAAGAGTATCCGTCAGCAGTTCGATAATGTCCGGAGTATCATCCACAACCAGAATTTGAGGAAAACTCTTCTTAGGCAGTTCCGCAGTCTCTTTGTCTTTCACGTCTCCTGCCTGCAATTTATTGTCCCGCTGATCCATCTTGCCCCAACTCGTTTATAGTTGCTCCTATATTTTTCCTGACAAGGAAATGTCCTAATCTCCTGCCGCTGCTGCCGTGAATGAATTGTCAACGTGACGAATATATTTTTGTTACTTCAGAATGATCAACTTCCTTAAAGCACGCTATATTGCCGCAATACAGAAGTATGCGAAAATATTTAACCAGTTTCTTGTCGCAACAAGTCAAAAAAAGATTGATAGTCTCTTGAAGAGGTTATCGACGCTTTTGAGCATATTCTTTAGAAGAAATGGAGATTACTGCGCCATCTTAAGCATATTCTAACCATTTGCACTTTTTTGGAGATGCCGACAATGTTCAGTCGGCTCTATGATTTTCTTTTGAAATTATTCATGAATTATGCACTTGTAATCTCGGGTAAAAACATTTAAAAGTACAGGCGGTTTCATGTCGGCATATATAAATTTGACCTTGTCACAATCACGAACGGGGTCTCTTCGCTGTCACGGATGACGGACGTTCCGCACTCCGTATTTACGGATCGGGCGAGGTCTCGAGGGGTACCTAAAAATGGATAAAGATGCATCAGATGTCAATGTCTCCGAACACGAATTGCGAGTTCTGATTAAAGCTTTGACGAAGTCTGTCGAATATATCCACAGGAAATATTTTATATTGACGTTTATTGCCGGCTTGCTGATCGGTTTTGGCGCCGGAGTGTTGTTTACCAATCTAACGGGCGTGAGTCAGAGAAAACTTCCGGATGCCGAAGTATTGCTGAAAAAGGCGGATGAGACCCTGCAGGAATTGCAGCAGCTCAGATCCATGATGAATAGTTTGAATGCAGCGAAACAGGGTAACACCGATGAAAAAACCGCAGTTGATGACAAGGGATCAGTTGCACCGCAAAGAAAGGCGGAGACAGTTCAGGGGATAAGAGATGTCGTTGCACCCGCCGGGGTTAACAAGGTTCACATCCACTATGCCCGGCAAGAAGACAAAGAAATAGCAGAGGCATTTTCTGATTTTTTGAGGAAGAAGGGATATGCCTCCGTTGTTACCGAAAAGATTCAGCACAAATGGAGAGACATCCGGTATTTTCATGGCGAAGACAGACAGGCGGCGCTGCTTCTGCAGAAGCAGTTTAACGATTTTGTTGCCGGTTCAACTGCTGCTAAAGAGATTAATTTAAAGATCAAGAATCTGGGAAAGAGTTATCCCCGAGCGCAAAAAGGATCGCTTGAAGTATGGGTGTTTTTTTAGGTCAACGGGTCAGACGGTCAATCAAACGGAGCGATAAATGCCAGAACCCACATCAGCCAGTTACATAATACTGATTGTCGGGATAATGATCATATCGGGAGCATTGGGCGGTATGGTAAGCGCTCTCTTGAGCGCGAGAGACGATCAGCCATTCTTGAGTTTAATTATCAAACATACCTTGATAGGTATGGTCACGGCATTGATGGTCCCGTTGTTACTCAACCTGCTGTCCAGCGATTTGCTCGATTCCGGACAGACCAGACCTCTGAAACTGCTTACCCTAAGCGGTTTGTGTATTTTTTTTGCGGTGTTTTCTGCCAGATTTCTTGAGCGTATCTATGGAAGCCGATTAAAGGGTGAGGTGCAGTATGGTCAGGAAGTTCATAAAAACAGCGATCAGCCTGACAGAACAGAAGAAAGCCCAGTTAAAGCAATTCAAGTAAGCAGCCCTGACAAGGCAAGAGTCACGGAAAACCAGTCGAAAATCCTGCGGGCTCTGGCAGGTGCCGAAGATGCAAAACTGACTCTGGCAGATCTAATGAGAAATACAGAAATATCGCAAAAGGACTTTGATGAGACCCTTTCTCTGCTGATGGCCAAGGGGGCAGTCGCGCAGGTGTTAAGCGGCGGCAATAAGCTTCAGCTTGTCTTGACGGCACGGGGACGGCAACAATTGAATAAAGCGTCCGCCAATTGACATCAAGCAGTTCGTATCAAATTTCCCGTCATGCGTGCGTATCTCAAAGAACTACCTTATTTACAGCCACTTCTTCCTTCTGAAATAGATTAGCATGGAAATGGCGATGGCCAGCATTATGCCCCAGATAAAGAAATACCCCCAATGCCATTCAAGCTCCGGCATGTACTTGAAATTCATGCCGTATACGCCGGCCAAGAATGTCAGCGGCATAAATATAGTGGCGATAATGGTCAACACTTTCATAATTTCATTCATTCTGTTACTGATACTTGAGAGGTATATGTCAAGTATGCCGGAAAGCATATCCCGGAAGGTCTCTATGGTATCTATCACCTGGATCGTATGATCGTAAATATCTTTCAGGTATACGTCCGTAGATTCCTGAACCAGTTGACAGCCTGTACGTTCAAGACTGCTGATGGTCTCCCGCAGGGGCCAGACCGCTTTCCTCAAAAAAATCATCTCTCGTTTCAGGTGTTGAATGGCCTGAAGTGTCTGTGTTGACGGGCTTCTGATCAGTGATTCCTCGAGGATCTCAATTCTTTCACCAATTTGTTCGAGAATGGCAAAATAATTGTCAACTATCGAATCAATGAGGGCATACGCAAGGTAATCTGCTCCCGATTTTCTCAGCCGTCCTTTACCAGCGCGGATTCTCTCCCGGACGGGTTTAAATATATCTGTCTCTTTTTCCTGGAAGGATATGACAAAACTCCGGCCAAGGACGATACTTATCTGTTCTGAATGGATCTCGTTTGCTTGGTCGTCGTCACTGTGGAAAGCTTTGAGAACGATATAGACGTATTCGCAGAAATCCTCCATTTTGGGGCGCTGGTCGGAATTGAGGATGTCTTCCAGGGTGAGAGGATGTAAGCCGAAGATAGTTCCCAGTTCTTCGAGTGTCTGCACATCATGAATGCCGTTGATATGTATCCACGTGACTGTTGGACGATCCTTGAAGTGCCCGCATTCACGCGCCGCGCTTAATTCCTTCTCTTCGATATTCGCTTCGTCGTAGTCGACAACAGTTATTTTTGTTTTTTCGGTTAATCGTTCTCCGATATGAACGAGAGACCCTGGGGGAAGACCGGTCTTTCTCGATCTTTTCTTGAGCCATCTGGACATTATCATCAGCTCCTTGTCTTGATTACTACTTTTAAGGATGGCTCCCTTCTGCCTTCGAATTGAACCTCCGGGGGTACAATCAGCCTTGGTGCAAATGTAGTTGTTGAAGTTAATGTCCTTAAGTCAATCGGCGCCGTCCGTATCCTTATTTTGGTGTGAAGCAGCTTGCCCGGCACCAGAACCTCAATTGATGGCGGTGTCACTGTGATCTTCTGGATGGCAATTCCTGGGGGCGGCGCATTTTCAGTTACAACCTCAACAGGAGCGGAAACATGGACAAACCGTGACGCAATGACAGTGATGCGGCCGGGCTTGATCCCCACTATGGTTAGGTTTGAAGGTGCATCTATCATGTCCTTCGTGAGTACCATATCCTGTCTGCCTTCCTGGATCTGTGACAGATTCAAGGATATCTTGAGGGCATCTATGTTCAGAATCTGAAAGGCCTGCGGGGGACCAACAACCATTATCTTGGCTTCAGAAATTTTCGGCTCTTCAATTACCCATTCAGGAGACATGTTCAGGTATTCAACAGGTATGGTAAAATCCTTCTGGATTGATTCCCTCTGGTATCCGAAAATCATCCAGAGGATACAGGCAAGGAGAACGGCGATGACCTTTTCCTTCGTATTTTCCTTTAACCATCGTGAAAGAGGCCCCGGCTTCTTTACGGGTGCTTTGCTTGTATAATAAGTCACCAGGTCACCTTTGAGGGCCGACGCGCTTACTTCCTTGATCCGTTCACCTTCGGCAATGCAGATGGTTCCCCTTTCCTCCGAAACAACTATGCAAATGGCATCCGATCGTTCAGAGAGGCCAAGGGCAGCCGTATGGCGAAGACCAAGATTCCTGTAACGACTGGCATTCGGCGAGAGGGGCAGATGACATCCAAAACGAGTTACTATGTCTCCATCAATAACAACGGCGCCGTCATGGCCTACGGAATGAGGATCAAAAATGCTCTCCAGCAGCGGCTCGCTGAGAGTGCCATTCAGTTCCACACCACCACTAAGGTGTCTGTCAAGAGGATCGTTTCCCTGGATAACAATCAGGGCGCCGATATGTTTTCGGGCAAGATCCGCTACAGTCTGGGCTATGATTTCAGATGTCTGTCCATGGGGTGTCGTCCTTTGAATCTTTTTTCTGATTATTCCCAGGATGGCAAGGCGTTCAAAGAATCGCCGGAGATCTTCCTGAAATATAACAACAAGAACGAAAAGAAGGATGGCAAAAAATCCCTGCAG
>CAITLA010000080.1 GCA_903893135.1 uncultured Syntrophaceae bacterium | reverse complement strand
CCGAACGAAGATTGTCATCAATACAGGCGTCAGCGTGATCGCGAGAAATGATGAGAAGAGCATGGCAAACGTTTTTGTGTAGGCGAGGGGCTTGAATAGCCTCCCTGCTTGTGCCTGCAAGGTGAAGACGGGCAGAAATCCAACCGTGATCACGAGGAGCGAGAAGAAAAGGGAGGGACCGACTTCTTTGGCCGCATCTATGATCACGTCCGTCCTGTTTCCTTGTCTCCCCTGGGCTTCCCATTCTTCCAGCTTCTTGTGGGAGTTTTCCACCATGATGATCGAAGCGTCAACCATGGCGCCGATGGCGATGGCTATACCGCTGAGACTCATGATATTTGATGTGACCCCCAGATAGTACATGCAGATAAATGATATGATGATAGCCACAGGCAAGGTGAGGATCACAACGAGGGCACTGGGCAGGTGGAAAAGGAAGATGAGACAGACGACACTGACGGCAACGGCGAGCTTTATGATTTCATCTTTCAGGGTGTCGATGGAGCGCTTGATCAGGTCTGACCTGTCATAAGTGGTGACAATCTTAACCCCCTTGGGAAGACTGGGTGTGATGTCTTTCTCTAACTTCTCCTTGACCCGTTCTATGACATTAAGAACATTCTCACCGAAGCGGACAACGACAATACCGCCTGCGACCTCTCCCCTGCCGTCCAGTTCCGCAAGACCCCTTCTGATTTCCGGTCCGAACTGCACGCTGGCTACATTTTTTAAAAAGATCGGCGTGCCCGCATTATCCGCGCCCAGGGAAACATCTTCCAGGTCCTTAAGGTTCTTGATGTATCCACGGCCTCTTACCATGTATTCGACACCGGACATCTCCAGAACTCTTCCTTCCACGTCCCGGTTGCTCTTCCGGATTACCTCCATCACTTTGGTGATTGGGATGTTGTAGGCAAGGAGGCGGTTCGGATCAATGGTTACCTGGTACTGCTTCACAAACCCGCCGACGCTCGCGACCTGTGAAACGCCGGGAACGCTTTCCAGCGCCAGTTTGAGCGAATAATCCTGGAGCGAGCGGAGTTCGGAGAGATCATGCCCGCCCGTCTCATCAACGACGGCATAGGAAAATCCCCATCCCAGACTCGTCGCGTCAGGACCAAGGACGGGATTAACATCAGCGGGAATCTTGTTTTTAACGGCCTGAAGATACTCCAGCACGCGGCTTCTCGCCCAGTAGATATCTGTCCCTTCCTTGAAAATGACATAGATAAAGGAACTGCCAAGATAGGAAAAACCCCTGACCGCCTGTACCTGAGGCGCAGCAAGAAGGGTGGATGAAATTGGATAGGTGATCTGGTCTTCTACAAGGTCGGGGCTCCGGCCTGTCCATTCCGTATATATGATGACCTGCGTATCGCTCAGGTCCGGGATGGCGTCAAGCGGCGCATTTTTCAGCGCCCAGTAACCCCAGGCAATGGAAATGAACACCATGAGAAAGATGATAAACTTATTGCGGGCGCTGTATTCAATGATTCTGGCAATCATATGATACTTTCAATTCTGATCTACGGCTTGCGTAAGGGTTTGACGCCCTTGAGCTGGGCTTCGGAATCAATCAGGAAATTGGCGGTCGACACGACTTTCTCGCCGCTTTTCAAGCCCCGCAGGACTTCCACGGCACCGTCCGCACGGAGGCCGACCTGGACAACACGGGGTTCGTAAACGCCATTCCCCCGGTCCACATAAACCACCTGTTCGACGCCGGTATCGATCACCGCCGATTCCGGGATGACAAGTTTTTTACCCAGACTGATCCTGATTTCCACATTCGTAAACATCTGTGGCTTAAAGTCGCCTTTCGGATTTTGCAGAGTCAGTCGGACCTTCGCCGTCCTCGTATCCGCAGAGATGGTGGGATAGATATAATCAATACGTGACGCTATTTCCCTGCCCGGGAAATAACTGAGGGTGATGCGGGCCTGTTGACCTACCCGCACAAAGGGCAACTCGTATTCGTAAATATCGGCAACTATCCAGAGCGTGGAGAGGTCGGCTATATCAAATAGTTTTTCTCCCGGCATTACCTTCATCCCTTGAATGGCCGCTTTCTGTGTAACGAACCCGCTTACCGGACTGTAAAGGATTAACGTGCGGACGGGCTTCCCTGTCTCCTCAATTTTATTGATCTGTTCCTCGGAGATGTCCCAGAGCCGCAGCCTCTCTCTGGCAGCCGCCAGCGTGGCCTTGGCATCCTTCGCAATCATGTCCCGTAATTCGGAAACGGGTTCAGAAGTGGCTGCCGCCTTTGTCTGATCGCTCTCCGATTGAACGGCGCCGGGTCGATCCGTCGGGGCGATTTGCTTAACCGTCCATTTCAATATGCTGAGGTACTCATGCTGGGTCGCCAGAAGCTCCGGAGAGTAAATCTCCGCCAATGGCTCCCCCTTCCTTACGTAACGGCCTGTATAATCCACGTAGAGCTTCTCAATCCAGCCCTCGATCTTGGTATTGATGGTGGCCAGCTTCTGTTCGTCGGCCTCTATCTTTCCCACCGTTCGTATGACTTTCTGCATGGGCTTTAGGGCAACCTTGACCGTCTTTACGCCGATGAGTTGCTGCTGTTCGGGAGAAAGCTCAACCTGAGGAACCTCCTCTGCCGCCGTTTCTTCCTGCTGGAGATCAGGTTTGACCGTCTTAGCTTTCTCCGCTGCCGCGGGCTTCTGAACAGTATGTCCCGCATGACCCTGGGCCAAGAGCGGTGCTGAAAAAATAATCCCCAGAAGAAACATAACTGCTGCCGCACTGGCGGCCATCACCATCATAAAGGTATTTCGCTCTCTCATTTGCCCGCACCTCCTGGAGATGAAACCTGACCTTCCGTAATGGCATGGAGTCGCGCGATAGCTTTTTCTCTTTCCACAAACTGGCTCCAGTAAAGGATTTCGTAATCAAGCAGGGTTTTTAGTCTTGTAATCACCACTATTGCTTCTGTCCTCCCGGTGGCATATCCCGACAGGGCCAACTCGACGTCCTGAGAGTTCTTGGGGATTAAACCGTTTTTGTAAATGTCCATTAGCTTTTCCGACGATTTGATCATAGAGAAATTATCCTGTATGGCTGCCGATATCATCAGTTTAACGGCTTCCAGTTCCTGTTTCACCTGCGCAAGAGATGCCTTTGCCTCAAGGACTGCCGGTTCCTGTTTTGTCTTGTAGTACAGGGGTATGTTGACCGTCGCCTGTGCATTCCACATGTCCTTGAAGTCACCGGATCGGTTGAAGTAGCCGGCGGTGATATTAAAGTCCGGGTAGTACTCTTTCTGGGCCATAAGGATTTTGGTGTCTGCCGCTTCGATCATTTTTTTTCTGGATTTGATCTCCGGCGAGCGCTGATCGGCCATTTGCAGTGCCTCATCAAGGGTGATTGTGAATGGCGCGTAGGCTGGCTCGATGGGTCTCCCCAGGGGCGGCCCCTTCTCACGTCCTATTGTGGCCCGGAGCATGGCCTCCTGAGACCGTATCTTCTGGTTCAACATCTCCTCTTTTTCGAGGAGCATGTATTTCTCTGTCTGCGCCATGAGAACCTCCTGCTGCATCGCCTTCCCGGCCGCGTAGCGTGCAAGGGTGAGGTCCTCAGTCCGGACAAAGAGGTCTCTCTTGTCTTTCAAAAGATCGATATTTTTGTAGGCCAGAAAGAGATCGTAGTAAAGTTCTTTGACCCGCGCTGATGTCTTGAGCTTCAGGAGTTCGTGCATGGCCTCCAGGCTTTGGCTGTCACGCTCTGCCATATCCCCCTTCAGCGCACGCTTGCCGGGAAAGAGAAACTGCTGCGATGCTGAAAACATCCACTGGGAACCCTGTTCCTCACCATAGGT